>JAAUQT010000014.1 GCA_012033495.1 Cyanobacteria bacterium RM1_2_2 | reverse complement strand
TTTTCGTCTCTTGGAGGGTCTGGTAGCGTCGACCACTTTGTCTCTGAACCTATGTTGTCTCTGAGGGCTGAGCGCAGTCGAAGCACGGTATTGCCTGAACAAGGATTGCTCAGTGAATAAGTCCTTCAGGCTAATGTTGAGCGGCGCATGGCTCAAGTTCCCCGGCCCGCCTTTACAATCCGTTGCCTTCAAGTTGTTGAAAAGAGCACTTGAGCATTTATACTTAAGATTATGGGCAAACTCTTGACGGGCAAACTAGCGAGATTCTTTTGACTAGCGTTTTTCCAAGTTGGAAGGATGGCGGTACTCGCCGCGCTTACCTTTTGGGTTTGACCTGAAATCGACAGATACCGTTCACTTCGGTGAAGAAAGTGTCTTAAGATTAATTTTAGAATTTGTTTGTCTTAAAACTAGCTGATCACACCAACTTAGGAGGTCTCCCTATGGCGCTTGTGCCAATGCGATTGCTGCTGGATCATGCAGCCGAGAACGGCTACGGCATCCCTGCTTTCAACGTCAACAACATGGAGCAAATCCAGGCGATCATGCAGGCGGCTGTTGCAACTGATAGCCCTGTCATTCTGCAAGCTTCTCGCGGTGCCCGTAAGTATGCTGGCGAAAACTTCCTCCGTCATCTGATTTTGGCTGCGGTCGAAACCTATCCCCACATCCCCATCGTGATGCACCAGGATCACGGCAATGAGCCTGCAACTTGCTATTCCGCGATTAAAAATGGCTTCACCAGCGTCATGATGGACGGCTCACTTCAAGCCGACGCCAAAACTCCTGCTAGCTACGAGTACAATGTGGCTGTCACCAGTGAAGTGGTCAAAGTGGCTCATGCGATCGGCGCTTCGGTGGAAGGTGAACTGGGCTGCTTAGGTTCATTGGAAACTGGTAAAGGTGAAGCAGAAGACGGTCATGGCTTTGAAGGTGAGCTAGACCACTCCATGCTGTTGACTGATCCTGATGAAGCCGTTGACTTCGTAGAGCGGACTCAGGTAGACGCGCTGGCAGTCGCAATCGGAACCAGCCACGGCGCTTATAAGTTTACCCGCAAGCCGACGGGCGAAATTTTGGCGATCAGCCGCATCGAAGAAATCCACGAGCGTCTGCCCAACACCCACTTGGTCATGCACGGTTCTTCTTCTGTGCCGGAAGATTTGCTGGCGTTGATCAACCAATACGGCGGAGCAATTCCTGAAACCTACGGTGTGCCGGTTGAAGAAATTCAGAAAGGCATCAAGAGCGGTGTGCGTAAGGTGAACATTGACACCGACAACCGGTTGGCCATCACCGCTGCTGTGCGGGAAGCGTTGGCAGCAGATCCGAAGGAATTTGACCCTCGCCACTTCCTCAAGCCTTCGATCAAGTATATGCAGCAAGTCTGTGCTGACCGCTACCAGCAGTTTGGCACCGCAGGCAACGCTAGCAAGATCAAGCAGATTTCGCTAGATGAGTATGCTGCGAAGTATGCGAAAGGTGAGCTAGCTCAAGTGGCAAAGAAAGCGCTGAGCGTGTAGTTGCCAATCGTTGCGGTTAAACCTCATCGCGGCTAAACCTCATTGGGATGTGCAAAAACTCTAGAAGTGTTCTCTACTCCGGGTAATCGTTGGATTGCCCGGATTTTTTGTGTCGCTGCTAGCAGTTGAAGGGCTAGTTGGGACAGGGCCTAGGGGTTTCACCCTTGACTAAGGGATTCATACCCGCAACATCCGCGCCTCAATCCCCTGCCACACTTCCGGCGACACCCGCACCGCAGCCTCCTGACAGCGCACTATGAGTTGATTGGCGTTGAAGTAGTCTGTTAGCAACTGCGACTCTTCTTTGGACAACTCAGCAAGTTCTGGATTGAGTTGCAGTGTCTCGAACCAAAACTTCCGAATCTGCTCAGCAAAAGCTTGTCGAACTTCAACAGGTTGGTTAACGTCAGGCGGCGTAAGTGCTTCGAGTTTAAAAATGGCTTGCTCGAAATCGATCGAGTGAAAACTTTTGTTTGCTGACAAAAATGGGCGAGGGCGCGGTCGAAGTCCCAGTCAACGGGGGCGAAGTCGAGGGCATAGTTGAGGGCGCGGTCAAGGGCCCAGTCAAGGGTAAAGGCGGATTCGAGGTTGTAGTCGAGATTGTAGTCGAGGTTGCAGTCGAGGTTGAGGGTAAAATAAACCGCTGCTGCCCGTTTAGCCGCAGGTTTGTAATTGCCTTCCGATCCCTCAGTTGCTTGTTCTGCCCATTTCAGTAGACGGATGATGCGTCGCGCGGCAATCGGATTTTCAAGCAAGCGCTGAGTTTGCTTTTCCATCAGGATCAACAACTGATCTGCGCCTTTTCGTCCCGGCATCAGTCCGGCAACCAGCAAAAAGACTTCTTTCCAGCGCTCATCGGTTAAATGATTGGTGACGAGCCATTCGATCTGCTGATTATCGACAATGTATTGCGCCGTCAAATATTCCTGAAACGTCAGGTGCGAAAACGAGTAGGCATCTCTGGCGCGTTCCACCAAAATGCCCTGCTGCACTTCGATCGCCTCCAGCACTTTTTCGCTGTCGAGATGTTTGGGTGCGTTCAGATTGCTGACCAAAAAGGTGCGAATTTGATCGGTAACGCTGCGTTTGTTGAAAAAAAGCTGGTCTTCTACAAAACTCTCGAAGGCAATGTCCGACAGCAGGGCGCGTTCTAGCTCCAAACTCAATTCCTGATAGATCGGGTTATGCTGAATCCGCTTCTCCGATGCCCACTTTCGCAGCAGCACATCCAGCGCCTCGCCATACAGCGCCGCCCGATTTTTCGGAAAATCTAGCCCTTCGTCATACACAGCACAGAGCAGGGTTAGCAACAGCGGCGTTTGAGCCAGATCTTTCGCGGCGGCATATTCCGGGCGTTTCAGCAACTCCCAGCACTGATCGGCGGTATTGGTTTCCTGATCTTGGGGCGACCGAAACCAGTTACGAATAAACTGCTCAATTTGCTCATCCTCAAACGCCGCCATCGCCACATCTTTGAAGCGCGGAAAGCCGCCTTTGTAAGCCGCTACGCGACAGGAGGCAATAAACCGATTCTGGCTGTACCGATCGACCAGATCCTGAATTTGGGTAATCGCGTGATCCAAATGTTCCAGCGGCACTTCGTCCAAGCCATCCAGCAGAATTAGCAATTTGCCGCCCTCCAACGCCGCCTGAGCAAAGTCCGCCGCATCTGGAAAGCCGCACACCTCAAACTCACGGGCGATCACTTGCTCGATTTTGATTTCTTTAGAGTTAAATCTTTGCAAGGCCAGAAACACCGGAATGCAGGCATGGTGAAAGCGGTCTTGCTGATCTGTTTGCTTGCCTTTCAGTGCTTCTAGCCCGACTTTCCGCAAAAAAGTTGACTTGCCGACGCCCGGCCCGCCCAACACCATCAAGTATTGCTCGCGGTTCGCCACGGTCAGCCCCGACTGTTTGTCTTCCCGATTTGCGCCAAGCCTGCCGTTCTGCCGAAACCAATCTTGCAGCGTATCCGTGGACTCGAAGTAACGCAACTCCGAGCGATCTAACACCTTAACCGCCGTGTAAAGCTCCTCCAGTTTCAGCGGGTTATCCATGCGGACACAGGCGACTTTTAGCTTGCCGTGGCGCTCCTTATACTCATGCACATACTGGTGAACGGCGGCTTTTAGCTTCGGGTTAAGAATATCCCGATCAAGCTGATCAAGCAGCTTGCCGCCTTTGGTTTTGACGATTTCAGTCACCAGCGCAGTCAGGGCAGCCGTCCCGATGCCGATCAGCGGTTCAAAGCCAGTCATAGGTAGGGAAATCTTAGAGGAGTTATTCCACAGGATAAGCGCGACCTACTGGATCGGCAACTGAGGGCAGTTTATTGGGTTTTATTGGGTTTTATTGGGTGGTTATGGTTATGCAGGCTTCTTGGCTTTTTTGGAATTTGGAGGGAGAGAAAGATCTTGGGGGCGTTGCCCCCAAAGCCCCCAGCAGGGGACGGGTGCGTCCCCTACAACCCCTCCACACTGGATAGTGGATGAGTGAAGGAGTTTGCTTCGCCTTGTGAGACACCTGGTTCAATCAGGGTTGCTAGCATTCAGGCTAATCTCTACAGGCTAACCTCTACAGACTGATCCCAACCCACGAGGCGAAGCGGAACCTTCCGTCTTACAGACAGGCAAATACGAAGGGGGTGTGGGGGAGGCGTCGTCTCCCCCGCTGGGGGTTTGGGGGAAACCCCCAAGGCTCGGACTCCTCTCCCCACAGAGTACCAACCAAGTCTGTATCTTCTCCAACAGCAAAATAAATCAAGATCAATTTTTTGATCTCAACTTTACTAAGTATTGTTACCTGGCGATGATATGATCTTTGGGAGTCAAGTTTGACCCAGTTAACGACTCAATTAACCACTGTGGATTAGGTTCTAAAGTTCCGTGAACTCACCAGAACTACCCCTCGAAACCACCTCACCTGACGAGCCACAATCTGGCACTCTGCCGCCAGAGCCAGATGCTTCTATGCAGGAGTACTACAAACTTCAAGAGGATTTACTGAAATTAACCCTGATATTAACAGGCGTTGTTTTCGTATCCGTTTGGATTTTCTACTCTCTTAACATTGCACTCAATTATCTGATTGGTGCGTGCACAGGTGTGGTTTACTTGAGAATGTTGGCTCGAAACGTCGCGCAGCTTGGTAGAGGACAGCAAAAAATTACAAGCTCTCGCCTTGCTCTCTTAGTCGGTGTGATTTTGGTTGCCTCTCGCGTAGACCAACTTCAAATCATGCCCATTTTTTTGGGGTTTATGACCTACAAAGCTGCGGTGATCTTTTATATGCTGCGGACTTCAATTTTACCTGGGTCAAATTAGATTCAGGCTATCCTAGCACTCCTTGAAGATTCTGGGAATCTCTTTGCATGGCAATGTTAACTGCACTTAATCTGTTCCACTCGCTGCCGCTAGCCGAGTTGGAAGTTGGCAAGCAATTTTATTGGCATCTTGGCAACCTAGAAATTCACGGGCAGGTGTTCCTCGTTTCCTGGTTTGTGATTGCCGTACTGCTGATTGCCTCTATTTTGGCAACTCGCAATATTCAAATGGTTCCGGCAGGGTTCCAGAACGTCATGGAGTTTGCGCTGGAGTTCATCCGCGACCTGGCGAAAAACCAAATCGGCGAGAAGGACTACCGCCCCTGGGTTCCATTTATTGGCACGCTGTTTCTCTTTATCTTTGTCAGCAACTGGTCAGGAGCACTGATTCCTTGGAAGTTGATTCACCTTCCCGAAGGAGAACTCGCCGCTCCCACTAGCGATATCAACACCACCATTGCGCTGGCATTGCTCACCTCCTTGGCGTACTTCTACGCAGGGTTTAGCAAGAAAGGGCTGGGCTACTTCGGCAACTATGTACAGCCGGTCGCCTTTATGCTGCCTTTCAAACTCATTGAAGATTTCACCAAACCGCTCTCCCTCAGCTTCCGACTTTTCGGGAACATTCTGGCGGATGAGTTGGTGGTTGGAGTGCTGGTGCTTCTTGTTCCCCTGTTCATTCCGCTGCCGGTGATGGCGCTGGGTCTATTCACCAGTGCGATCCAGGCTCTGATCTTCGCAACGCTAGCGGCTTCATACATCGGGGAAGCGATGGAAGACCACCACGGTGAAGGGCATGAGGCGCATTAGAGCTTAGACCCAAGTTTAGGCTCGGTCTCCTCAGTCGCTCAAGCGTTTCGATCATCAAAGGCGTGTCTCATCTAAAGACGTGTCTTGGGTGGTCTGAAACTGAATACAGCGTGTAAACGCTCCTTGTCTTGAAGGCAAATCTTAAAGGCAAGTTCAAAGACAACGTTTAACTGTTTGTTCTGTAGAGAAGTTAAGGAAGATCATCATGAATCCAACGGTTGCTGCTGCTTCTGTACTCGCTGCTGCTCTAGCGGTCGGTCTGGGCGCGATTGGTCCTGGTATTGGTCAAGGTAATGCGGCAGGTCAAGCTGTGGAAGGGATTGCTCGTCAGCCCGAAGCAGAAGGCAAAATTCGCGGTACGCTGCTGCTGAGCTTGGCATTTATGGAAGCGTTGACCATCTACGGTCTCGTTGTTTCGCTGGTATTGCTGTTTGCTAACCCGTTTGCTTAATTTCTAGTTTCTGTGGAGACGCGAAGCCTCGCGTCTCTGCTAATGAGGGTACGCATTTTTGATGAAACTTCTGTAGTTTCACCCATCTTATGTGGCGGTAACGAATTACTATGATGCATTGGACTATCCTGTTGGCTGCGGAGGCTGCGGCTGAAGGGGGCAAGGGCGGTTTATTTGATATTGACGCAACGCTACCGCTGATGGCAATTCAGTTCCTGGTGCTGGTGGCCTTGCTGAATGCCCTCTTTTATAAACCGATCGGGAAAGCGATCGACGATCGCAGTAACTACATTCGGACGAACCAGGCAGATGCTCAAGAGCGTCTGTCGAAAGCAGAAAATTTGGCTAAGCAGTATGAGCAAGAATTGGCAGACACTCGCCGACAGTCGCAGGCAGTGATTGCCCAAGCTGAGGCAGATGCTCAAAAAATTGCGGCTCAAAAGCTGGCTGAGGCTCAGCAGGAAGCACAGACCCAGCGCGAGCAAGCTCAACATGAACTGGATCAGCAGAAGCAGGCAGCAATGCAGGCGCTAGAACAGCAAGTTGATGCCTTGAGTCGCCAAATTCTAGACAAGCTGCTGGGAGCGCAATCGGTCGGTTAAGTTAAGCAGAGCGATTCACACGTTTGCGATTCACGTTGTAGATGGACATCATGGGGACTTTCTTTTTACTGGCTGGGGAAGCGGAGCATTCGGGGTTCGGCTTGAACTCCGATATCTTAGACACTAATTTAATTAATCTGGTCATCATCATCGGCGTTCTGTTTTACTTTGGCAAAAAGTCGTTGGGTAAAACATTGAGCGATCGGCAGGCACAAATTCAGGCTGCCATCAAAGAGGCGGAACAGCGCAAAGAACGGGCAGCATCGGCTTTGGCAGAACAGCAGCAAAAGCTCGCGCAAGCTCAATCGGAAGCAACGCGAATTCGGGCGGAAGCTGAAGAGCGGGCCGATGCAGTGCGGGCAACGATCATGGCCCAGTCTGAGGAAGACATTCAGCGCATGAAAGCTGCTGCTGCCCAAGATCTGACGACACAGCAAGATCGGGTGCTCAACGAATTGCGGCAACGGGTTGCGGCTTTGGCAACGCAGAAGGCTGAAGAGCAGTTGAGAGCACAGATGAACCCAGATGCTCAACGCCATCTGATTGACCGCAGTATTGCCAGTATTGGAGGAGCCTGATGCAGTCTACACTCACGCTAACCGAAATCGCTGAGCCTTATGCTCAAGCGCTGATGTCGGTGGCCCAAACCCACAACTTAACCGAGCAAATTGGCGAAGATACTCGCTCGTTGCTAGAGGTGATGAAACAATCTGAAGACCTGCGGCTGGTGGTGGACAGCCCGCTGATTACGGCAAACCAGAAAAAAGCAGTGCTGCGCCAGATGATCGAAGGACAAGTGCAGCCCTACACGCTCAATTTTCTGATGCTGCTGGCTGATCGGGGCAGAATTATGCTGCTGTCACAGGTCTGTGAACAATATCAGGCGTTGCTGCGCCAGATGAATCAGGCTGTTTTGGCTGAAGTGACGGCTGCGGTGGAACTCAACGACGAGCAAAAAGAGGCAATCCGCCAGAAGGTGATGACCACAACTCAAGCGCGTCAAGTTGAGCTAGATGTAAGGGTTGACCCAGACTTACTCGGCGGTGTGGTGATTAAAGTTGGCTCTCAAGTTTTTGATGCGAGTCTACGCGGTCAGCTACGCCGGATCGGTATGAAATTAGGCGCAATCTAACCCTGTCGAACCGTCTGCGGTTTGGATTCGCTTGAATTCAAGACTCAATATTTTCCTGACCTTATTCCTCATCCCTGATCATTTACGGAGAGACTCATGGCAATCAGTATCAGACCTGATGAAGTTAGCAACATTATTCGGCAGCAAATCGAGCAGTACGACCAGGAAGTTAAAGTCTCAAACGTTGGGACAGTGCTGCAAGTGGGTGACGGCATCGCCCGCATCTACGGATTAGAGCAAGTGATGGCAGGCGAACTGCTGGAATTTGAAGATGGCACTGTCGGAATCGCCCAAAACCTGGAAGAAGATAATGTGGGCGCAGTTTTGATGGGCGACGGTATCAACATTCAGGAAGGCAGTTCGGTTACGGCAACCAGCAAAATTGCCTCGATTCCGGTGGGTGATGCCATGATTGGCCGCGTGGTGGATGCGCTGGCTCGCCCCATCGACGGCAAAGGCGACATTGCGACCAGCGAAACCCGCCTGATTGAGTCAATGGCTCCTGGCATCGTTGAGCGTAAATCAGTATACGAGCCGATGCAAACCGGCATTACCGCCATCGACGCCATGATTCCAGTCGGTCGAGGCCAGCGTGAGCTAATCATTGGCGACCGTCAGACGGGCAAAACCACGATTGCGATCGACACAATTTTGAACCAGAAAGGCACGGGCGTCATCTGCGTCTATGTGGCAATCGGTCAGAAAGCTTCCACCGTGGCGCAGATCGTCAACGTTCTCCAAGAGCGTGGCGCGTTTGACTACACCATCGTCGTGGCTGCTAACGCCAGTGACCCGGCAGCGCTGCAATTCTTGGCGCCCTACACCGGAGCCTCGATTGCCGAATACTTTATGTACAAAGGCAGACACACGCTGGTGGTCTATGATGACCTCTCGAAGCAAGCCCAAGCCTATCGCCAAATTTCTCTGCTGCTGCGTCGTCCGCCCGGTCGGGAAGCGTATCCGGGAGATGTGTTCTATTTGCACTCTCGTCTGCTAGAGCGGGCAGCCAAACTCAGCCCTGAATTGGGCGAAGGCAGCATGACGGCATTGCCGATTGTCGAAACCCAAGCGGGTGACGTATCTGCCTACATTCCCACCAACGTGATTTCGATTACCGACGGACAAATCTTCCTGTCTTCCAACCTGTTCTATTCGGGTCAGCGTCCGGCAGTGAACCCCGGTATTTCCGTATCGCGGGTGGGTTCGGCGGCTCAAACCAAGGCCATGAAAAAAGTCGCGGGTAAGGTGAAGCTAGAACTCGCTCAGTTTGACGAACTGCAAGCGTTTGCTCAGTTTGCATCTGACCTGGATCAGGCAACCCGAAACCAGTTAGCTCGCGGTCAGCGCCTGCGGGAAATCCTGAAGCAGCCGCAATACTCGCCGCTGTCGGTCGCTGAACAAGTTGCGATCATCTATGCAGGCATCAACGGCTACCTGGATGACATCGCAGTTGAGAAAATCACTGCCTTCACGAAAGGATTGCGCGATTACCTAAAAACAGCAAGCCCAAATATCTGGAAATCATCGCCAACGAGAAGCAACTCAACGATGAGTCGGAAGGATTGCTGAAAGAGGCGATCGGCGAGTACAAGAAGATCTTTGCCGCAGGCTAACGGGTTTGATTTGAGATTTTGGATTTTGGATTTTAGATTTGATGGAATCAGATCTGCGCCAAAGTCCAGAATCGATTCAACTGAGGAAGCTGAACTGTTGCCCAGAGATCTCTAGAATTTAGGTTTTGGCTAGATTCACTCCAAAATCTAAAATCTAAAATCCAAAATCTAAAATTCCAGGTCGAACTATGCCTAGTCTTAAGGAAATTCGAGATCGAATTCAATCGGTCAAAAATACGCGAAAAATTACAGAAGCAATGCGTCTGGTGGCAGCCGCCAAGGTTCGCCGCGCTCAAGAACAGGTGATTGCGACTCGCCCCTTTGCCGACCGCTTAGCACAAGTGCTATACAGTTTGCAAACTCGCCTCCGGTTTGAGGACGCCAATCTACCCCTGCTGCGTAAAACCGACTTGCGCTCGGTGGGGCTGCTGGTGGTGACGGGTGATCGCGGCTTGTGTGGTGGTCACAATGCCAACGTGATCCGGCGGGCAGAACGACGCATTCAAGAACTCCAAGCTGATAGTGTAAATTACACACTGGTGTTGGTGGGACGCAAAGCAATCCAGTATTTCCAGCGGCGGAATCAGCCGATCAGCGCCACCTTCTCAGGACTTGAGCAGATCCCCACTGCATCAGAAGCAAGCACAATTGCCGATGAACTGCTGTCGCTGTTTTTGTCTGAAGCTGTCGATCGAGTTGAGTTAGTCTACACCAAGTTTGTCTCGCTGGTGAGTTCTCGCCCCGTGATTCAAACGCTGCTGCCGCTTGATCCAGAAGATTTTGTAGCTCAAGACGACGAGATTTTCCGGCTTACGACTCGTGGCGGTGAGTTTGAGGTTGAGCGTACCAAAGTGACGGCTCCGGCTCCAACGCCCTTCTCAAAAGACATGATTTTTGAGCAAGATCCGGTACAAATTCTGGATGCCCTGTTGCCGCTTTATCTGAACAACCAGCTTTTGCGGGCGCTGCAAGAGTCGGCGGCGAGTGAACTGGCGGCTCGAATGACCGCGATGAGCAACGCCAGCGACAACGCTAAGGAGCTAACTAAAACGCTGACCCTTTCCTATAACAAAGCTCGTCAGGCAGCCATCACTCAACAGCTAATGGAAGTGGTCGGCGGAGCCGAAGCCCTGACCTGAAGCCCTTCCTTGATGGGAACTAGCTTTGCTGCTAATCAGCAGTTCAGTTGTGCAACCTGCCTCTTGGGGTAGGTTGTTTTTGTCGGGGCTTGGTGAACATGAGGTGAATATAAGTAGACACCGTTTAGGGCACGTCATCCATTCATGGTCATCTATTCATGGTCATCTATTTATGGTCAACCGTTGACGGCATCTGCCGGATCGCGACCGCCCTCAAAACCAGGCGAGGGGCCGTCGCGCTGTCATCATCAGGGTTCTGGCTGGAATGGATCACAGCCCCTAAGATTAGAGCCGTAAATTTACGTGTTCTGCCCCAACAACTTCATGAAATATCCGCTGCAATACGCAGGAATTCTATGATTTCGTCCGATTATCATCCAGGAGTTCTGTAATAAGATCATGAGGGACAGGCACCCATGCAGCTTCTCAACATGTCCTCCAGCCTTGATCTCACCTTTACTAATGGGCGGACAGCACGAGCAATTCGGGTTCAAGAGCGAGCAGAATTGCCAACTGCATTGAATGAGATTGGGCTGCCCTGCTCAGCTCCAGTTTTAGTGATTGTGGGAGGAGCCAGCAACCTAAGCCGATTAGACTATCAGCGTCTAGAAAGTCTGTTTGTCAATCTGCTAGCCCCTTTGGCAGAAGAACTGGGCATGGTGGTTGTAGACGGTGGCACAGATGCAGGCGTCATGCAGTTGATGGGAATAGCCCGCTCTCAAATTAACGGCTCTTTCCCTTTAGTCGGCGTTGCCCCAGTCGGGAAAATACAGATACCGGGAAGACAGATTGCCGCTCATGTTCACCCGTTAGAACCACATCATACCCATTTTGTGTTGGTACCAGGTTCAGAATGGGGAGACGAGTCGCCCTGGATCGCAGAAACCGCTAGCGTGTTGTCTCAGGATGTGCCCTCTGTCACGATTTTAATGAACGGCGGCAGCATTTCACTCAAGGATGTGCAAGAAAGCATTGCGGAAGAACGTCTCGTTGTCGTCATTGCTGGCACAGGTCGTCTAGCTGACCAAATTGCCGCAGCGATGCAAAATCCTTGTGAAGAGCAAAGAACGTTAGCACCTGTGTTAGAAACTGGCTATTTCAAGCTGTTTGAACTATCGAAATCGACAGTGCAACTCCGAGCTTTTCTAAAACGGCATTTTTTGCAACAGAGGATGCAGAACAACAAACGGCTATATCCTCGCTTGAATGCTTGATCTCCAACTTGCAAACTCAGTGCCCCTTGACAATTCTGCTTCTATCGCTTCCGATCGGATTAGAAGAGTCGTGTAGGGTGGAGTCAGCAATTTTGGAACACAATCAGGGGATTACCGTTCAGCCCAATTATTCGCCTGACCCATCCGGGCATTCTGCACCGACACCAACCTCAACTCAGCGGACTTCCGGCGATCGAACGCGACAAAAATATAATCGGCTAATCGACTCTCCAGAGCTACAAAACCTGACTTTTTTGGAAAAAGAATTTCTCAGGCAGCGCTGGCTCGATCAGATGATTTGGTTCAGCGACAAAGCTAGCCTCTACCGCGATCGGCATTACCGAATTCGGATTGTAACCGTGATTGGCAGCATTCTGGTTCCCGCCATGATCAGCTTGGGCAGCGTTTGTACGGGCGCATTTTTTTTACAGCTACCCGAAGCAACCGCCGTTAGCCCCAGTGCTGCCTCAACATCCCCATCAACTGAATCGGCAACGCCTGCGCCAATTGCCTCACCGCCTTCCAGCGCATCGGTTTCGCTAGCCTGGTCACGCTTTTTCCTGTTTACAGGTTTGGGACTCAGCCAAATTGTGGCCATTTTGGCAGGCGTTGACCAGTTTTTTAAGTTTGGCGATCGGTGGCGGCATTACCGCAGCACCGCAGAATTACTGAAAACCCACGGCTGGCAGTTTCTAGAATTAAGCGGCCCCTACGAGAGCTATGCCAGCAATGGCGACCACGAAGCAGCCTTTCCGGTCTTTGCCAACCAAATTGAAGAAATCATTCAAAGTGACGTTGACGGCTACGTGACTCAAATTGCCACGCAAAAATCCTTCAATCAAGGAATTGATAACACGCGATTCTAGGCATTGATCAGCAGGGGGAAAGCTGAATCTGGCTGCCCATCCCGGCGAACTTAAGCTACGCTGAAAGATAGTCTTAGCTGAGAGGGTACGCGCGTGGTCACATCTGTTTCGTTGCAAGAGGCATTGCAAGATTCACTGCAAGATCAACTGCGGGATGCGATTTCACCCTACCGCCATCAGGTCGATTATCTGGAAATTCGGCTAGAGCAAGGTGAATCGACAGTAATTTCCTATCGCGGCAAGCAGCTAGACGCAGTGGATCGCAGTTTTTCGCTGTCAGGCGGAATTCGTGCCTGTCATCAAGGCGGCTGGAGTTTCGTCACCTTCAATGGCTTAAGCGCTCTACAAAATCGGATTGAGGAAGCGATTTCTCAGGCAAAGCTGATTGGCAAAGAAACCACTCACTTAGCCGCGATTGAGCCGATTCAAGATTTCGTCAAGGTCGAGTTTGCCCAAGATCCGCGCGGCATTTCCCTTGAGCAGAAGCGCCAGTTGATTGAGCAGTACAACCAGCTTTTACTCGAATTTGATCCGCGCATCCAAACCACCATGACGGGCTATAGCGAGCGGTTTGGCACAACTTATTTTGTTAACTCTCTGGGAAGCTGCATCGCGCAAGAACGGCTGGATGTGTCGGGTCGGTTTGGCGTAGTGGCTCGCGGCGCAGGCAACATTGTGCGGCAGGGGTTTGAGTCGGTACACTCCCGGTCAGACTATGGGGTTTTGGAAGGAATTGAAGCGCAGGTGCAGAGTGCAGCCGATCGCGCCGTGCGTCAGCTAGAGGCGAATCCGGTGAAGGGGGGGCAATACACCGTAATTCTTGATCCGTATCTATCTGGTGTGTTTATCCACGAGGCGTTTGGGCATTTATCGGAAGCCGATTTTGTTTACGAAAATCCGCGAATGCAGGAATTGCTGGTACTAGGCAAACCCATGGCCATTTCGCAGCTTAACGTGGTTGACGATGCCACCATTCCAGGGCTGCCTGGCTCGCTGAAGTACGACGATGAAGGCGTTCCAGCCCAGCGCAAATATTTGATCAAAGACGGCATTTTAACCCAACGGCTGCACAACCGTGAAACCGCAGGCAAAATGCAGGAACAGCCCACCGGCAACGCCCGCGCCCTCAGTGCCCTTTACCCGCCGATTGTGCGCATGACCAATACTGGCATCGAAAGCGGTGATCAATCTTTTGAGGAGATGATCCGCGATGTTGAAGAAGGCGTTTATGCCGTCCGAATGCTAGGCGGGCAAACCAACGGCGAGCTTTTCACCTTTGCAGCGGCAGAAGGTTACATGATTCGCAACGGCAAACTCGCCGAACCCGTTAGCGATGTTACGCTCAGCGGCAACGTGTTTCAAACCCTCAAAGACATTGAAGCCATTGGCAACGATTCGGTTTACAAAAATGGCGGCTGCGGCAAAGGCGGGCAGTCTCCCTTACCGGTGAGCGTAGGCGGGCCGCATGTGCGGATCAAAAATGTGGTGGTGGGTGGACGGTAGTGTAATTTCTGCTAAGCAATTTCTGCTAAATAATGATATTTCTGCTAAACTACCGCCCTCGCGTAAAGTTAAACCAGGTTTCGAGTAATTCTCGCTGCCACTCTGGTCGGTAGTGGGTCTGCCAACTTTGGGCTGCTTGTTGCATCACTTCGGCCAAAGTTGGGGACAGGTGGGGCGAACGCGCCAGAGCAGGTAGTTTAACCGAATGCTGCATTGCTAGGGCAATCGAGCCGATCCATTCGCTTGCTTCTGCGCCGATGCAATGAGCACCCAAAATTTCACCCGACTCTAGCGTGATCAGCTTGCAGAATCCACTATTTTGGCAAATCTGGGCTTTTGGCAAGACATTCAGCGATTGTTTCACCTCTCGCACGGTTGCCCCATACATCGCCTGCGCTTGGGCTGTGGTTAAGCCAATTCGGACAAGCTGAGGATCGGTGAAAACGGCAGTGGGAACGCAACGGTAATTGACCGGATGAATTGAAAAGAACAAGGCGTTTCGGAGCGCAATTTCGGCTTCGTGACGCGCTAGCCCAACGTCGGCATAGCCGCCCAGTGACTCACCACAAGCGTAGATGCGAGGATGGGTGGTTTGGAGCTTGCGATTCACCCTAACTCCACGCGGCTGCCACTTCACGCCTGCTGCTTCCAGGTTCAGTGAGGTGAGGTTCAGTTGCGGGGGGGTCGCCAAAACAATTCCATCTGTTTCAATCGCCTGATTTCCGACCTGGAGCCAAATTCGCTGTTCAATTTGCTTGATTTGCGTCACTTCGGTTTGAGTCAGAATCATCACGCCTTCTGCCTCTAGATGTGCCTGAAGCAGCCAAGCCGCCTCCGGATCTTCAGAGGGAAGCAGCCGATCGGCGGTTGTAATCAGCGTGATTTGCATGCCGAGCCGATTCAATACCTGCGCCAGCGCGATGCCGCGAGGATCGTTACCCAAAATCAGCAGCCGTTCGGGTAAGGTTTGCCAGTTCTGCGCCGCCAACGAATCGAGCGTGATCCACGGCACAGTCGCTAAGCCTTCAATTTGCGGAATGGTGGGCTGGCTGCTAGCTGCCAAAAGATAGCGCCGTGCTCGTAATGTTCGTTCGTTCGTCGAAAAGCCCAACTGCGGCCGCCGATGGAAAGCTCCCGCCTCTAAAATCACCTCAACGCCCTGCGCTGCCAACCGCGACAGCGAGTTGAGCGGAAAACTGGAGGCTTGCATTACCTCCAATTGGGTTTTAACCCACTGCTGCAAGGTTGCCCAATCAAATGGCGTCTGAGGCGCTGCATCTGGCTTACCCCACTGGCATCCCCACTGCTGCAACCTAGCCTGCTGCCCTAAGCTGGCGTTAAGCTGAACCAAGGTTTGACCCAGCACCATTGAAGAGAGAAGCGGCGTGGAGGTCGGCGGTTCAATCAATGCGACCCTTGCCCCCATCTGGCAGGCCCGCATCGCTGCATCGCGCCCCACTGCCGCGCCACCGAGAATCATCAAATCATAATCAACGGTCATGTAGCACCGCGCCCAACCCCTCTAATAATCGCTGATTCTGTTCGGTTGTGCGAACGGCCACCCGAAAATAGTGATCGCCCAATTCTGCAAAGCTGAGGCAATCTCGAATCAAAATTCGCTCCCGTTCTAGCAGCCGCACTTGCAGCGCCGTCACCGAAGATTGACAGTGAACCAGCAAAAAATTAGCCGCACTGGGTAGGGGGGTCAATCCAGGCAGGTTAGCTAACCCACGCGAAAGCTGTGCTCGTGCTGGTTTCAACCAATTCCAGGTTTGCTGCTGAAAGTCAACATCCTGCACAATTGCCACTCCTGCCGCCGCCGCCAGCGTACTCACCGACCACGGATCGCGCCACTGACGCCAGCGATTCAGCCGATCGGGATGGGCAATAGCATAGCCTAGCCGCAGCCCAGGCAAACTATAAAACTTAGTGAGTGACCGCAGAATCACCAAATGGGAATAATTTTGTACCAGATCGATCAGGCTTTGCTGCTCTAGAGGCGGCAAAAAATCCATGAAGGCTTCATCGATCACCACTAGGGCAAACTGCTCTAGCAGCGGCAAGATGGCATCAACTGAAAACAGCCGCCCCGTTGGATTATGTGGATTATTCAGCAGCAGCCCACACTGCGACGTTACAGGGTGAATTAAAGGCTCGTCTCGCCCACCCGCCGCCTGCTCGCGTCCTCCTGCTAGATCAAACAAACGAGTGATGATGTTGGCATCAAACGCCTGAAGCGCTCGCTGATAGTCGCCGAAGGCAGGAGTAAGCAGGTGAGTCGCTTGCAGTTGGGCTAATTCTCGACTTGCCCAGGTCAACAGTTCCGCAGAGCCGTTGCCTGGCAGAATCCAGTCCATCGGCAACTGGTGAAACTGACTAAGGGCATGGCGCAAGTCTTGATAGTTTGGGTCAGGATAATCGCGCAGGTCGCCCAAATGCGCTTGAATTGCAGCAATCGCCGACTGAGGTGGCCCCAACGGGTTGATGCTGGCAGAAAAATCGAGAAGCGCAAGGGGGGAGCAGCCGGCAATGGACGCCGCCCAAACCAGATTCCCCCCATGCGATGGTCGTGAAGGCTCTTGCACAGGTAAGGTGATTACTTTGCTGCCACCATTTCCTTGAAGAGTTTACCTGCCGAAAAAGCAGGCACCTTGGTTGCTGGAATTTGCATCGCCTCTCCAGTTTTGGGGTTCCGGCCTTCCCGTTCTTTGCGCTCGCGGGGTTCAAAGGAGCCAAAACCTACCAGCGTCACCTTGTCGCCAGTCGAAACGGCTTCCATGATTGAATCGATTGCCGCAGTTAGCACGGCATCTGCCTGCTTTTTCGTGACGTTTGCTTTTTCTGCAACTTTATCGACGAGTTCACCTTTATTCATCGGTATCTCCTTAACAACATTGAGTCGGTCGTAGAAAGCATCTTCAGATCTGAATCAAATCTCGATCTGCAATCTGAAAATATGAGTTGGATGCCAATTCGAGTGAAGGATCAGCAGCAAATCGCTGAAACCATGATGAACTCGAATTTTCAATGCTTTATTCTAAAGGCAAGATCTGCAATATGGATAGGTGGAACCTTTAATTTATATGGATTTCGAGGATTTTTTAAGAAAACTTTGATTTGTTAAGCAGTTTTACTCAGAAAATTGAGTGGATCTTGGCGAAAATATTGCGAATTATTTCGACTGAGAGTGGGTTTGAATCGCAGTCGGGCAGCGGCTGAAGCCAGCAGAACTCAACTAAAAGAAAGGATTGATTATGCTTGCTTATCTCGTTATTGATCTGCGTTCCTGCAAATTTTCGATAGGTTCTCTTAGTTCATCTATTGTTATCTCAAATTTATGGTCAAGGGTATTGCGGTGATAATTCAGGTAGTAATACATATAGGTAATTCATATCAATGTAAAAGCTGCCTGTATTTAAAAGTCAGGTAATTTGCTCTGAATATTCAAGATGGGTTACACCCACAGTTAACTCATCCCGATTTAAACAAACTTCGTGGCAAAGTTTGCCCCGATCTCCCTCAGGAAGGGGAATTCAATCAGTTCGATCATGGGGAGGGGCGGGTTTTGCAGTCAAATCCATGGCAGGATGCCCATTGATCTGCGAAACCCGCCCGTACAGTTTGGTTCTGCCATGTTCACAAATCAAGCGAGATAAAATTCTTCTTCCGATGCGCTTTGCCCTTCTCTGATCATGACCCATGCCCAGAAATAAATCATGACCCATGCCCAGAAATAAACATGCCCAGGAATAAAAAAGTAGGGACAGATTCAGCGACTAGACTGCAACCAAGCACGCCGCCAAACCTTATCCCCACTAGCACCATCCCAACTTGTTTAGAACTGAGTAGAAGCGAGCCTCAGTCCCAGAATTTTGCACATCGTTAAGGCACTTGCACCCCGCGTCGCTGCAAGATTTCCTGCACTTCTCGCGTGGGGGCATAGCGGTAGCCAAAGTTGGAGAAATCGGAGTCATCCAAGATTTTAGGCGTCACTAGCGCAATCACTTCCTGACGGCTGTTTTGGCGGTTCGTGCTTCTAAACAGCGCTCCCAAAATTGGAATATCGCCTAAAATCGGCACTTTGCTCACCGTGGTTCGATCGGTTTCTTGGATAATCCCCGACAGAATCAGCGTTTGGCTATCCCGCAGACGAATCCGCCCCGATTGCACCTGCCGCACCGACAGCAAGGTCACAAACCCATCGTCTCTGGAGTCTCCAGCATTCTCCTGTCCAATCGGAGCCGTCACTGTTGGCTGAACTCGCAGGGTGACAAAGCCGTTGTCGTCAATGCGCTCAACTTCAACCGCCATTTGCAGACCCGCTACCACTTTTTGGATCTCTCGGCTCTCCCGCGAAGTCGTATCTGTGTCGGTGAAGGTGACTTCCACCTGAGAGACGACTTCCTGACCTAGGTTAACGTTGGCTGTTTCGCCTTCCTGCACCACCAGCGTTGGATCGGTTAGCACCTTGGCGTTGCCGCTGACAATCTGGGCTTGCAGGCTGGCTAGGAACCGCTGCGGATATTGAAAGAAGCTCGGCAAGCTTTGAGTAATTTCTGTTTGCGTACCAGGACTAATCGTAATGTTGCCATCGTCATCTCTGGTAATTACCGTCGGATCACCAAGCTCAACTTCCGTGATGCCAGGATTCAGCGGGTTGCCGTTGGGCCCTAGCGGTCGTCCGGGAGCCAGGAACTGAGCATCGGTGTTTTGCAAGTTGCTGCCCGGCCCCACAATTTGACTCCCGAATCCTTCAATCGTCAGTCTGCTATCCGGATCGAGAAATGGTTGCCCACTTTCATAAGGGTTAGGAATAATGGGCGGGCTGTTGATGCTTCCTTCCGTCGCTGCGCTGCTTGGCGGTCTGAAGCCGCCCAAATTCAAAATTGCCGCCCCTTGATCGATCACGCCGAAGAAATCACCGTCGCCCCACGAGAAGCTGGTGCTGAAGTCTTCGGTAGAAAGCAGGTTCACATCCACAATCTTGACGTTGACTGCCACCTGCCGCTGACGCAAATCTAGCTGCGCCAACATCGCTTCTGCCATCTGAATTTTGCGTGGTTCACCCACCAATGTCACCGAGTTCAGCCGATCATCCGCCGTAACTGACAAACCTTGCAGGAGCAGCGGCCCAGAGCCAGCATCTACTAAATAAGTCTGGATGGAAGCAGGTTCAATTTGTTCATTCGTCCGAGTCACGCCGCCTTCCGTAATCGTTTCGCGGGTAGTTCGCTCAGGAATAAATTGGCGAGTTTCAGCCCCCAACGTTGCCAGATAGGTAGACGCAGAGAAGGCGGAAACTTGGTTGACCCGCAGCGTCCGACTGATCACATTTCGCGCCGCATCGGGCAGCCGTGGCCCCACAAACACCGTGCGCCCAACCCGATTGGCTTCGAGGTTGGCAACCCGCAGCACATAGTTGAACACATTCTGGACTGGCTCATTTTCGATGTCGAGCGAAATCCGCACTTCTGGGGTAATCGCTCCGGGAGCCGCCCCTGCCTGCGCCGGATCTTGCCCTTCTACGGCTTGCCCTGTTGCTGGAGCATTGATGTAAGCGACATTCAGCCCAGCGGCTCTGGCTAAAAGCGAAAGTACATCTCTCGCAGGCGCATCCCGGAGCAGCAGCCGAGGCACAACTTCGTTGGTTCCTAACGACACTTCCGAGGGAGTCGAATCGATGTTAGAAACCGAAATGTCGCCAAGGGGTGGCGCAATCGCTCGCGGTAATAACGGCGGCGTATATTCCGGCCCAGATTGTACCGCAGGCACACCGTCGATCGTGATTTGCGGGTTGGGCACCAAAATATCTCGACTATCGGCTTGAGCAATCGACGTAGGGGGCAAGGGCGGCGCAGGACGATTGGCCGGAGCGGGGTTGACTGCCGAGCTGGCGGGCGCTTCTGCACGAGCCGCAGGTAGCCCATTTGCTCCAGTTGCCTGGCTGACATTCAGCACAATGCCATTTTGCCCCTGGCTCACCTGACCCACAGGCGAAGTGGTTCCTCCATCAATTGTGACTCGCACGCTGTTTTCGTCGAGTTGAGCCACCGTAATCGACCGGATTCCCGGCGCAGGATTGCTTTTCTCAAAATTACTGCCGTCCGGAAGCTGCAATTCGGTATTCACCAGATCGGCGATCAGCGCATTGCCCCGATTGACCGTAAAGACTTGAGGACGTTCACCATCACTGGTTTCCAGGACGACCTCGAACCCGCTTCCCGCCGGATTCACTGCAACATTTGTGATTTGGGTAGCCGCAGCTTGGGCGGCCTGAGCGGACAACATCACCATTGCCGCACTGCTGAATAAACTACTGAATCCAAGACGCCGTTTCACGGTTCACTCCTCCTTAAATCGATCACAATCGCGGGCACCATTGACTCAAGCTAGGCTGACCTCTGAAGTTAAATCGTAATTGTATAGACTGCTTTGGCATATATAGCGTTTCGATAGCTAAATTCTAAGTCTAAATGCCACATATAGAGCATTTTTTATCTCAAACTTTATGACTTGAAGCGATTAGGCACTAGAACTTAAAAAAACGTAATCAGAGAAAAAAGCAAAACATCAGTCGCTATCGCACGCCAAAGCTGTCCCTGCCTTATAAGCGGGAAACGAGGCGAGCAAAACGCTGACTTATGAACCTAACAGACTTATGAACCGAGCAAACCCCACTGCTTCACTTCAACCAGCCCAACAACCGATCGGTGCAAATGTTTAGAAACGACCGCTTGCCAGGTTAAATCCCTGATTGAATATTAAAATCACGCACTTAAAATCACGCAGATGCAAAGCCCCTTTCAACTACTGGGCGGCAGGCGTGGGTGTAGCCGTCGCCTCAGTTGCCTCCGTTGTCTCCACCGGAACCAGTGCAGAGAGCTTGAAGCCCGTCGTAATTTGAGTGTCGGGCTGTCCTGCGGGTGCTAGCCGACCTCGGTTATCTAGCACAATCTTTTGAGTAGATTGGTCTAAATTGGACTGAAAATCGGTGACAACCAGCAAGGGCTGAAGCCGCTCAATGTTGCGAATAATCGACTGAGTTTGGGGAAAAGAACCCTTAATTTCGACATCGTAGACGCGACGTTCTAGCTTGCTGTTGACCTCAGAGCCGAGGGAGCTATCTGTGATCGGGCCAGACTCTTCTGCATTCAAGTCAAACTTGGACAGCGTGGCTCGCTTGGCTGGGTCGGTAATGCCAGCATTCACAGACTGCACCCGTTCATTGATGTCGAGCAACAGCGTATTCAAACTGTCTTCGGTGGCAAATAGGCTGCGCACATCTGCCTGCAACTGCTGAGCCTGCTGAAGCTCAGTCTTGGCATCCGCGATCTGCCGTTGAGCTTCATCTTGGTTGATAAGCTGCTGTTCTTTGCTGGCAATATCGGCTTTCAGCTCGCGGTTTCGTTCTACTGTATTCTGCACAATGTTGGCCCACAGCAAGTAAGCCCCCAGAGCGCCCAACAAAGTCAATAAAATTGCTCCAACGGTTGGAGTAATGGTGAGTCCAAAGACTTTAGGGTAGGCAGGTGCTTCCGCCTCCCGACCATCAACCGGAATAAAATCTCCACCAACGGTCATTTCTGCAATACTCCTCTGTCACGAAGGGCCTGAATTCTAGAAGCCAATCCAACGGCTAGCGTCCGTTCCAAATCTTGCAACAACTCCGAGGCCGGCAAGTTGGTTAAGCCGCCTTCAATGCGGTATTGCACAACTTGTGGCAACCTGACTTCTAAGCCACTGTTGTTTTGGTCAGAAAACTCAACCTCTGTCGGGTTATCAACCAGTTGGGAGCTAACCAGCTTAATATCTTCACCATCTAAAAAAGGCGATCTTTGCAGCGTGAGGACAAAATCATTCACGTCATTGAAAGAACGCGCCACGCCAGAAACCGCAATTTTAGGTGGAGGAGGAGGGGGAACAGCAACCGGCGTCGGAGATGCGGCAGGTTCATCACTGCCTTCCGTTGGACTCGGACTCGGACTCGGTGGTGGCGGCGGCGCGTCTTCCATTTCTAGCTGCTCAATCACCGAAATTTGCACCCCAGACGGAACCCGCGAGCGCACGTCTTGTAGGATGGCAGACCACGGCTTGATGTAATCAAATACAGAAGCGAGGGCACGATTCTCCGCTTGAATTTCAGTTGTTTGGGCTTTAATGCTGTTCACTTCGCCCAACTGCTGCTGCAAAACACTAAGTTGGCTATCGAGTTCTGCTTGACGCTGCTCCAACGCTCGATTTTGATTCTGCAAAAACAACCAAAACCCACCCACGAGGGCAGGCAGAGCAATCGCTAGAGCCGCTCCTACATAATAAGGGCGCGGATCATTCGAGACGTTTCGCCCCCTACCCCTCACCAAATTAGCGTCGGTTAATCGCTCTGAGCGATCGTTGAGAAAATTAATGTCTAAGCTATACATCTCACCATGCCTCCCGTAAGCCTAAGCCCAAGACCACGCCTAAACCAACCCGCTGAGCCGGCTCAATCTCTTGATCAGTTTCTAACGACATAGCCGAAATGGGGTCAACCTGACTAGCAGGCAAACTCAGCCGCTGCGAGAAAAACTCATCGAGTTGACCAATGGCACCACCCGGCCCAGACAGCAGCAATTGCGCCACTTCCATATTTTCACCTTGATTATGGTAGAAGTCGATTGATCGCCGCAGTTCGTCAGCCAATTCGCCTAATACTCGCAGCATCGCCGCCGTCCCCGGATTAATACCACCGCGCGTTGGGTTCGTGGGCATCGTCCCCATGCTATCCATCGGAATCACGGGAATTGTCATGCCTTGCAGCAAGTCAGTATTACGAGAGGGTGGCATATTCATTGCCCGACTCAGCGCCGTTTGCACCTGATAAGTGCCGATAGGCACAGTCCGCGAAAACTGCGGCACACCGTCCACCACAATCGAGATTTCGGTATTTTCAAACTGAATGTCAACAATTGCTGCTGCTTCTTGAGGGGTAAATTGCCGCAACTGCTGCCGGATGGTGCGGATCAGCGAAAAGCTGCTAATTTCCAGCACATCTACCGCTAAGCCTGCCTGCCGGAAGGTTTCGATGTAGGAATCCGTCACTTCTCTGCGAGTGGCCACCAGCAAAACTTGCACCTTTTCGATGCCATCTTCATCGACAAAAAAGCCGAGCTTCTGATAATCCACATCGGCTTCTTCGCGGGGAAATGGCAAATACAGCCCTGCTTCTTGGTTAAGCACCATTTCGCGCAGTTCCCGGTCGTCGAGTTCAGCCGGAACCGGAATAATCCGCGTCACGGTATCTCGCCCGCTAGGAATGGCTGTTGCCACGTGCTTGACCTTGAGCTTGGTTTCCGCCAAAACAGACTGGATAATCTCTGACATCGCCACAGTATCCATAATCTGCCCTTCTTGAAAAATGCCTTCCGGCACATCGGCAGAAGCCAGCGTCACCAGTTGAAACCCTTGTCCCTTTTTCTTTAATCGAGCCAGATTGACACGATCGGCTGTCAATTCGACACCGATCCCCTTTGTTTTCTTGGAGAATACGTTTTTGAGACCACTAACCACAGTTCTTGCCCATTACGAGTGAGAAGGAATGAGAACGTGCAAGGAAATCGCCAACCTAAAATTTTTTCGTGAGATTAAAATCGTGCTACCTCAGGATAGCGAATCTCTACCAGTTTGACTCTTCAAGTTCATGTGATTAACGAACTTTTGATCAAAAATGAGCCGATGATCTGAATCTATCGCTCTGACCGATGAAGAATGGAGCCAGCCTTAATCACGCTTAACCTCATTAAATACAGGATACAAATGTCAAATCGAGATGTGTTGACTCACCTATCTGTAAATCTACGGAAACCTCATGGATCTTTGCACCCTGAGCGCCCGTCCCCTCAAACCTTACCGCAAGAATGATCTTGGCAAGCATTCAGGGCTAGCACTTACCAGCGATAGTAACGACAAATTGATGCAGTGGATGCGGTTAAGCTAAATTTTTGTAAATAAACTGCTTTTCTCAAGCAACACCTAATAAATTTTGGCATCGTGCCCCTGTCCAGGTAAATTAAGGGGAAGACGGAGAAGGGTTTTGTTCTAGACCTGTTTTTAGCCAAATTTTAGCCAGATAATAGCTGTCGCTAGCTGGCTGAGGGCATTGGGTCAAATGGGGGTTTGGGGGTTGCGCTCCCAGTTAGGGGTTCCATCGTTGCACCCCTCAGAAATGGGACTCAGAAATGGGACGCCCGCTATAACTTTCCAGACAAACTGACTAGACAGACTGAAACACAACCAACGGATGCAGGCAAGAGGAATCCAAGCATGAGGATGAAATGGCGAAAATGGAGCTTTGTAGCGCTCTTGGGAGTATTACTAAGCTGGGTCATTGGCAGTTGCAGCCCCACTCCTTCGAGCAATTCGCAGCAGGCAGGAGGAACGGCAGAAGTTGAGTTTTGGACAATGCAGCTTCAGCCACAGTTCACAGACTATTTCAATCAACTCATCGCCCAGTTTGAGCAGGAAAATCCGGGCACAAAAATTCGCTGGGTCGATGTGCCGTGGGCAGACATGCAGAGCAAAATCCTGACGGCGGTTTCGGCTGGCACTGCGCCCGATGTGGTCAACCTCAACCCCGACTTTGCTGCCCAACTTGCCGGACGCAACGCCTGGCTAGAACTTGATGAGCGCATTTCCGAGACCGACAAAGCTCAATATTTGCCTAACATCTGGAAAGCCAGCACCCTAGAAGAGAAAAGCTTCGGCATTCCCTGGTATCTTTCCAGCGGTTTAACGATTTACAACCAGGATTTATTGCAGCAGGCTGGCATCAGCGAACCACCCGCTAGCTACGAAGAATTGGCGCAAGTTGCGAAGCAGATTAAAGAAAAAACGGGCAAATATGCCTTTTTTGCCACCGTTGTTCCAGAAGATTCGGCAGAGGTGCTGCAATCGATGGTGCAAATGGGGGTGCAGTTGGTCGATGACCAGGGCAAAGCCGCCTTTAACACTCCCGCAGGCAAGGCAGCCTTCCAGTATTGGGCCGATCTTTACCAACAAGGACTGCTGCCTAAAGAAGTGCTGACTCAAGGGCACAGACGCGCCATTGACCTCTACCAAGCAGGTGAAACGGCGTTTCTTTCGACGGGTTCTCAGTTTCTTAAAACCATTGCCACCAACGCCCCGGCCATCGCTGAAGTGTCGGCAGTCGCACCCCAACTCACCGGCACTACGGGCAAAAAGAACGTCGCCGTCATGAATCTGGTGATTCCGCGCAACACTGACCAGCCCGACGCTGCCCTCAAATTTGCCCTATTTGTCACCAACAACGAAAACCAGCTTGCCTTTGCCAAAGCCGCCAACGTGCTGCCTTCCACCGTGACAGCCCTGCAAGACCGCTACTTTACCCAAATCTCCCCTGATGCCGCCACGATTGATCAGGCTCGTGCGGTCAGTGCACAACAGATGCAGAGCGCCGAAGTCTTGCTGCCTGCCATCAAAGACGTAAAAGAACTGCAAAAGATCGTCTATGACAACCTGCAAGCCACCATGCTAGAAGAAAAATCGGTGGAACAAGCCCTAGCCGACGCAGCCGCCGAGTGGGATGAGCGCTAGATAAGTTGATCAGTAGATGAGGGGTAGGCAGTTCCGTCTATAGCAATCCTCAATGATTCGTGAACGCAAGCTCCCGGAATCTTAAAGATTTCGGCGATCTAAATGGCTCAATTTCATGACCCATCATGACCCATACAGTTTCATGACCCATATTGCATCGCCATATCTGCTGTTTGCTGTTTGGACTGACTCACACAACTCGCCTAGCGTCTACAGAGAAGCCTATTGACCAGCCATCCACCCCTCTAAGCGGCTGTCCGCAACTCTTGCACCAGCACATAGGGCTGCACAATCAGCGCATTGAAGCGATGGGTGCGATCGGTGCTCCAGTCGGTCAGTTGTTCAGGAGAGGGTTTGTAAAGCTGCTGTTCGCTGATCCAATGCTGCACGGCAGAAACATTATCGCTGGCAATCGCAACGCCCACATCAAGCAGATCAAGCGAAGCATCCACAATCACGATGGCATCTCGCTTAGCATGGGGCATCAGCCATTCCCACTCAGCTTGATCGACCATTTCCGACAGTTCGGTTCTGAGAGTTTGTAAATCTTGCATGGGCTATCGAGTAAATTAATTTTCTCGTTACCATATCACAGCCCTTTGTCTCAGGCTCACTGTCTGTTGAAGCAATTACTGTCTGTTGAAGCAGTTATGGAGGGGTGAATGAGAGGCAGTAACACTTTCGGAATCTGGTCTACCCATACCACTTTATAAACTAAACAAAATTAGCTAAACAAAATCAGCGCCTAGGGAAAGCTCACACGATTCCGATGAACCGAATCCAGCGATGGACTTTCTACGGGCTATCATCCATTCCAGCTAAAACTCTGACCATGGCAAGACTACAGCCCCTAGCCTGTTTTTGGAAAACGGGCGCGATCCTGCTGATGCTGCGCTTGACCATTCATGGATGACGCGCCCTAAAAGTTCACCCATTGGCGACAATGCCTCTCTAGCAGCTTTTCTAGCAAACCAGCCTGCGGTTGCATTTCGGCTGCACTCAGTCCACCGATGGCGACACGCTGAAAATCCACCAACAAGATTAAAGATTGGTTAAAAGAAGATTATTCTCACTTCAGGGTGGGGCATTCTAGAGCTTCTATCTAGATTGCTGCCATGTTTGTTCCTCCCTCCACTCGCCGGATTTTTCCCTACCTTACAGTGATGATGGTTGCCCTGCCGATTGGCAGCTTTCAGCCCGCCCACGCTGCCCGCATTCAATGGTGTATGCGAGTGGTTCCGAGTGGCGAACTGGTGACTCGCTACGGAGCAGGGTGTCGATTTCAAAAGGTTATCGGCCTAGATCATGTAGAGCATGAATTGCCGCAACGCAGCGCTGAGTCACGGCTTCCAACTCGGCTCGGTCGGTAGAGGCAGGAGGCGCAATCACTTCACCAATTCGGACGGTGACAGGCATCGACCGAGGCAGCGGGCTGCCCTTAACCAAAATGGCTTGCGTTCCCCACAGGCTGACTGGCAGTAAGGGCGCTTGCGCTTTGGCGGCGAGCAGGGCGGCTCCCAGCTTCGGTTCAGGAATTCGAGCATCGGGCGTGCGGGTTCCCTGCAAAAACACCCCTACAGCCCAACCTGCCTCCAGTTGGCTCAAGGCGGCTCGAATGGCGCTGCGATCGGCTGATCCTCGCTTCACCGGATAAGCGCCATATAGCCGGATGGCTGTCCCTAACACAGGCACTTTAAATAATTCTTCCTTCGCCATATAAGAGACGGGTCGCCGCACGCAATTCGAGACAATCGGCGGATCAAAATCGCTGGCGTGGTTCGCTACAACGAGCAACCGTCCTCTTGATGGCACATGCTCTGCCCCGTAAATGTGCCCTCGCAGGTAGGTGTGCAGCATTGGGCTAACCACCGACCATTTGAACAGGTGATAGAGGGCAAGGCTAATCAGGGGTTCACGATCGCGCATAAAAACGAATGACTGCTAGGAATGTGAGAACTGTAAGAAATTCGCAGTGAAACTGAAGGCTTTGTTGAAGTTTTGGTCTTTCTGCCCAGCGTTCTCCCGCTTGCCAGATTTTGAGCCTGTAATTTCCTGGAGAGCGAGGTTGAGGCATTCTTCGAGAAAACGCTGAGAAATCAGAGCATCAGAGCTGGAACAAAAGCCTAAACATCCGTGCAACTACCCTCAGAGAATGAGCGTATCAAACGATAGGATTTTTGACGAGTTTGCAAAAATCGGGTCAGGTCGGTCAATTCAGAGGAACTGAGAATGCTGGCAATTGCACGGTCACACCTTCAATTTAGATCTAAATCTGCGCAGTATTCGCTCAATTCTGGCCAAAATCGACGCCGATCGAAGTTGGCAGCGAAGTTAGTGCCCATTCAAACTTTGCCAGGACAATGTCATCAGTACTACGATCGACTCACCCAGGCACGTTCTCACAGCTTTGCCTTTAAGCTCGACCAAATGCGTAAAGTTTCGATTGATGTTGCCAATCAGCGCCATCCTGGGTTATTTGGCGATTTAATTTATTCCCGAAATATTGAAGTGATGCTGCGCAGCGAGAGCGGGGATCAACAGCGGCTCTTTTCGGTGGCACCAGGCGATCGAGATCGGGAAGTGATTACTCTAGCATCGGGTCGGTATTTGCTGGAACTGAAAACCAAAACCAGCAAAACTGTTGATTACGCCCTCAAGCTAACGGCCATGAAGTGGCTGCTATTGGAGTTCGCCTAAGTTCAAAATTTGTATCCCCATTTGTAGCGATTTACTAAAATCAGTTGCTCCCGTCACCAATTCTTGCCACTCTCATTAGAGTTGGGGCTGAGATTCTGAGCGAAGCTATGCCGCTGGGTTAGGGCAGGTTTTGAAGGCATGGTTTCATCACTTCAGCGCGATTGTTTCGCAGTTATGTGAAATGTGGAGCAGTGTGATATGAGTTTGTCGGTAATTAAGTTCTCTTCAGAAGATTGTGGGTTGTGCCACAAGATGTCGTTCTATGACCAGAAGGTGGCAGAAGAACTGGGATTACAGTTTGTCGATGTGAAGATGCAAGACACAGCAACCTACCGCAAATATCGCAAAATTTTGTTAACTCAGTACCCTGACAAAGCCGAGATGGGCTGGCCCACTTACATCATTTGTGATGCTCCAGAAGCTGAGTTTAAAATTATTGGCGAAGTGAAAGGCGCTCATCCCAAAGGTGAATTCCGTACCAAACTACAAGATGTGATTGGGTAGGGCAGACAGTTAAGTTTGAGTGATTCACTGAAAAGCAGGCAGACTCAAAGTTTAAACAAAATTCTGTCACGAATTTTGTTTAAATCGATGTTGGCTGGATTGGCTTTCAGGTTGAATAAATTACTTCTGCTTGACGATAGTATCGCTATGCGTTAGCATCTAATCGTGATCGCTAGTATTAAATCGTGATCGTAAGTTTCAAATGTAAAGAGACTAAGCTCATTTTTGAGGGTTATAAGTCTCTTCATTATCCACTTGATATTCAGGCGGTTGCTCTACGAAAACTTCTGATACTCAATGCAGCAGCGTCGATTAACGATCTGCGTGTTCCGCCAGGGAATCGGCTAAAGAAGTTAGAAGGCGATCGTGAGGGGCAGTATAGCATCCGTATCAACGACCAGGGGAGGATTTGCTTTATCTGGACGGATGAGGGAAATGCCGATCAGGTGGAAATCGTGGACTACCACTAAAAACAGCTAACGTGCCATGAACAGCAACCGTTTACCAAACATCCATCCTGGCGAAATCCTAAAGCTAGACTTTCTAGAGCCACTAGAGATTACACCCTACAGACTGAGCAAAGATCTAGGTGTAGCCCAAACTCGCATCAGTGAGATTTTGGCTGGAAACCGCAGTATTACCGCAGATACAGCTTTACGTCTATCGCGGTACTTTGGCAACAGCGCCCAGTTTTGGCTAAATCTTCAAGCACAGCATGATTTGCGTCAGGCTCAGGAAGAGAATGGAGAAGTCTACAGTCAGATTCCTGTTGCTCCTTCATGTATGTAGCATAGCGAGATGATCCAGCTATCTTGAGCAATTAGCCCGTGCTTTAGGGTGAACAAATTAACATCACGACACAAACAAATTTATTCACGAAAAAGGCTACCTACATACACGACAGGTAGCCTTTTATGAACATCAGAATCGTCTAAAATCAGTTCAAGTTTGGTTGGGCGATAGCATTCACATTTTTATTCGTAAATTCTTCACCCAACCTTACACCGAAACTGAGAAGCGATATTACTCAGGACAATCTTCGTTCGATTCAATGGCAGCTACATCAGGAACACCGCCATCGCCCAAGGGGTTTACGCATAAAACTGCAACAGTAGTGCTGTTGCCAGCGCCATCAAGCTGAGTGAATACGCGACCAGCAACGCCTTTAAGGGTGTCCCGCTTGGGGGTTCCAGTTGCAGTAGCGGAGGTGTCGCTTACACCATCAAGTGCGTAATCATAGAACTCAGTGCTTTCAGTAATACCTAGTTCCAAATCAGTGATTTCTTCAGCAAAGGTGCTCTTTTCCAAGAAGTAAGCTTGCTGACCCCGGTTGATAGAACCCACGTAGGTAGAAGCTTCAGACTGACGCGCTTTGTTGGCCTGGTTGAGGAAGGAAGGCAGAGCGATTGCAGCCAGAATACCGATGATGATGATGACAACCAACAGTTCAATCAGGGTGAAACCTTGGTTGCTGTTCTTCTTGCTGATCAGGTGCTGGATAAACTTTGCTTTCAGTTCAGATTTCATAGGTGGATGTCTCCTTGAGTTGCGGGATATGGATTTCTAACTCCTGGATATAACTTGCCCACCTTGTTTTAGTTTCATATCACCCCTGGGAAAATATTTTGGGAGATGGTGGGGATGGGGATGGTTAGGGAGATTCAATCAACACATACAAAAACGCATCCAATCGATTCAGCAAATCTTTCACTGCCGCAAACGCTTGAGTTTCACCAATTGGCTCTAGCGTGACGGGATCAACCGGGCGCATTTGTCGGTAGCGTTCGATGATGGCTTGAATCGGCTGAGCAGACTCCCACAACGGCAACAAACAGGCAGCGATACTGGCTTCTAAAAACACTGGAGCAAGGGTCGGCAACTGAATTGGTTGGCTAATTTCAAATGGTTTACCTGCTCGAATGCAGTTAATCAGAGTTTCTTTTAATGCTTCAAATTGCAGGTGAGGATGCAAATGCACCACCGCAGTCCGCCAGGTTGCTTCGTCCCATTCATCCACACCCGCCACCGCCATGCCCGGATGAGCACACCAAAAATCCATCAATCGATTAACCGGATGCAGCAACTCATACAGATGCAGCCGCTCTTGAATCGATGCTTCAGCTAAACACATGCTCCAAAACAGCGGCAGATTATCCGGCTCTTGAAACAGATCTGCTACCTCCCAATGCCGCCAGTTCACCATGCTGACGAACTCTAAATCTGCTTGTTTGAGGTAATCAAAGAGTTGCGGAATGGTATAGCCTTTATCACCAAGCAACAGAAAATTGGCTCCCAATACCTCTTCCAACTTCTCAGGCGAATGTCTTCCCATATTGCCTCTTTCCCAGGTTTCCTCTTTGAGCTTGGTCATGCTTTTTAAGGTGTGCAGGGTTTCAAGCACAATGCCCTGTTCAAATTCTCCAGGGGCGGTATTCATTAAGCCCACCAGCTTGAATAAGGATTGCGCTCGATAAAACTGGGAACGCTGATAGGAGTTGTGAAGATTAGCGCGAATAATGCCGTCTGGTTTCAGCACGGATCTCATGGCTTGCAGTCCGGCGGCTGGATCGGGCAAGAGATACAGCACTTCATCGCAGTTAATGTAGTCAAACTCCAGCCCAAGCTGAGCAATGTCGTAGAGGCTAAGCTGATAAAATTCGACGTTTTCTGCCAATCCGTGATGCTGCAATCTTTGCTGCGCCAATTTCACCGACTGTTCAGACAAATCAACGCCGATTACTTTCGCTCCCGGATTCGCTGCTGCCAACACTAAAGACTTGTAGCCTGACCCACAGCCCGCATCCAAAATCAGCTTCTTTTCAGGACTAATTACCTTGCGATGCCGCAAATAGTGAGCCGTGACGATGCTATGGGTGAAAAACTTTTCGTAGTCGTCTTTTGGGAACGCCTCTAAGGGAATTCTCGGATAAGGACCAGAATCAAACTGCTGTCGAATTTTTTCCTGGTCGTCCCAAGTGAGTTGCCCCGGATTCGTGTCTGTGCTCATGGCTTGACTCTCAGTAATTCAGTAATTTCCGTCAGAAGTATGTGAAGACCTCTTTAACTTTCCCGCAATTTCTGTGGCGACTACTATCCGGCTGACAGAGATTAAACCGCAAGGGGATCGGCCAGCCAGCCCCGCAGGAAGTAGTAAACCGTTGTCAGGTATTCGTTCACCACCCGCGAAGTAATCACCAAAGCTTCGGCACTCGGCACTAGAGCCGTCAACGCTGCCAAGTCCCAGCCTCGCTGTAGCTGGAAGGAGTAGAAATCGGTTGGGCGCGGCGTCACTTCAAAGAAGACACGAGTAAAGCTAGAGCTAGCGCGACGAATCATGATGGCTGGAGAAACCAGCACGATGGGAATTCTGGGGCCGGTGGTTCCGGTGGTGGGCAACTCTCGAAATCCGTCATCACAGACGGCAAAAATGCGGCAATCGACGTTTTCTCCCTTTGGCCCCAGCAAAATTCGCCGCACCGCAATCGCACTACTGCGGGGATCAATGCCCTCAGTATCCAGCTTAATTTGGCTTTGCGGCACGCCATGAGACGTTAGCAGCAAAATCACCGCCTCGCCTTCTCCGGGTAACGGTCTGCCTCTGATATCAAGGGGCTGCGGGCCAATGCTGACGATCACCAAAGGATTAGAGCCTCGCTGCGTCCGGTTGTTATAAAGCTCAGCGGCATACAGCAAGCGAGACTGAAGCGTAATACTGATCCCACCTTCGCCGGGACGAGTCACTTGCGTGCGAATTCGAGAGGCTGGATCGAGTTGAGCAGATCCATCTCCCAAAACCACAATTGCCTGCACTTCGCGGGGATTAGAAGCCTCCTGTCGCCGAATTGCTTCAATGACCGAGCGCTGTTCAGTTTGAGCAGTCAACAAATAGGCAGTGATGGGCAAACTGCTAATTAGCAAGATCAGGAAAGCTGCTAGCACCTGTTGCCCTTTAACCTTTTGCAAGCCTTCTGACAGCGCGAAGCCCAGTAGAATCAGCGTCAGCCCCAACGGTCGGAGCGGAAAAGACAAGACGGCCCAGAGGATGCCAACCGTGCGATTCGTTGGGTAAGCGAACGCCATCACAACGAGCGCAATGAACACCGCCACCCCAAACCAGGCAAAATATTTAGGGTTGTAAATGGACGGCCAAATTGCTCTCACTAGGTAATAAAGCCCTACCAAGAGCAAAATTTGCGTGATCAATTCAAACATCGCAGCCTTTCCTTCGCTCCCAATCGTGCATGACGAACCTGCTTGCAGCCCATTGAGACAAGCCTGTTTAACTCTACTCAAACTGCGGTCAAATCAACCACGGAATTGAAGGAATTTTAGAAAATTGGCGGAGAGTCGCTCTGATTCAGAGCCGAATCAACTTTTAGGGCGCATCATCCATTCAGAGTCAACCGCAGCATCAGCAGGATTGCGCCCGCCTCCCAAAACCGGCTAGGGGCTGACGCCTTGCCATGGTCAGGGTTTTAGCTGGAATGGATAATAGACCCTAGCAAGCTCCTGATTTTGTAAACAACACGCCGATCGTTCGCCAGATAATCGTCAAGTCGTAAGCAGGCGTCCAGCGATGCTGATAGCGCAGGTCTAGATCGACAATTTCCTCAAAGTCTTTCACCGCAGAACGTCCGTTGACCTGCCACTCGCCCGTCATACCAGGCTTCACATTCAGCCGCAGCCAATGGCGCTCCTCATAGTGGCTGACTTCGTCGCGGGTCGGGGGACGAGTTCCCACCAGGCTCATGTTACCCATCAAAACATTCCAAAATTGAGGAAATTCATCTAGGCTGGTTTTGCGTAAAAACCGACCGATGCGCGTCACTCTCGGATCTTGCTTGTTTTTAAAAATGAGCCCTTTTGCTTCGTTGGGCACAACCGCCTTCATGCGATCGGCATCCTGCACCATCGAGCGAAACTTAATGATGGTAAAAGGTTTGCCCTGAAGCCCAAATCGCTCCTGCTTATAGAAAACAGAGCCAGGGCTATCCAGTTTGATCAAGATAGCGATTGGCACGAAAAGAATCGACAAAGCCAGCAACCCAACCAGTGCGCCTACAACATCTAGTAAGCGCTTGCTCACAGATACTGTTGACGGATGAGGCTCTGCAAAGCGATTCTGGGAGGCTGTTTTGGTTGCGGATTCCTGACTGGTTGGTGCTGCGTCCATGCTGCTCGCGCCTGCGTTCGTTACCAATTACCGTGAAAATACTTACCTGCTTATACAGGGAATATAAGTTGCCTCCCGCAAGAAGTTTGGCAAAACCCCTAGATCTTTGCAAAAACTTTTTACTTAGAGCTTGGATGAAGCAAGTCAGGTCACTGGCTGCAAAATGCTCAACACCCCAGACTTAGTTGGGTTTTCTACCAGAGTCGTCTAGAAATATACTTTACTAAGAATTTTTAAGGAAAACTTTTAAAAAGCTAGTAGACCCCAATTAAATGACGCGCTGACTGGGTTTGTCTACACTCCCCAGGCATAAGACATCTGAACTTTATGTTATCGGCGCTATATAAAGTTTTCATAAACCGCTGGCGAGAAGGGAACAGGCTGCCCAGAAAACAGATTCAGTGATATTACGGAAGTCATAGCCGCGTAGGGAAATTAGGGAGAGACTCAGTAGAAACAGGCTCCTCTGGCAAACCCAAAAACAGCCGAATTTTTGTAACGAAAGTAAGATTGCTCCTACTGGCAGTTCCTAGGCGACTTCTAGGCAGTTTCTAGGCAATGAATGCGAGGATGGGAAAGCTGATTGTGAAGGTTCTTTATGCATCGCTTGGCAACGCTTCCCGGAGGATGGACTCCAGAGACAGACGGCGTGATTTTGATTGACCAAACTCCTGCCCCTCTCGTCGTTATGACGGCAGCCGATACGGATATTCAAATCATTGCCGCCACTTTGCCGCACCTACCTGCCGATTTTCCCGCCCTGCGAGTTGTGAATCTGCTTCAGCTTCAGCAAAACCTCACCATCGACACTTACGCAGAAGAGGTGTTGCGTCACGCTCAAGGGATTGTCTTGCGGCTGTTGGGGGGGCGAGCTTACTGGTCTTACGGGCTAGAAGTGGTGAAGCAAATTGTCCAGGAAACCGGAGCCGCGCTGTATGTACTTCCGGGAGACGATCGCCCCGATCCTGATTTGGTCAGCCATTCTACAGTCTCGCTGACGGCAGTTGATCGGCTGTGGCGCTACTTTAACGAGGGTGGTGTTGAGAATATAGCCCATGCCCTCAGCAACCTTGCCAACACGAGTTTGAGTTGCTCCTATGCCTGCGAACCGCCCGTTACCGTGCCGCGAGTCGGGAGGTATTTAGGGTCAGAACCAGCGGAGCCGCTGGAACCTAAAGCAGCCGTCGGAATTTTGTTCTATCGGGCGCACTATTTAGCGGGAAATACGGCGGTGATCGACGCCCTCTGTGCCGCCCTTGCCGAGCGTCAGTTGTGCCCAATCCCAATTTTTGTGTCGTCTCTGCGTGATCCGGACGTTCAATCGGAGCTACTGGCTTACTTTCAGGCTGGCTCTGAGCCGCAAGCAACGGGGATTCAAGGATTACTCAATACCACTAGCTTTTCATTGGCAAAGTTAGAAGCCGAAACACCCCAGGTCGAGCTTTGGCAGCAGCTAGATCTGCCTGTGCTTCAGGTGATGTTAGCCAGCAGCACGGCAGAGCAATGGCGCGATCAAACACGAGGGCTGTCTCCCCGCGATTTAGCGATGAATGTGGCGCTACCGGAAGTAGACGGACGTATTATCAGTCGGGCGGTGTCGTTCAAAGCGGTTCAGACTCACCACCCTCAGCTAGAAACCGATGTCGTCACCTATCTGCCAGTTGCCGATCGGGTGCAGTTTGTGGCAGATCTGGCAGCAAATTGGGTGCGCCTGCGCCAAACGCCCAACGCTCAGAAGCGAATTGCTCTAGTTTTAGCCAACTACCCGACCCGCGACGGACGGCTAGCCAATGGCGTGGGCTTGGATACGCCAGCAAGCTGTGTGGAGATCCTGAAGGCGCTTCAGCAGCAGGGCTACTTTCTCGAACATATTCCTGCTACAGGCGACGACCTGATCCAGCGGTTGACCCAAACTGCCACCAATGATCCTGAAGGGCAATGGCGATCGGTCAATCAGTCGATGGATGGGGCGACCTATCAGCGCTATTTTGCCTCGCTGCCGGAAGCGGTGCAGCAGGGGATCGGGGAACGGTGGGGATGGGAGGAGATGGGGATGGTAAGAGCTTCGATTCCAATTGCGGGGCTGCAACTCGGCAACGTGTTTGTTGGCATTCAGCCTGCTCGCGGCTATGATCTCGACCCTGCGTTGAACTATCACGCCCCGGATTTGGAACCTCCCCACGCTTATCTTGCTTTTTATGAATGGCTGCGATCTGAGTTTGGGGCGCAGGCGATCGTGCATGTGGGCAAGCATGGCAATTTGGAATGGCTGCCCGGCAAGGGGGTGGCGCTTTCGCAGGACTGTTATCCCGAAGTGACGCTAGGCGCATTGCCGCATCTTTACCCATTTATTGTTAACGATCCGGGGGAAGGTTCCCAAGCTAAACGCCGTTCGCAAGCCGTGATTCTCGATCACCTGACGCCGCCCATGACCCGCGCCGAGCTATATGGCAACCTCCAGCAGCTTGAACACCTGATTGATGAATACTACGAAGCCCAAAACCTTGATCCGACCCGCCTACCCCTGATCCGCGAGCGGCTGCTATCGCTGATTCAGCAAGAGCATTTTCAGCAAGAGTTGGGGGTTGATTCAGAACTAAAATTTGATGCCATCGACGGCTACCTCTGTGAATTAAAAGAAGCCCAAATCCGCGATGGGTTACACATTTTTGGTCAGTGCCCAGAGGGACGCCAGTTGCGCGATCTGATCGTCTCGATTGCCCGCCATCCCGGACGCAAACGGTTGGGCTTAACGCGAGCGATTGCCCAAGCCTGGAAGCTGGATATTGACCCGCTTACCGCTGATTTGGGGCAACCTTGGCAAGCTGGACGCACAGAAATTGCAGCCCTGACCGGATGCCGCACGGTGGGCGATGTGGTGGAAGCGTTGGAACAAACGGCCGCAGATTTTGTGGAATCGCTGCTGCAAAATTCACCCAACAACGCGCCTGATCCAGTTTCCGGTGAGTTGGGCTGGATTTCCGATACCCTTCTGCCGGCACTGCGGCAAACCTGCCAAGAAATCGATTATTTGCTGCACGGATTGGCAGGCGGCTATGTGCCCAGCGGGGCTGCGGGTGCGCCGACGCGAGGCCGACCAGAAGTGTTGCCCACCGGACGCAATTTTTATTCGGTCGATATTCGAGCCATTCCCACCGAAACGTCCTGGGATGTGGGACGCAAAGCCGCAGAGATCCTCGTTGAACATTACGTGCAAGAGCAAGGTGAATATCCAAGAACGTTAGCGCTGTCGATCTGGGGAACATCAACGATGCGAACTGGCGGCGATGATTTGGCAGAGGCGTTTGCGCTGTTGGGCGTTCGCCCGATTTGGGATGGCGCTTCCCGTCGGGTCGTTGATTTCGAGATTTTGCCGCTCTCCATTCTGGGACGGCCGCGAGTCGATGTTACACTTCGCATTTCTGGATTCTTCCGCGATGCATTCCCGAATTTGATCGATTTGTTTCACCAAGCCGTAGAAGCGGTTGCGAGTCTGGATGAACCCGCCGATCAAAACCCGTTGGCGGCTCAAGTACAGCAGGACACGCAAACCTGGCAAGCAGCCGGCTTACCCGCAGATCAGGCTGTGCAACGATCGCAGTACCGAATTTTTGGCTCAAAACCAGGAGCCTATGGAGCCGGATTGCAAGGTCTGATCGAAGCCCAAAACTGGACAGATGATCAGGATTTGGCGCGAGCTTACATCAACTGGAGCAGCTACGCCTACACCGGACAAGGAGACGGACGCTCGGCTCCAGAAGCGTTTGAGCAGCGTTTGAGCAAATTGCAAATTGTGCTACACAACCAAGACAACCGCGAACATGATCTGCTGGATTCGGATGATTACTATCAGTTTCAGGGCGGGCTGACTGCCTCGGTGCGGGCACTCACCGGACAAAATCCCCAAACTTACTTTGGCGATCATGCTTTGCCCGAAAATCCGAAAGTGCGGCATCTGCGCCAGGAAATTGCGCGAGTCTATCGATCACGAGTTGTGAATCCAAAATGGATTGCGGGCGTGATGCGGCATGGATACAAAGGCGCATTTGAAATGGCAGCGACCGTAGATTACTTATTTGCTTATGATGCAACGGCTCAGTGTGTGGAAGATTACATGTATGAGGGAATTGCCCAGTCCTATTTATTTGACGCCACCGTGCAGGAATTTATTCAACAGAAAAACCCTTGGGCGCTACGCGACATGGCAGAACGACTACTAGAGGCAAACCAGCGCGGACTGTGGCAGCAAGCCCAGCCTGAAACATTGGAGCAGCTTCGGGCAATGGTGCATCAGGCAGAAGCCACGATCGAAGGAAATTGATACGCTCTAGAAAACACCTGCATCTGTGTCTATCTCTAACTTTTGGTTGCACCAATCTCCAACCTTGGGGGAGTGCTGAGTGATCTCAACTCATGCAATGTTATTCACAGCACATACCTCTTGATCTACGCCAGTTTGATCAGATTAAGCGGAAGGTGCTGGAGTATGGGCTTTGTAAAAACACGGAGTAAAAAATATGCCAGATGAAGTTTTTAACAATACGCTTCCAGAAATTGATCCCACTGAAGTTGAAGACTCCAGAATGCTCCCCAGCGCGGAACATCAATCGTTTTTAGAAAAAGTCATGGTTCAGGCCGGATTGGCAGACCTTTATGATGCTAGAGACATCACTGAAGTTGTGTTTCGCACTATGCGCGACATGATGACCAAAAAAGCTGTTGAGAACGTTGCAGAGGAACTGCATTCGCCATTAATGGAAGATAATAAAGATAAAACGATCTATACTGCAACGCCGCTCGCTACAGAAGTCGAAGACCTTTGGAAAGACACTAACCCGATCGTTAACTTTCTCAGCCGCATTCGTCCAGCCCTCGAAATTCGGGATACTACTTTCCTGTTTCGCGTTCAGCAAGAGGCTGGTCTACCGCAAAATGTAGCACCTGAGCAAGTGGTCAAGGCCGTTTTCTCAGCAACCAAGGATGAGTTGTCGCCGGAGCGAATTCAGGAGATTGAGGGATTTCTGCCGGGGACAGTTCGCCAGCTTTGGCAGGAAGCCTAGTTTCCCAGTCCTGTGGCTGCCCTTAAGCCATAATTGTCCAGAAACCTATTGCGGGAAGTCGATGCTGCATGGTTGAATGCAGAGGCTCCTTGTAGTAGGTTTTTGTCGTCTTTTAGGAAGGGGATTTCTGAGAAAAAGCATTGCCTTGAGTTAGGGCAGGTTTTGCTACAGGATTTGCCGTAAGCCAATGGTTCTGTTGGGGCAGGTTTTGCTACAGGATTTGCCGTAAGCGCATGATTCTGTTGCTAAACCTGCCCGTACAGGCTTTGCGATGAGCCATGCTACGAGCTTTTGATTTTATTGCTAAACCTGCTGTACAAGTATCCCATTTCTGGAAATCTCTTAAGTTTTTCTGTGATTTGCTCACGCTGAGCCTAGAAACCTTAAGCTTATTATGATTTTGAGCTATCTTATGACCAGGTTCCTGGGAGTTTCATAATGCAGTCGATCGATACGTTTTGCGCTTCAGAGATGCCATCCCCCAATTTTCGAGAAGTTCGTCGGTTGGGGGTTAATCTCAATCACTGGTATGCTGTGGCGCGTATCAACGAAGTAACGGCTCAACCGATCGGCGTGGAGGTGTGGCATCAGGCAATTGTGCTGTTTCGAGATCAGAGCGGCAAGGTTCACGCTTTGGAAGATCGCTGCCCGCATCGGCAGGTGAAACTAAGCCACGGTAAGGTGGTGGGCGATGCGCTGGAGTGTGCTTATCATGGCTGGTGTTTTGACGGCTCAGGAGACTGTGTTGCGGTTCCTTACCTTGCAAACAATCAAAAGCTGCCGAACTGTCAGTTGCGTTCCTATCCCGTTCGAGAGCAGCATGGTTTTGTTTGGCTGTTTCCAGGAGAAGTGCAACAGGCGAAAGTGATTCAGCCGCTTGGTTTGCCAGAGTGGGATGAGTTGAACTACATCACAACTGTTTCTATTATCGAATGCAAGGCCCACTACTCTTTTTTGCTGGAAAACTTGATGGATATGTATCACGGTCATCTACATCAAGACTATCAAGCGTGGGCGAATCCGGTATTGCAAAACATAGAGGAAAGTGATGATCGAGTAGATGCGTTTTATCAAGCTCAGAGCTATTACAAAATCGACAAAATTTGGTCAATTTCGCAGCTATTTATTCCGGCTTTGCGGCAACTCCATCCAGAGCCGCTCAACGTCAGCTATGTTTACCCTCACTGGGTTTCAACGTTAGGGAAAGACTTCAAAATTTGCTGTTTGGTGTGTCCTCAACACGAGACGGCCACCAAAGCTTATCTCATTCACTTCACATCTTTGAATGCATTCCATCGGTTGCACAAACTCCCAGTTCTATTCCGACGCTGGCTCAAAAATCGGCTATTTGGCTCGGCTCAGCGGATTCTAGACGGTTTGGTGCAGCAAGATGTGCAAATGATGGAGGAAGAGCAGCAGGCATACCTGAACAACCCAGAGCGCCGCAGCTACGAGCTAAACCGCACGATTCCCAGCGTTCAGCGGCTAATCCGGAAACAGGCAGCGCTTGGAATGCAACCGCCTGTTTCGATGCCCCCCGATTTGTGAGGCAAAGTTGTGAGGCAGAACGCATGATCCGTCAAATAGCTGAACGAGCGGGCTTCCTGTTGGGGATCGGGGCAGTGATCCTCACGGCCTCGCCTGCGTGGGCGGCTGAGCGGATTTATCTGGAGGTTGGGCCGCTGCTGTTTTCGCTGTCGGTCGAATCGCTGGAAACCTTTGTGCAGGAAGGCAAAATCACCCAAGAATTGGCTCGATACGCAAATCGGTTTGATCGCCAAACGCAGGAACAGTTGCGCCAAGCGCTTCAGCGTCCTTACGAAATGGATGAAGTCACAATGTATCGCCTGACTGAAATTCCGGTTGTAGTGGACTTTCTGCAAGGGCTAGGAGAGGTGATCAACACCCCATCGGGCATCAACGGCTTTTATGCAATTCGCAGTGCGCTAGTGTTGGCGGCAGCGCAGGAAGGCAGTTGGACGCTGATGGATGTGATTCGGCAGTTTCCCACCGACATTCGTATCGACACCCAATTAGCGATGCAGCGTTTTCCAGTTGGCAGTCTCGAATCTGTTCCATATTCATTGCTCGAACAGTCACCCAATTCGTGATCAGATCCATTATCATATGAAGCATCCGGTTTCTCCTAATGCCCCTTAGCCATGAAACGACGGGATTTTCTAGCGGCTAGCACCTCTGCGGCTGTTTGCACTTCAATGACCAGCGCTCCCCGGCTCAAGGCACAGACTCAAACAGGACGAGTCGTGCGAGAGCGACCGAGTTGGACAAGTGAAAACATTTTTTTACAAGGCATCAATGCGCCAGTTTTTCAGGAAGTGGATCTGGGAGAGTTGCAGGTGACGGGCGAAATTCCGCCTGAGCTAAACGGCATCTACATCCGCAATGGCCCGAATCCCATGTTTCAGCCCAGCACCTACGCCTATCCGCTCGAAGGCGACGGAATGCTTCATGCCGTTTACTTTGAGGAAGGCAAAGCCCGCTATCGCAATCGCTGGATTCTCACCCAAGGCTTGCTGTATGAGATGCAGGCAAACCGAGCGCTGCCCGAACTGCGGTTTCACAACTACGCCAACACCAATATTATTTCCCATGCGGGCAAACTGCTAGCGCTCTACGAAACAGGCTTACCCTACGAGATTTCACCCGATTTGGAAACAGTTGGTGAATGGAATTTTTATGATGGCGTGAATCAATCGATGACGGCTCACCCTAAATTTGATCCACGTACTGGAGAACTGCATTTCTATCGCTATTCTTTCTTCACCGAACCCTATTTAGTTTATTACGTTGCCAACGCTGCTGGGAAGATTATCCGCACCACGCCAATTGATCTGCCGCAGCCAGCCCTGATCCACGATATGGCAATGAGCGAAAACTACGCCATTTTCTGTCACTGTCCGCTAGTCTTCGAGATGCAGCAGGCGATGCAAACCGGAATGCCGTTTGTCTGGAAACCAGAACAGGGCGCGAGAATTGGCTTAATCGATCGGCACAATTCAGAAAACAAACCAGTGTGGATCGAAATAGAAGCATTCTGGATATGGCATTTTATGAATGCATTTGAACAGGATGGGAAAATCTCGGTCGATTGTGCTTACTATCCTGAAATGAAACTAGAAAGCACGATTGAGGGAATGACTCGAAACCAATCCCACTTCCGCCGAATTGTGATTGATCCAAACACAAAATCGATTAGCCAACAGCCTCTCGACGATCGATCGGTGGATTTTCCGACGGTGGCTCAGTCGCAAATCAGTCAGCCTTATCAGTTTGGCTATATGCCGCACATCGACTTGAGCGTGATTGCTGAAAAAGGCATTCCGAATTACTTCCCTGAATTGATTCAATATGACGTTCTGAAGCAAACTAGCCAAGTCCATCGCTTTCGTTCGGGTTGCTATGGCGGCGAGGCAGTAATTGTTCCGGCTGGCGCTCCGTCTGCCCCCGATCACTACGTCATGACCTGGGTTTTCGATCAAACCAAACAAACCAGTGATTTGCTGATCCTCAACGGCTCCGACTTCAGCGCTGCTCCGGTTGCCCAAATTCATCTGCCTGTGCGCGTACCAATGGGACTACACGGAAGCTGGGTCGAAACGTGAGCAAACCTATCCGCGAGAAACAGCGGGTTAATGTTTTGGCTGAGGGGTGGCGGACAGCCTTTGATTCGCACAGATAACCTTTCGACGGTCGGCTCCAACCGGGTTGTTAGACCTACTTTCATGGGTTAGGAGTTGCAGATTGAATTACAACTACAGGATGCGCGCGTTGATGGGGTGAACCTAGGAATGCGGAAAAACAAACCCGACTTCCCAGAGTTGGTTTGTTGCCATAAACACTATCAAAGTGGAAGAAGATAGTTTCTCCATTGTCACTTGAAATTTTTCCCCAACTCCGCGTCGGATGCAAATCGCTACATGTTCCAATTTGTCGTTCAACAACTGGGTAGCAAAGTTCTTCACATCTTTGTACTAGGTCATCCGCAGTCGGGCGATTCACTGGGTCTTTATCTAAACACTCAAGAATCAACGAGTACAACTCGTTTCCGAGTGATTGAAATTGTAGTTTCTCGTCAATGAATTTAGGCTTTTGGGGTGCAGGGTCTTCAAGAATATTACGAATAACTGTTAGACCAAAACCAAATGGCTTTTGTCCACTTAGTAATTCATACATCATCGCTCCAAGTGCCCATATATCTGATGGCTTCCCTGCCTCTCGAGCCTCCTTGATCATCTCAGGTGCCATATATGGTAAAGCTCCCATTACTGTAGCGGAGGCGGAGGTCGAAGATTCTCCACCTTCAACTGCATTTACAATCTCTTCCTCAGCCATTTTAGCGATGCCAAAGTCTGTAATTTTTATTTCTGACAAATTGAACTCTCCAGCAAACATGATGTTGCTAGGTTTTAGATCTCTATGAATAACTCCTGCACTATGGGAAGCTGCAATACCTTTAGCCAAGTAATGTAAAATTTTAGCTGTTAAATATGGATCAACAATTCCTAATTGCTGCAATAGCCCTTCCTTTAAATCTTTACCTGAAATAAATTCTTCAATTAAGTAAGGTGATGAATCAGTTTCGATATAGTCTAAGGTTTTTGCAACATTAGGGTGATTAACTTTGGCACTAACAACCGCACTTCGCTTAAATCTTTTCTGTGCTGATGAGTTCTTAGGTACTTTAAGAGCAACTTCTCTGCCAAGTACTGAATCTAATGCACAATACACTTGCTGCATACCGCCCTCGCCAACAAAACGAAGGATTTCATAGCGGTTATCGATTAGATCCCCGACAGTGTGAATTTGAGTTCCAATCATAAAACGACTTCTGGATTAGATATATCAAAAGTTATGAATATTCTATTAGCTCCACGAGAGGAATCACCTAGTGTAATTACACAATCCTTGGGAAGTAATTGACCTCGCTGCACTACCTGATTATTCACAAAAACTGCACCACTTACAAAATCAATCAAGAAGTTCAATCCATCGTATCTGATATGGAGCGAACCATAATTTTGAACATCAAGCTTCACAAGCCTTGTTGCCTTGCTAAGGTTGTATGTTTCTCTACCATAGACAAGCAATGCACGATGCTTATCTTTTAGAAGGTAATTTCCAAGAAGATTTGTGATATTCGACATCGAAGGTCTATCGTTTAAATCCTCTATTAGAGTGCGGTCAAGTAGATTTACAATAGGCTGAGGAACTCTTAAGGGAAGAGAGCCAAAGCTTGGAACATTAGTAAGATCAGGTGGTCTTCTGAGGAGAGGTTCTGGAATTTCTATGCCAGAAAGATACCACGCAGTAATACCAAAAGCATAAGTGTCTACAGCATTGGTGAAGGGAACCAACCCTGATCGGTATAACTCGGGTGCTGCAAATCCAGGAGTTCCAGCGAAGCCCAAGGTTGAATCATTTCTACCCGAAAATCTAGCTAGACCAAAATCAAATATTTTGATGATGTTTGACTGATCAAATTTCATGTTATTAGGTTTAATATCTCTATGGATTAAACCTTGAGCATGGATATCACTAATTCCAGATGCTATTTGATAGAGAACCTTTAAGTATTCATTTAATGATATAGATTCTTTTCCTAAAAAAGATGTTAGGTCATTACCAGAGACATACTCTTGAATAATTCCAATTCTTCTATCAACCTCGTTTAAAAAGGCATCAAAAATTTGGACAACATGCTTCGATCGAATTTTCTGAAGTGCTGCTATCTCGTCAAAAAGCCTGCGCTGATCTCCAACATTTTGAATGAATTTGATGGCGACCTCGCGCTCAAGGCTTGTATCTTGACAAATTAAGACTTCTCCCATTCCTCCAGTGAGTACTTTTCCTGTCGGAACATATCGAGGCGGAATTCCATTCGACATCAGCCTAGCTCTCCTCAGAAAACTCAATGTTTAATTGGGGCACAGGCTTATCAATAGGTTCCCTACCATTATTGGACTTGCTACCGTTTACACCTTTTGAATCTGTTTTTTGGGTATTGTTGCGATCCTTTTTCTGTGGCGGCTTTTTAGTTTGTGGAATGGTTGTTTGCTTAGATTTTTTTTCTGCTTCAGAAACGTTTGCAACTGTACGAGATAAGGTTCCATTCTGTGAGGCATCAGTTTGGAAAGATTGGATACTAAAAAATTCTGCTTTTCCAGGAATGCTCCAAATTTCTAGAGAATTGAAAGCAGATTCTTTACTTCTTTCAAATAAGTCTGCTCCAACGCTCAAAACTGCTGCCGTGGAATTATCTTTTCCTCCTAGCCACTCTGAAAACTCAGTTAGCCGATGCACAACCTCTTTGGGGTTTTCTGCATGGGCTACTAGTGCTTGAAATACATCTTTAGAAATACCATGAGCGCCATCTGAGGTAATCAAGAGCCATTTAATATCAGGAGAGATTTGTAATCCAATATGTCGCGGTTCAATGCCTTCTCCCATTCCAACATACTGTAGTAATTGTCTAAATTCAGGTGGCGGAGAAGGAAGGTTTAAATCTGCAAGTTGTTCTTCTAACGTATCGTCAATAGTAAGCTGCTCTACAATGCCACTATTGAGTACGCGATAAATTCGGCTGTCCCCTACATTGACCGCCGCACAGTCACTTACGTCATTACAAGCGATCGCTGATAAAGTTGCACCTCCTTTTCCCTGAAAGTTTTCATAGACAGCTTGGTTTGCAGAGTTTACGGCTACCTTTAACTTATCCGTTAGAGTAGTTGCATTACTTCGTACTAAGGATGCAGCAAATGTACTTATTGCCAGATTGGCACAATCACCCCCACTGACCATACCTCCCATTCCATCACAGAGTACAAGCGCAGCAATGGAAGGCTTACTTGGCTCGTCAAACTTTACTCTAAGAAAAATTGTGCGGTCTTGATTTTCAGACCGTTTACCTAAAACACTACTCAATACAACTGTTTCAGAAGCTGAGTCTGTAAATCCTGTCTTCTCCCCAGACTTTAACCATCTAGCGATTCCCTCCTGCAATTGCTCCTGAAACTGACTCCCTTCCATATTTCCACCATCCAGAGGACTGGGCATGTTTAGTCTATTGTACCCAATGCAAGAATAGAGATAGTACATGTGGCAGGGGCATGGCAGGTAGGTCTAACAATGCGCTGGTGTAGACGGTACAGAGGTTACTGGTGGGTATTCAAGGCTATCTGCCGCCGCACAACTTCACCGTTATGCCACCTCAACTAATCTGTTAGGGCGCAACCGAAAGATAATCTATCAGGCTTCCAAGGCAGGTTGATCAGTGCCTCTTCGACTCCCTGCATTGAGGGCAGCGGCGATATAATAGACGTTACTGACTAGCCTATGTATAGTATGATTCAGCCTGAATTCAAGCCTTTAATCGTAATCTTAAGCGACAAGTAACAGTAAAGTCGTTTCAAGACCCAGATACACACTATGGAAACTAAAACGATCACAATCCGCGTTAATGCTGAGGTCGCCCGTATTTTTGAGGCAGCCTCTGAAGAGCAGCGTCGCAAGCTAGAAGCATTACTCAGCCTCAAACTTGGTGATGCAACTCGACGCAAAAGACCTCTGGAGGAAGTGATGAGTGATATTAGTCAGAATGCTCAAGCACGAGGGTTAACCCCAGAAATTCAACCCTTTCAAGGTCAATTGAGCTACTTTTAATAATTCATGAAACCTCTGCTAAGAGAGGACTGTAATCTTCTAGGTAGGAAAAACTACCCTCTACAAACTGAAGCCATTCTGATAGGAATTGACGAAAACCATAGACAAAGATATCCAAAACGACCTTCAACTGGGAAAAATCGCCCAATTTTTAGTACATTTGTCCTCCTTTCAAGGATAAGTGAGCATGATTGAATGCCTTACTGGGTGCTGATCTCAGCCGATTATAAAGCTCTTTGGCACTACACCTTGAAAGGGCTGCCCCAGAAATTTTGAACTCAATTCTAGATAAAGAATGAAGTGCGCTACGTTTTTGATACAAATGTGCTTATCAGTGCGCTTCTGTTTGAGAACAGCAAACCTGCTCAAGCACTTCGATATGCTCTAGCAAATGGAGAAGTATTACTGTCGCTTGACCTTTTGGAAGAGTTGAATGAGGTTCTTGGGCGCGAAAGATTTAATCGGTATTTAACCGCTGAAGAGCGAGAGGAATTTTTAGAAGCTTGGATAGAGCAGGCAGTTTTGGTTGAAATAACCGAGAATGTGCAAGAGTGCCGTGCTCCAAAAGATGACAAGGTGCTGGAGTTGGCATTGAATGGGGAAGCGCAGTACATCATCAGTGGCGATAGGGATCTACTTGTATTGCATTCATTCCGTGATGTGCTAGTGATTACAGCAGATGAGTTCTTAAAGACGATGGAGTCTAGGTAGCGGCGACGGCATAACGTTCCTGCTGAGTGGCTGCAAATAGCCTGTGCATACGACCAAGAGATCCCTTCAGTCCGCTCCAGCAGGATGTTAGCCTGCGACAACTACTATTGAAGACTGCTAGCAAACCAACTTTAGTTTTTTGATTCCTTATCCGCTTTTATTGCAATTTGGCGACCCTCCTCTACTTGAACATCATAGAATTGAAACTTCATTTTTTCTTGATCAGTTTCAAACAAACAAGTCATTCTCTGACCAATAAACCCCGCTTCCTTGCTGTACTTATAAATTTCTATCTTGTCAAAGGGAACTGTATTCATCTCAATTCTTGCCTCACCAGAAAACTCTATATTTTCCAACGGGACTTTAAAATTGTCAAATTCTATGAACATCAGTCAGCAATTCTAAATTCAAATTTTGACAGCAGGAGCAAGTGAGGAGAGGATGGAGGTCTGTAAGCGAAAGCAGCCAGATGAAACCCCTCCCCCTCAGTTTTGCGGTATTGCTGGGCTATCTTTGCCAA
>JAAUQT010000228.1 GCA_012033495.1 Cyanobacteria bacterium RM1_2_2 | reverse complement strand
TGGCAAAGATAGCCCAGCAATACCGCAAAACTGAGGGGGAGGGGTTTCATCTGGCTGCTTTCGCTTACAGACCTCCATCCTCTCCTCACTTGCTCCTGCTGTCAAAATTTGAATTTAGAATTGCTGCCTTTGCCTCACCGTTCGATTGCTTCCGACATTCACCCGACTGTTTTCTCACGGCTGTCAACTTTTTTACATTTATTCTTTTGCCATCCGCGTATATCTTCGCTTTGCATTCTGGGATTTTATCGGCTTCGAGAATGAATACAGCGAATGATGATGTAAAAACTACTTCATTGCCATACCTAAAATCGAGCACGAAGCATTGCTGTAGAATAAATAGGACGATTGAGGTAATTCATGTTCGATTACTTCTGCCTATGACTGCTTCATGGCTGGATATCGAAAATTCCACAATTGCGCTGACTTCTGGCAAAGCGAGGCTTTGGGCAATTTTGGTGGGCGTCAACGCTTACCAAGACAGCCGGATTCCGGTTTTGCATTACTCGGCGGCAGACTGCTTTGCGCTAGCGAATGTATTAGTAACAGCGACTCAGCAGTTTCCCAAGAAGCGAATTATTTCCCATCATGACTTTGCGGCGCAGATGCCCGTGCGAGAAGCGGTCTTAGCCAGTTTTGCTCAAGTCGTGGAGCGAGCCAAACCTCAAGATACAGTATTGTTTTATTTTTCGGGACATGGACTCATTGAGCCAAAGAGTAAGCGAGCAGTGCTATGCCTGAGCGATACGCAAACGGATCAGCTATTAGATACAGGATTGCAAATGCATGAATTATTACAACAGTTAGATCAGTGTGAATCACGACAGCAATTAGTTTGGCTCGATGCTTGCCACAGCGGTGAACTGATGATTCCTGGTGCAAGGAATGTTGTATTTAATACTGCCGCTGATGAAACCACAACCACTATCCTTCAGCTTTTGCGGCAGCAGGCAGTCCAGAATAAAGGGCTGTATGCCTTGCTTTCCTGCGATCAGGGCCAACGCTCTTGGGAATTTCCAGAGTTGGGACATGGGCTATTTACCTACTATTTAATTCAAGGATTGCAGGGCGAAGCAGCAGATGCGACCGGGGTAATTTCAGCAGATGGGCTTTACCAGTATTTGTATGAGCACATTACCCAGTTTATTGACCAAAAAAATCAGACGGTTCGCCGTTTAAATGAACAGCGTCTTCACATGGGCGAGGTGTTGATGCATCCAGAATACCCGCTGCAAACGCCCAAACGAATTGTAGATGGCGTCGGCAATGTGGTGGTGGGAATGGTGGTGGGAATGCAAAAAAGGGCAAAATTGAGTCCATCGTCTGCACCCACACCCGCGCAGCAGGTCGCGCCTCAGCCCCTTGAAGCAGCAAAGACCGTGACAAACCGCTCGATCAACTGGCGGTATTGGCTCTGGGGCTGGGGCACAGCGCTAGCGGCAGGTGGGCTATATCTAGGGTTGGAGTCACTGTTGCCGCGCTCAACTGATCCGTCAGTGAGTTTACCAATTACTTCACCAATTACTTCACCCAATGATTCATCTGATGTCTGCAACCTCAACATTGACTTAACTGAACCGATTGCCCAGTCGGTCTTGGAGCCTCAAATAGTTCTGAATCGCTGTGGCAGCCAACAACCCTGGCAACCTGTGAAAGCGCAAGCATGGCTGGAAGGTGATCCGGTTTGGGCGGTCGCTTTTGCTGGTGATGACTCACGGCTGCTCAGCGGTAGCGGCAATATTGTCAAACTTCGGGATTTGTCGAAACAGGAACCTTCAGATGTTTTGGGCAATCATACTAACTCAGTTTATGACGTTGCGGCGAGTCCAAGTCATAAACTAGCTGCGACAGCCAGCGCTGATCAAACTGCCAAGATCTGGGATATCAGTCAGAGAACATTAAAACATATACTTAAGGATCATTCTGCGGCGATTTGGTCAGTGGCTTTCAGTCCGGATGGCAGCACGATTGCGACAGGCAGTGTGGATAAGACCATTAAGCTATGGAATACGTCAACTGGAAGGTTAGAAAGTACGTTTACTGGACATCAGGATTGGGTATTTGCAGTGGCATTCAATCCTAGCGGTGATGTTTTGGCGACAGCTAGCAAGGATGGCACGATTAAACTATGGGACTTGAACGGAACGGAGTTAAACCGCCTCACAGGACACAAGGATGCAGTTCGAGCAATCGCTTTCTCACCGGATGGAACCAAGCTGGCTAGTACGAGTTGGGATCGAACTGTCCGGATTTGGGACACCCAAACGGGGCAGATGCTACACACGCTCAACGGGCATACCGACCGAGTTGTGGCGGTTGGCTTCAGCCCAGATGGGGACACGCTCGCCAGTGGCAGCATTGATCAAACCATTAAGCTTTGGCGCTCTGCCGATGGCGCGTTGTTGGGCACACTCTACGGGCAAACTGACTGGGTACTGTCTTTAGACTTCAGCCCCGACGGGAAAACGCTGGTCAGCGGCAGCCGGGATCAAACGATTCTGTTGTGGCAGAAATAATCTGTGGCAGAAGTAATCAAACTATCAATGAGGTGATAATGAGGTGAAGATGATGCTAACAATGAACCTGTTAAAAGCACCGTTACAAGCTGGGGTAACTTGCACCTCAGCCATGAAACTAGGGTTGGTAACAATCCTATCTTTCATATCATTTGCCTGCCAGTCTACCCAACCGACTCAGCAGACCACCCAACCAGAAGCCAGCCCGCGCTTAATCAGTGAGGCAAGCTGGGGCGCGGTCAATGTGGAAACGCTGGAGGGTCATACGGGTAAAGTTTGGTCAGTGGCGCTCAGTCCAACCGAACAAAAGGTCGCCAGCGCCAGTCAAGATCGCACGATTAAGCTGTGGGATCTTGCGACAGGCGAAGTGCTGAAAACACTAACGGGTCATACCGACGAAGTTTTAGCGGTCGCTTTTAGCCCTGACGGCAACCTACTGGCTAGCACGGGCAAAGATCAAACCATTCGGCTCTGGAATGTCGATGGGGAACCGATTCGCACCCTAACTGGACACACCAAAATTGCCCGCTCGTTGGCTTTTAGCAGCGATGGGGAAACGCTGGTGAGCAGCAGTTGGGACAAAACCGCCAAACTGTGGGACGTGCAGACCGGAGCCGTGAAGCAAACCCTCACCGGACACCAAGGCGGCATTTTTGCCACGGCGATCAGTCCTGATCATCAAATGGTGGCAACGGTTAGCAAAGACAAGACGATTCGCCTCTGGGATGCTGAGACGGGAAAAGTGCTGAGAACCTTGACCGGACACGCTGATTCGGTGCGCGCTGTCTCCTTCAGCCCGGATGGGACGATGCTGGCGACGGGCAGTAATGACAAAACCATCAAGCTATGGAATCCTCAGACAGGCGCATTAATTGAAACCCTCACCGGACACACCTCGCTGGTCAATTCGGTTGCGTTTAGTGCCGATTACAGCACTTTAGCCAGCGGCGGCGAAGATAAAACGATTCGGCTGTGGAATTTGGACTCTAAAACTCTGATTCGCACTCTAAATGGTCACGTTGAGCCAGTCGGTTCAGTTACGTTTGGCTCGGCGGCGATGTTGGTGAGTGGCAGTGCCGATCAAACCGCCAAAATTTGGCAGCCATAGCAGGACACAATACTCCAGAATCTAAATGGGTCGAACTGCATAGTTCTAATTTTTATGGATATACCTCGTGATAGGGGCATCGCAGTCAAGACAATTCCCGGTTTTGTTGGCGTTGCTAACTAGAAGGATCACCAAGCGGCACAGATCCCCAGCTTCTGTGATGAAAACTGGATGATAGCTGGATGCACTGGGAAGAAACCTGAAGAAGCCGGGGATCTTTCAGATTCATCCTCCGCAGCCACGCTATTTTGTCTTCAGCCACGCTATTTTGTCTCCAGTCACGCTATTTTGTCTTCGCGTGTAAGCAGCAGGTAATCACTAGGGAAATATGATGGTCGATCTGTCGAGATACTGGAAATTATTGCGGATGAATGCGGCAGGTGAAATAATCACAGAAGCCGTGCCAATGGCGCAAGACTTTTTGCAGCAGCATTTTCCAGAGCCAGAGCAGCTTTCAGATAGCGCAATTCAGCAACGATTGCTGGAGTTGTATCAGGCTGATGCTCAACTTGATGCTCAGTCAATACGCGGGCAAAAATCGGAACCTCAACTGGCAGAATTTTGTCTGCGCTGCTTTATTTCGGGACAAATTCAGCAGTCCTGTTTGCGAATTGAGGCACAGTTTGGTAATCGTCACGGATTTACCCGCCGCGATTTGCTGATGCTGGTACTCGACGAAATGCCGTTTCAGCGTCAGTTACGCGGGCAAACTTGCTTAGCCGATCCCCGTCTAGAAAACACCTTATTTCACCGCATTTTGCAAACCTTCGACCCCAACCGCAGCAGTTTATCCACTTGGACAGCCCGGATGGTACAGAGCCACCCCGAACTCGATCGGTTTTTGTTGAATCGAGGCGTTTATCAGGTGAGCGATTGGGCGATTCTGAACAGCTACCCACCAAAACGTCTGCACCGAATTTTGAGCGACATTGATCACCTGCCCGATGCAGAAATTCAGCAAATTTGCGCTGTGTTGGAGAGCTATCACGAGGTTTATCGAGGCGATCGGCAGCTACACAGTCAGGCAAACTCCTCGAAGCGTTGCCACCCGCCCACCGAAGCCCAGTTGCAGCGCATTGCTCAAGTGCTGCAAACTAAAGCAGACCTTACCCTCTCACCCAAAACGGTGTTGCTGCGCCTGCTCAAACTCGCCGATCGCTTACGCCAGCACAGCATTTGGGTGAGAGGTGGGCCGCCGCCGAGCGCTTCCCTTGACCTGCCAGAGGTGCAGGCTCAGGTTGACCAAGCTCAAATTCACGACAATTCATCTGAACCAGACGAACAGCTTGAATTTTTGCAGCAATATCAGCAGCAGTTGGGTCACTGCCTCGAACAGTCTCTCGATCAAGTTCTGCAAGCTTGGTCAGCCAAACTTCGTCAGAAAACCGCCCCTTTCCTCACTGCTCTGCGCCTGTTTTACTGTCGAGGCATGGCGATGAGCGAAATTGCCCCCTTAGTTGGCTTAGAAGCTCAGTATCAGGTGACTCGCCTACTGAAGTTGAAAGCCTTCCGAGCCGATGTGCGCCATCACCTGCTCGAACAATTGCGGCACTCTGTCTTGCGTTTAGCCAAGGAATATGCTCACCCTGACCGACTCCAGCGCCTCGATCAGGAGCTTGATACGCTGCTAGATACCGAGATCGAAAAGATGGTCGAAGGCTGCCCGATTCAGAGTGTGTTTGCCAAGCGATTATGTCAACAGATTGAAGGGAGTGAAGGATGAAAACAAACCGTTAGAAGCGATTAGAGATAGAAAATTTAATATAGTCCTGAATAAGTCATTGAACAGGAATCTGAACAGATGATGAAGCTCCCCCCTAACCCTCCGGATGAAAGGCTACCGTGTACACACAAGTCCTTGCAGCCCCCTCAATCTCCCGCTGATGGGGAACGTTGAACGGATCTGGCTCAAAAAAGTCCCTAGGATGGGAGATTTAGAGGAAATTAGGGGAATCAAGCCACTTTTCATCTCCAGCCACACAACTCGCAGCAACACACCCAGCAAGGAAACCAACGATGACCACTAGTCCTCTCAGTGCCAGAGAACCTACGGATGATTTCATTTCTCTTTCAGTTGACCTGATCAGCCTCGACCCTGACCAGATCGAGCAGGCGCATCGGCTCAGTCAGATTGCCGCTCATGAGGCTCAGCGATGGCAGACCTACCTCAATGCAATCGGGCTGTTTGGCTTCGAGCAATGGCTGGCAGAACGATCGGCTTTGAGTGTTGATCGAGACGCTTGTTCTCTCGTTCAGCCCGGTTATGCGGCGCTGCTGTCGGCAGTGGCTCAGGTGCAGGTTGGCGCATTTCGGCTTTGCTTAATCGCGGTAGAGGGCAGCCCAGAACAGATTGAATTGCCGAGAGCCGTGGTGGAATTGCCGGAATTTATGGCTCACTTTTATGTCGTCACGGAGGTTTGGGAAGAACCGCAAATGGTGAGGCTATGGGGCTTTCTGCGACACGATCAGCTTGCTGCCCTGCAACAGCAAGGCGAAGTAGAAATCAACCCCGACTGGACGGTGTCCCTGCCGCTGTCAGCCTTTGAGCAGGAGACCGATCGGCTATTACTGCATCTGCGCTGTTTAGAGCCAACGGCTTTGCGATTGCCAGACCAGCCTCAGCAACCGTCACACATTCGAGCCGATGTAATGCCGCGTTTACTAGACTGGCAGCCCCACGAAACTCCACTTTGGCAACGATTAGACTGGCAGCAAGGCGCAGAGTTGCTCACCTATCCAGCACTGGTGAGTCGGCTGGTGCAGCCCCGATCGGCACAGTGGCGCGGGCAGCTAGCGAACTTGTTCCAAATCCTGACTCAGCCTGCAATCAACGTCGGGCGTTGGCTCAACGATGAGTTGGATACAATCGCTCAAAACCTAGATTGGGTGTTGCTGCCGCCATTGGCTTCAACTGGATTTCGCACCTCAGTCGAATCTGCCAATCTCATCACAGCGCAACTCGACCGACTGGGGATCAGCCTTCCGCCGGAGGCTCGCAGCGGCTATCAAGACTTCAATTTGGCTGAACTCAAACTGCGGCTCTATGCGGTAACATGGTCGCAAATTTCACCTGAAGGAACGCCCGAATGGTCGCTAGTAGTGGTTTTAGCGGCGCAATCCGAGCATCACCTGCCGTTAGGACTGCAATTGCAAATTAGTGACCTGACCGGCGTGTTAATCGAACGAACGCTCACCCAATTCATCCCCGATGCTCACCTTTATGCCTGGATAGTTGGCGGTTGGCATGAGAAGTTTTTAGTGACGATTACTCACAATGAAAGCCTGACGCTGCCGCCCTTTGCGTTTGCCCCTAATGCGTAAAGTTCCTGCCGTCTGGATGGAAATCTAGTGATAACCTGACCCCAACTTGATCACCACCTGATTGAATCGCCCTCGGAGCCGAAGCCCATATGACTGTGAAACTGGATATCCGGCAACACCAACAGCAATGGGTCGTCTTCAACCTCTCGTGGGGCGACGGTCAATATTTATCGGCAGAGTTGTCCTATCCGTCTCTCGTCTGTGAACGTTATCAGGAATGGCATACGGCCTATCTCAACTTCTATCGCCGTCTGGTTTCTGCGCCTCCACCAATGCCATTTTCTGTGCCGCCAAGCCCTGATCAATTGCGAGGACGGGTAGCCGAAAGCGGTAGTTTTTCAGCCACCGAAGATTGGCGTTCGCAGTTGGTGCAGTCAGAAGCGCAGCTTTTAACCGAATTTCACCGCTGGCTGAATAGCGCCCAACTGGTCGAAATACGCCAACAAATCGTTCAACTTGCCACCCACTCATCGCTTCCGGCTCCCCACCTCCGCTACTTAGATCTTTTTCTCTCCTGCAATGCCCGCGAACTCGATTACCTGCCCTGGGAGGTTTGGGAAATGGGTCGGGAGTTCGCTGCTACATCGGCGATTCGGATTGTCCGAATTCCCAAAACCATTCGCTCATCTGTTCACGCAACCCATCACACGCATCGACGCAAGCCTCGCATTCTAGTGATTTTGGGCGATGAAACTGGACTCAATTTCCAGACGGATCGGCAAGCTGTACAGTCCTTGGCAAAGTTAAGCGAGGTTCAATTTATCGGCTGGCAGCCCGACCAAGACTGCAAACATTTACTGACTCAAATCGCCGGAGCCATTGCTGATCCTCAAGGTTGGGACTGTTTGTTTTTTGCTGGACACAGCAACGAAACTGCCTTGACTGGCGGCAAATTAGCAATCGCTCCTGGCATCGCCATTTCGATTAGCGAAATCATGCCCCATCTCAAACTCGCCTGTGCGCGAGGATTGCAGTTTGCGCTGTTCAACTCCTGCAATGGTCTTAGCATTGCTGAAGCGCTGGTAGATTTGGGCGTTAGTCAAGTTGTCGTGATGCGGGAACCGATTCATAATCAGGTCGCACAAGAGTTTTTAATTCAATTTTTGCGTAGTTTAGCTGAGTTTAAAGACGTACATGAGTCGTTAACGGGAGTGTGCCAATCGCTGAAGTGTGAAAACATCTGACCTATCCCTCCGCGCATTTAGTACCTTCTCTCTTTCGGCATCC
>JAAUQT010000227.1 GCA_012033495.1 Cyanobacteria bacterium RM1_2_2 | reverse complement strand
GAACTAAAAACCTTGAAAGTCCCCCCTTTGTAAGGGGGGATCGAGGGGGATCAGTCACCAGCTTTTTGAATACGAATCGTCTATTTGCGATCTACTGAAGATGGTTACTAAGATCACTATCGGATTAGAAACTTTAAGTCCTCCGCAATGATTGCCAACAGATTCACCGCATCGACATCGAGGGCAACCCAAGCATTCGCAGTTGGTTTGGCGTTATTGCGTCGATCCATAATTGTCTTACCGCGTGTCCATTCACCCTTCGTTTCAATGTCAACCTGCGCTCGCTGGAACATCAGCGTTTCTGGATAAAACAGGTAGGCGAGAGTTGCGGCATCGTGCACCAAAAAGCCTGGTTTACCTGCGGTTTCTCGAAATGTCATTGCGGTTCCTACCATGAATTGGCAGAGGGCAGTTATGAATTTTGCGATCGGGTGGTCGGGGTTAACTGCGCTAATTTGCTCAGCTAGGTTAGGCGTAAACACGAGCTTGCGGGTGACATTGAGCGGCATCACGACGAGATGATTACAGCAACGAAACACGAGATCAGCCGCTTCCGGGTCATAGGCAATATTAAACTCGGCTTCTGGAGTCACGTTGCCCGGCTGGAGGAATGCGCCTCCCATAATCACGATCTGTTTCGCCAACTTCAAAATTCCCGGAGCCTTTTTTTCTGCGGCAGCTAGGTTAGTTAACGGACCAATCGCAACAACGATCATTTCATTGGGAGCAGCGTTCAGTTTATCAATCAGTAAATCATCCGAGTAACGTGCTGTTTCGTAGTCTTGATGGGCTGCCGGTAGCGTATGAGATAAATTTCCCATTCCATCCGCGCCGTGAATGTAGCCCGCATCTTCTATGTCTTCACTGGCAGAACCGCCAATTACGCCGCGCCCAACTTCCACCTGAGAAAAACCACCGAGTTGTAATAATTTACAGGAACCAGCAAACGTGTGTTTAGCATGGACATTACCATCCACTGAGGTGATGGCTACAATTTCAGCGAGTCCTTGTCTGGCGAGGCTTTGCAGCCACAGAAAAGCGAACGAATCGTCGCCACCTGGATCGGTGTCGAGAATGATTTTGATCGGTTGAGTTTTCATAGTTCAGTACAGAAAAATGAATGAATTCTTGAAATTACAGCAAACGCTCGGCGGCAATTTGAACGGCTGCTTCAAATGCTTTTAGCTCGGTGTAATACAAATCAGGGCTGGCTTGCTGCCGAATCAGGACGCCTCTGCTGGTGAAAATTGCGCCTTCCATCATCAGGTTATCTGACATTTCAAACGCCTCAATCGACAAACCATCCTGATCTAATCCCTTGGTGCTTTCTGTCACCCGCTCCACGTAGAGGCGACCATCGTTGGTGTAGCCAAACACAGGCTTACTTTTGGCAGCCATATAGCCCATTTCAAACGCAGTTCCCACATCCATGCTGGGGCCGCGAAATGGTGTCATGTTGGCGATGACTAAATCACAGCTATCCATCAACTCAGTGTTGCTGTTGTAAATGGCGATGCCTGCCTCAAATGGGGATAGACTTGCTAAATCCAAAGTGTTATCGAAAGGAAATGCCCCAACAAAGCCATACCGTTGGCAGATATCTTGTTTGAGCTTGGCAGCTTTCAACGGATCAGGCAAGAAAACATCTGGGCCTGCGAGATAAATACGCATGGAGATCTTCCTTAGAGTTTGAGAGAGATGAACCAGTTGAATCTGTCCAGCAGCAGTTGATTACGCTAGAAGAAGACCAGCAATACAAGCACTGACGAAGTTGGTGAACGATCCAGCAAGCATTGCGCGTAATCCTAACCTAGCGACATCATTCCGCCGCGAAGGAACCATGCCGCCGATCGCGCCAATTTGTTGCCCGATGGAAGAAATATTAGCAAAACCGCAAAGAGCAAACGTGGCAATCGAGGCAGCACGGGGGGATACGGTGTTTGCTTTAATCGCTTCGGCAAGATCGGAAAAGGCAATAAACTCGTTCAGAATAATCTTTTTGCCTAAAAACACTGCCACTTGCCCACAATCTTGCAGCGGTACACCCATAATCCAGGCGAGCGGAAACAGCAAATAGGAAAGGATTAATTCTAGCGACAGTTGCGGAAAGCCAAACAGTCCGCCAATCCAACCTAAAATTGCGTTAAACATGGCAATGAGTGACAAAAACACGATCAAAATCGCCAGAATAGATAGCACTAGCTGAACTCCTTGAATCGCGCCTTCGGCAACCGCCGCAATCGGGTCAGATGCCGTCGAAACGGCTTCGGCTGGAATCACAATTTCTTCATCTCCTGCCGCTGCTTCGGCTGCCGCTTTTTCGGCCCGCAGTTGTTCGTCGAGTTCAGGATTGTAGGAGAATTTGCCCGTTTGAGGAAACAGCACTTTCGACATTGCCAACGCACCGGGCGCATTCATCACGGAAGCGGCGATGAGTTGTTCGGCAGAAATGCCAAAGCCAATAAATGCAGCCAATACGCCTCCCGCAACGGTGGCAAAGCCGCCAGTCATGATTGCGTGCAGTTCTGAGAGGGTGACTTTGCCAACAAACGGTCGAATCAACAGCGGTGCTTCGGTTTGCCCGACGAAGATGTTTGCTGAACAGGAGGTGGTTTCGGGTCCAGAGGTTTTCATTGTTCGCCGCATTATCGACGAGATGCCCAACACCACTTTTTGCAAAATGCCGAGGTAATAGAGCAGGCTAATCACACCTGAAAAGAAAATCACCGTAGACAGAACTTTGAAGGCAAAAAAGTGTTCCTGGAAGTTTTCGCCGTAAACAAATTCTGCTCCTACATCTGAGAAGTTGAGAAATGTCGTCACCACATTGCCAATGGCGTTAAAAATCGTGAAGCCGATGGGCAGCAGCAAAACAAAGATGCCAAACAAGAACTGAAGCGCAAATCCCCAAACAACGGTGCGCCAATTGATTGACCGCCGATCAACCGATAGCAAATACGCTAAACCAAAAAATACAAAAATGCCAATTAATGAAATCAGCCGTTCCATAAATGCTCCAAAATTTGCCAAATTGTAAACCAAAACTTAACGCTGAGGTGTAGGCGCGTCAGAATGTAAAAAATTGACTTATCAACTCAATTTTTTAAGAGATTGTCTGAATTTGCTTGTCGCAACAATTTTTGAACGTTTGTCACTGAAATCGGTTGGTTGCTGAAACAGGGCGTATACTAGGCGCAGATTTGCACCGTTGCCTAATTGATATCGTCCTGTCAGTGTGCCGTATGAGTGTGCCGTATGAGCGTAATTATTTTTGGCAGCATGAATATGGATTTGGTGGCTCGGACGCCGCGCCTTCCTGCCCCCGGAGAAACGCTGATGGGGCACAGTTTTGAGACGGTTCCGGGCGGTAAGGGCGCCAACCAAGCGGTGGCCGTAGCGCGATTAGGAATTGCGACGCAGATGGTGGGTCGGGTGGGCGGCGATCGATTTGGTGAGGACTTACTAGCAGGGCTGCGGTCGAGCGGTGTTGGGGTTGAGCAAGTTTTGGTAGATCAAACTACCCATTCTGGTGTGGCTGTGATCACGGTTGATGACACGAGCGAAAATAATATTGTGATTGTGCCGGGCGCGAACGGACGGGTCGATCAGAAAGATGTCGAGCGGTTGCAAAAGTTGCTCTCTCATTCGTCATCACACCCGACCTCGCTGCAACCTAAGGTGCTGTTGCTTCAGTTGGAAGTGCCGTTGCCTGCTGTGGTTGCTGCCGCCCAAGTTGCCAAACAAGCAGGTTTAACTGTGATTCTCGATCCGGCTCCGGCTCGCTCAGATTTGCCAGAAGATCTCTACCCTTTGATCGACATTATTACCCCAAATCAAGTCGAAACTGGACAGCTAGCGGGGTTTCCGGTCACAGATTTGGCAACTGCGAGTCAGGCGGCGGCAGGGCTGCATCAGCGAGGCGTTGGTACGGTGATCACGAAGCTGGGCAAGCAGGGTGCCTTGTGTTTGTCCTCTTGTCTGTCCTCGACTGAAACGTTCGAGATTCCAATTTTTCCAGTTAAAGCGGTAGACACTGTTGCAGCAGGCGATGCGTTTAACGGCGGACTGGCAGCAGGGTTGGCGGCAGGTTTATCGTTACGGCAGGCAGCCCGACAAGCTTCAGCGGTGGCTGCCCTATCGGTGACAAAAGCCGGAGCGCAGCCTTCCTTACCCACTCGCGCCGAACTTGATGCGTTTTTAGCGTCCCAAAGTTAAGGGATGAGAATTTAGCTGTGTTAGCTTCCCGGATGGTCGGGGAATTTGGGGGAATCTTACGCTCACGAATCAGCAGAATGGCTAGAGAAATCTTCTTGCTGTCCCTCTTACTGTCCCTCTTACTGTCCCTCTTACTGTCCCTCTTACTGTCCCTTGCTGTCTCGCTCATAGGTTAATGCTCCGGCAATGTGAACCGCTTGAATCGCCCGATCGTCTCCCAAAATCGTTAGCGCAAACACTGCTTCAGCCAGTTCTGATAGCGACTGTACCGGAAAATTGGGTGTGCGGAGTGCCATCAATGGCGTTGCTTGTAAATCGATCACGATAAAATCAGCTTCTTTGCCAATTTCAAAATTGCCGATTTGGTCTTCCAAACAAAGCGCTTCTGCCCCACCGAGGGTTGCCAAATACAACGACTTGAACGCAGATAATGACTGCCCTTGCAGTTGAGCCACTTTATAGGCTTCGCCAGCGGTTTGCAGCATCGAAAAGCTTGTGCCTGCGCCGATGTCGGTTCCTAAGCCTAGTTTGACCGGATGCTCGGTAGATTTTGCCTGATCAAACTTAAACAAACCGCTGCCCAAAAACAAGTTAGAAGTTGGACAGCAGGCAATCGCAGCCTTCGCTTCAGATAGGCGTTTGAATTCCGCTTGGGTTAGCTGCACTCCATGGGCAAACACTGACCGCTGACAAACCAACCCTGCCTGATCGTAGACATCCAAATAGCCTTTTGCATCTGGAAACAAAGCCGCAACGGACTCTACTTCTTTGACATTTTCTGATAAGTGAGTATGCAAATAGACATCTGGAAACTCTTTCAGTAATTTTCCTGCTAATGTTAACTGCTCATTTGTTGAAGTGATCGCAAATCGGGGCGTGACAGCATAAAGCAGTCGTCCTTTTTTGTGCCATTTTTTGATTAACTGCTTCGTGTCTAAATAGGCGCTTTCTGCCGTATCTCGAATAAACTCAGGTGCGTTTCGATCCATCATCACCTTTCCGGCAATCATCCTGAGATTACGCTGACTGACTTCCTCAAAAAAAGCATCAACCGATTCAGGATAAACTGCCGCAAAAACGAGTGCTGTTGTGGTTCCGTTGCGCAAAAGTTCGTCTAGAAAAAAAGCCGCGATTTTCTGAGCGTGATTCGGATCTTGAAACTTGCCTTCCGTCGGGAAAGTGTACTGATTCAGCCACTCCAACAACTGCTCACCGTAGGCAGCCACCATCTCGCACTGGGATAGTGGATGTGAGTATCGATAAAGCCGGGCATGATGAGCGCCCCCGGATAGTGGATCAGCGGCAGATTGGCATACTGTTCATCAAGCTGCTCGTAAGCTCCGAAATCTTTCACACAGCCGTTTTCGGTAATCAGCAAACCATCAGGAAGGTAACGGACACAGTTGGCTTCTGGTTCGTAAAAGGGATCGGCGATAAAGTCAAGAAAACAGCCGCGAATGGCTTGAGGAGAAAAATTTGAACCTGACATTGGCTTAAACCAGTAAAGAAAGCTGAACAATGCCGATTCAATGGGCTTAATTGCTCAACCGTCTTCTACACTACAAGATGATGGCTCAGGCTGTGTAAGCAGCGCCCAACCCCAATCCACTCAAGCCCTTGCGGTAAGCAATTGAAGTTTGGTCAGCCCGAATATGCGACTCTGCCCGTAGCTCCAGCGGCAAATCTTCAGGATACTGGGCCTCAACGACTGCTTTATCTTCGGCAAACACCTGATAGTTGAACTCATAGACTGGCTCTAACGGCAAATCTTGGTCAAAGTTGCGGCAAATTGGGCAGAACACTCGCGTTTTACGAGCAGAAACCGGAGAAGCAGCATTGAGAATACACAGCCGTCCATCATTTGGGAAATGCACGGTTAGTTTAGCGGTGAATGGCAAAAATACCTCAAATACACGCAGCCACTTAAAGTCGGCAGGGGCGCGATCTTGTAGACCTTTGGGTAAGTTGCTGACCGTACTCAGATATTCAGCCCGAATGCCTCGGTGAGTTTTTCGGACTTCATACTGAGGCACAATTGGGTTATTGCGATAGCCAAACGTGTTGGTATGCACCCAGGCAAAGTGGGCAACATCCAAAAAGCCTTCCATTTGGCGGCCGGCGGCAGCGTTGAGGTCGGTGACTTCTGGCAAAATCTGCTGATAGTTTGGGTTATTCCATTCGTGAAAGTCAGGCAAGAAATCTTCGCCATTCCGGTCGCCCGTACCCGTGAGGGTTGTCCAGATTAATCCGTAGGCTTCTTTAACGGGGTAAGTTTTGAGACACAGCTTGGCCGGAATGCTGGCATTGGGGTCAGCAGGAACCAAGACACATCGCCCATCAGTGGAATAGTGAAAGCCGTGATATTTACAAATCAAATGCTCGCCGTCTACATGGCCCATACTGAGGGGAACGCCACGATGGAGACAAATATCATTCGCAATGAAGATGCCTGAGGCAGTTCGCCAGATTACGAGGCGCTGATCGAGGAGGGTCGCGGAAATGGGTTGGTTTGTGACCTCTCGACTGAAAGCAATCGGATACCAGAAAGCAGCGAGCGCATCCCAATCTGATGCAGCAAATGTACATCCTCTCGGATAAACCTTAGGAACGACTAGATTAACACCATCTGGATTAACACCATCTGCGTTGATACGATCTGTATCGATCATGGTCATGGTTCAAGGCTTCCTCAACGGCAAAACCTATAAAAATTAACGATCTCTTAACAAGAAGTTCAACTCAAGAACGGTCTTGGAAAAAATATAAAAATGCTTCAGTAGACTATGCAATGTATTAGAAATTATCTGTATTCAATGCAACAATTAAAGTTCTGGCAATCCCCTTATGATTCAAGTCCAACCGCTGTTTGCGTTGCATATTGCTTAGAACAAAAATATACGAGTTTGGGAGCATTCCTGATTCATGAGTACCGACTTGGAGTTTGAAAGACCCGAACCACCCGGAGGTTCACCCTACACTGGATGGCAGGCAGCGATTGCTCGCTATTTTAAATTTGATCAATATCATGCCAATTTTCGGACTGAACTATTAGCCGGATTAACCACCTTCATGACCATGGGTTACATCCTGGTTGTCAATCCGCTGATTTTGTCGGATGCGATCTTTCTAGAACAGCCCAAAGACCTGTTTTTTGAACTCATTTTTGCAACTGCCGTTAGTTCTGCGATTGGCACACTAGCGATGGCGCTTTTGGCCCGCTATCCGTTTGCGCTAGCTCCCGGCATGGGAATCAATGCCTTTTTTGCCTATTCAGTCGTGCTGCAATTGGGCATTCCCTGGCAAACGGCCCTTGCCTGTGTGTTTGTAGAAGGAATTATTTTTATTCTGCTCACCATAACCGACATTCGCCGCCACTTGATCACCGCTGTTCCCGATGCAATCAAGCTTTCTACCACCGTTGGAATTGGGCTGTTTCTGGCTTACATCGGCTTAGGAGGGGCAACCGAAACCGGCGGCGCTGGGCTGATTGTCGCCAACGAAGCCACCAAAACGGCATTCGGCAGCTTTCGGCAGCCCGCCACCATTATGGCAACAGTCGGCGTTTTTCTCACCGCTTTTTTAATGCTGCGGCGCGTCCGGGGAGCCTTACTCTGGGGAATTGCGGGCACAGCCCTGTTGGGGTGGGTATTCGGCATCGCTAAACCCCCCACTGGCATCTTGGAAATTCCTGCTTTTCCTAGCCATTTGTTTGGGCAAGCTCTGATTGGCTTAGGCGGCGTGAATGCCAGCAATTTCTGGAACTTTTTTGCCGCCATGCTGGTGTTCCTGTTTGTCGATATGTTTGATACCATCGGCACGCTTTCGGGGGTCGGCAAGCAGGCCGGCTACATTGATGAGAAAGGCGAACTGCCTCGCGCCAACCAAGCCCTCTTCGCTGATGCGATTGCTACGACAACCGGAGCGGTGATGGGAACTTCTTCGGTGACAACTTTTGTGGAGTCGGCAGCCGGGATTGCAGAAGGC
>JAAUQT010000226.1 GCA_012033495.1 Cyanobacteria bacterium RM1_2_2 | reverse complement strand
CGAGCCGCCGAGCGCGAAGACATGGCGCACTTCGGGCCGCTCGCGCAGGCGCTGGACGATCTCGTCGGTGGAGCGGCGCGTGTCTTCAAGCGTCGAGCCGGGCGGCAGCTCGATGTTGGCCACGATGCGCGAATTGTCCTCATCCGGGATGAAGGCGGTGGGCAGCAGCGCCGTCGCCCAGATCGACGCCACGAGGAAGCCCACGCCCACGACCAGCGTGAGATAGGCGTTCGACACCGGCAGCTTGAAGCGGCCCGGCCCGATGCGCCAGGTCTTCAGGGTGAAGGCCAGCAGCGCCAGATAGCCGCGCATGATGAAGCCATCCTTGTGCTCGGCATGCTTCACGGGCCGCATCAGATAGGCTGCCATCATCGGCGTGATGAGGCGCGCCACCAGCAGCGAGAACAGGACCGCGACCGCGACCGTGAGGCCGAATTGGCGAAAATATTGCCCCGCCACACCGCTCATGAACGAGACTGGCGCGAAGATGGCCACGATGGTCAGCGTGATGGCGATGACGGCAAGGCCGATCTCGTCGGCTGCCTCCATCGCCGCGCGATCGCAGGCAACGATACTCCGATGCCAACATCCTCGCCATCTACTTCTGGTCGGTGCTCAACGAGCGGCCGGTGAGCTGGGCGTGCGAGCCTCGCAACAGACCGCCGAACTTCCGCCGGGCCAACCACCCCGACCAATCGACGATGAGCCGAAGGCTGCGCACGCCGATCATCCGGGGCATCATCGACGCGTTGCCGCGTCTGGTCATGCACCATGGCCGGCCCGCGAAGACGGCCTATGTCGACGGGAAACCACTGGAAATCTCGCACCATATCGGTATCGGTTAGAGACGGCAGCAAAGCCGAGACGTGGATATTGTAGGCAGCCAATTCGCCCCGCAGCGCTTGCGTGAAGCCCAAAATGGCAAACTTGGTGGCGGAATAGGTCGCCATTGTAGGAGCAGCCACCTTGCCCATCAAGCTAGAGACATTGACGATGGATCCGGCTTGCTGAACCGCCATCCGACGGGCAACCAAGCGGGTGATCGTGTAAAGTCCGACCAAATTGAGGCTGATCTCTTGTTCGACATGGGCGGGCTGAGACTGCCAAAGGCTTAAAGGGATTTATTTGCAGTGATGATCCAACTGTGCGAATCCGGACTTCTAATCTGGCGACGCGGCAAATCGCAGTTGGGTTAGGCAGCCGTCACGCTAGACCGTTTGTTCCCGACAGTAAAGAGACAAAATATTCCGACGAAGAACTGTTGGCGCTGGCTAAAGCCCATCTACAAGAATTTGCCTTTGTCGGGTTAACCGAGCAGTTTCAGGCTTCTCTGTTTTTGATGGCTTACACCTTCGGGTGGTCGCCTGTAACTCACTATCAAAACCGTCGGGTTAATTCGCAAAATTTAAGCTCTAAAACAATTGATCCCGAAACTGTCGAGGCAATTTTGTCGGTGAATCAGCTAGATATGCAGCTTTATGACGATGGGCAGCAGATCTTCGCGGCGTGCTGGCAGCAGATGCTTCGAGAACTCCAAGAACGCTATGGCACTGATCCGCTGCTGACGACTCATCTTTCCCATCCTGACTTGGCTAATCTCAGGCAAGCATTGGACGACCCATCGGTGCGGCAAGCGTTGATCAATTTGCTCGAGAAAAACTATGAGCGCCGCTATGCCGAGTTCAACCGCACGCCTGAGAAGCTGATTTGCTTTAACTCCCTGCAAGCGATTCCGGGAACCGGTTGGCAGCGGCGGCGGTGGATTGGCCCCGGTACAGCAGCCACCTTAGATTTTCCGTTGGCAGCCGATGAAGATTTGACCGTCAGAATTTATATCAACAACTCAGCCGCGCCCGATATTTTGGAGAGTTTCCAACTTCAGGTGAATGGCACACCAATTCCGCTAAAAACCATCGTGAGGCGAGAGCGAGCCGCCCTGTTAGAAGGCAACATTCCGGTAGCCGTTTTAGCAACGCCCAAGCCCTTCAGCCGCCTGACGTTTTCAGTCAATCGCACGGTCGCAATGCCGAAACTATTGCAAGACGGCACATCAGACGAACTTTTGGTTGGGGTGGCTGTGCAGCAGATACAAATTTTTGCTGATCGAACCGCACTGCCTCAGCCTCACAAATTTCTTTTGTTTCTGCACAAAGATCCGGTTTGGGTTGAAACAGCCGATTTTATCAAGCGTCACCTAAAGGACGGCGAGCAGATGGTTGGCCCCGGCGAATTGATGGAGCGCTTTCCGCAAGCTTGTTGGTGCTATGTTGAGCCATTTGACGCTTTGCCGAATCTGAAGTGGGTGGTGATTCATAAAGGCTGGGTTCACCAAATAGATGCCACCGCTCTGAGCCGCACGCTCGCTAAGATGCAGCCCGTATTTGCCAATCCAGTTTTCGCTGTTTTCTCTAGCCGTAGCGATTTGCCACCGCTCGACTCCCAAGACCCAAACGTGGCTGCGTTTGGGCAAAGCTGGCAGTCTCAGCTCACACCGTTAGCAGCAAAGCCGCTGCAAAAGCGCTGGGCGGTCTCAAAAACTTTGGCGCTAGGAATCGCTAAGATCTAGTCCTTTTTAGGATTGCTGGCGAACTCAGAGGGAGGAGCCTGAATACCGAACAATTGCCGCAAACTGAGACCGCAGCTTTCCTGCACAAAAACGAGGGGCAGGAGGGCGATTAGTCGAAGCACGCTAGAGAGGGCGAACAATCCGAGAATGCCGCCAATGGAATCAACCGAAGCGAGAAATCCACCTGCAATTGTGCCTGCCGCGCCGCTTAGCCCACCTACAGCCGCCACTAAACCGAAATAACCTGACTGTCCTTTGAGCGGCGCAATGTCAAGTTGCAAATTGTTGGTGCATAGGTCAATTGCTGCCCAAGTGCCGCCACCCAGCATGTGTAGAAGCGGGAACCACAGCCAGATTGATACCGGATTCGCGCCCGTACCCAGCCACAGCAGCGGAGTAATCGCCACTAAAACGCCAACAGTGAGCAACAGAGAACGGTTGCCAATTCGGTCGGCTAACTTGCCCCACACCATGAGTAAAAGTAGGTTAGCGCCTGCGCTGAGACTGTTGTAGAGCGTCACTTGGCTAATTTCAAAACCAAGGGAATCGAGAAGATAGAGATTGAAGAAGGGAGCGCTAAGATTAACCGAGAAAGTCCATAGAACAAAATAAATAATGAATATTATTGGAGAGTAAGAGGAGATAGACGACGAGGACTCTTGAGAAGTTTTCTGAGAGTGCTTTTGATAGATTTTTTGATCAGGTGGTTTAGCATCAGGAGAGGATGTTGAAGCTGTTGTATCTGATTCGTGATGGAGAATTTGTGGGTCAACATCAATCATCAAACATTGAAAAGCAAGACTGATCAAACCTGCAACAATACCTAAACCTAGAATAATTCCATAGCCTTGAATGGAGCCGCCCCACCATGTAGAAATAAACAATCCCATCAGTGGAATCGAGATCAAATTCGTTAGGTTAGCCGCACTGTTGCGTAAACCGAAATAACGTCCTCGCAGCCGTCGTGGCACTAAAACTGCCATCCAACTTAACCAAGCAGCGCTTCCAAGTGCACCTAACGCATGGCTAATAAAAGTGATACCAAGCGTCCAAACTAGCAGAGCACGAGCATCAATTTGATGCCAGCACATCCAGCCAATGCCAATTGCCAGCAGCAGCCAAACTGACCGTGCCAGTCCATAAATCCAGCAACAGTATAATCGCCGACTGGTGGTGCGTTCAGAGAGGTAAGCTCCCAAAGGCTGCAAAAGATTCGCCAGCATGGGAATAGCTGCCAGTAAGCCAATTTCATTGGAAGTTGCGCCCAGTTCTAGAAAAAAGCTGCTGATTAAAGCGCCGCCCGTAGCATTCGTGAAAAGGGTAGCAAATACACCATCCGCAGTAGAGGCACGGAGGCTTTGACGGATGGTTGCTGTAGAAGTCCGAACTTCTAGCGATGTATTGGCAGATGCAAATGGAGCTAAGCTTGGTGATACGCCAATCGTTGCTTCAACTGCTTTGGCTTCAATTGCTTTGATAGTTGTCTCGATTGTAGGTTCTGTCACTGCGTCAACAAGTTCGGTCACACCAAACCTCAAGTGGCTAGAATCTCCAAAGTATTGAGCTATTGTTACACGAAAGGGTAATAAGCTGCTCTATTGACTCAAATACTATCCAAATCGATACAGAGACAATCCTAATTCTTATGTTCAGCTAACCAGCGTTGATAGCGATTTTGCAATTCCTCATCATCAAATACCAGCTTTACCGCCGCCTGCTTGAACTGAGAAGCTTGGCTAACTTGGTGCAGAATTTGTAGGGCTGTCTGAATAGGAACCGTTTCGGTTTGCGGCGCTGTTGGAATCGCTACGTGATCAGACACCGTTTGAAGGACTTCGTCACTTAAGCCAGGCATCAATTTGCGTAATTCGACTTGACTTAATTCACCCTTCCCTAACTCAATTGCTGCAAGTGATTTGTGCTCTGGACTAATTTGTTCAACAATTAATTTTTCTCGATGAACAGGCACGCTCACCATTTGAGTTTCGATCACTTTGCGGACAACAACTTCTCCAACTTTCCGGCGCTGCCGATCGACCACCAGCCGTTCTGCAAGCAAAGGCACATTATAAGTCTCTACAATTTGTCTTTCTACTGGAGCAACTGGAATTACCACAGCCGCATCGTTCTCAACAGGCTCAACAGGTGCAGTCGATACAACAGGTTCAATAGGCGAGTGTGTTTCTGCTAGAGTGGGCGGTTCTGGCACTGGGGTAGGGTGCATGACAGGTCTCTGAGTTTCTGTCGTCACAAAGACAATATCTGACTCCAGCGGACGACTGTATTCTAGAGGAAGAGAAGCTTCTACCGGAAGGGGTTCCGCCTGAGATGCTGCGGTTACAGAAGTTTGATTCCTTTCAGCTACATTAGGAGCAGTTGCATTAGAGTGAGCCTCGTGAGAATGAGTGTTGGCATACGTCTCACTGTAACGAGTAGTGTTCTCTTTATGATACTTAGGTAGATTATTGATCTGCTCTTTGCTTAAGCTAGTCGTATAAACTCGGCGTTCCGATGTTGATAATCTGGAAGCAATAAGTGGTAAAATAAAGCGTTCATGAGAAAATGAATGACGTTCAACAGCAAGGTAATAGGAGTGCTCCATCTCATCAATAAGAACGTCTATCACTTTGCCAATTAAATCACCCTGTTCGGTGTAAACTGTAAAATCTGAGATATTATAATCGCCAAAGGCATGACGATAGGGAGTGTCTGCGTAATCTAAGCTCAAGAATCTCATAACTTTTACTCTGGTAAGTGTCTTTAGCGTCGTCTCAAGAATGTTTGAACTGTAAAAAATCTGAACCGCTCGAATATATCTTTGATACACCAAGCGATTCAGTTTTTTATTTAACCCCTATCTTGCCTGAATACAAGTAAGTATTGTAGAGCGCAACTTCACAATCTTCAATCAGGGAACGTCACAACCCTTACCCGAATTGACACCTCTATAATCTCCCCTAAGCGCTACTTAAACTTATTCCAGTATTCATACCCTACGTGTACACACAAGTTGAAATTCGCTTCGTTGCAGACTCCTTCGCCCCCTAAATGCCCCTTCTGGAGGACTTCTCCGAGCCGATTGTGTCTTCAAAGCCTCCACTGGTGGGTGATTTAGGGGGCTGATAGGAGTTGTGTGTACGCCGTAGGTATTCATGTTTGGAAACTCTCCGTTTCCACAGTTCTAGTCATGTCTAGTCACGTCTAGTCACGCACAATCGGATTACCATCTTTGTCGATATCTAACCGTTCTTTGCGGATAGTCTCCTCAGAAGCTACCGTGTCGTGATCTACTTCTTTGCGAATCTGCACTTCTTCCCGCACGAAAGCTTCCTTACGAATCTCTGGCGTTTCCTCGTAAACTTCCATCCGAACTACTTCGCCTTCTTGGAAAGCACCAGCACCCACCGTGTCGCTCACAGTTGCATTGGTTGGAGTGACGCGCTCAACTACAACCCGCTCCCGGTCAACAGGTACAGAAACTTGCTGAGTTTCGGTTTCAACATGCTTCCCAATTGACACTTCACCCGTCTTCTGGCGTGTCTTGTTAGCAACGAGCCGCTCCTCATACAGTTTGAGGGTTTGGTGATCCCGCTCATTCAAGTTGTACAAGTCAGGATCGCGATCATAGCGATAGGTGTTGCGATCATACATCCCTGGAGTTGCATTCAATGGGGCAGAAGCTTCAACTGGTGCAGTTCCCATTCCGGCTGTTCCCATTGTCGCGCTCGTTGAAGTTGCAGGACGGTATACGCCGCGTACCTGCTCTTCGTAATCGTAATCTGCCGTTGAGTTCGGATCATACTCAGGCAACTGCTCAACCTGCTCACGGGTTAACCGATCAGCGTACACCTTACGATCGCTGTAATCGATCCGGGTTTGTCCGATTGGCAGTAACACCTTCTTACCAAAGATCCAAGCACCTGTGTTGACGATCAAGTAACGGAAACGTCCTTCATCATCAACCAACAAGTCATCAACTGAACCAACCTTGTCAGAACCAGCATACAGGCTATAACCCATCAGGTCATGATCACCAAATTGATCGCTGTAGTCAGGATAAAATTCCTTAATTTTATGGAGTGGCATGTTTTCACCTCAATTCTCAGTTGAGCTACACCTACTACCCTAAAAGCTGCCCATCATATTCCCATCCATCTGCTGGACTAGATTCAGATATCATTTGGCAGATTTATTGAAAGTTGCCAAAAAAGTCGCCATCTTTTTGGGTAAAAGTTCAAATGTTCTCATGAAGTAATGCCATTTCACCTAATTCATTCAACCGGCTTTAAAAGCAGGATTTCGCTAATAAAAATCAGATTAAGCAACTGACGTTAATTAGCTTTTTGAAAATTCGGGTTTCGGCTCCGCTCAACCCACTGTTTGACTGTGCTCAACCCACTGTTTGACTGTGCTCAACCCACTGTTTCGACTGTGCTCAACCCACTGTTTGACTGTGCTCAACCCACTGAATGCTGAAGGTTGGCGCGTTGAGCGGAGCCGAAACGCATCTTACAGTTCATTTTGTCCATTGACTCAACCGATTACTTAACCGAATATTTATTAGGTTTTCTTTGCTCTCAAATTCTCTCACTTCTTCCTGATTGCTAATTCTTGATTACTAACAAAAACCTCAAGTTTCAGAGCATCTTTGTGCAAGTCTTTAGTATGCAGTTTAGCGATTCAGCACTGGTGTATGGCAATCCTATGCGAGTGATGAGAATTGTCTGTGGTGGATCCCCGAATTTTCTGAGAGTTCAAGGGCTTGCGCTCACGAATCATCTGAAACTGTAGGGGGCGGGTTTAACAGAGCAATAGGCATCCTGCAATGGTTTTGACCGCAAAACCTGCTCCTACCGACGATCGAACTTAATTTAATTCCCATTCCTTAATACTTTTTAACTCAATACTTTTTAACTGACGCAAGGGTGACTTCTCTCTCCAGATAGGTGTTGGTTCTGCTACTGCTGACTATGGTTGAACCATCTGAACAATATTTTTAACGCTTTAGCGCTACCACAAGTACACAGGAGCAAGCAAGTATGGCATACACAAATGAACCTGTAAGTTCAACAAATCGAGTCGTGGAGCGGGTTGCTCCAGTAGCGGGCATCGATTATCATGACCGCGTTCGTTGGGGCCCAATTTTGGCAGGGTTAGTTACAGCAATCAGTTCACAGCTTGTTCTCAGTGGTATTGGCGCTGCCATTGGCTTGACAACTATCGCTAATTCGGGAGCGCCAAGATCAGATGCAGATGCGATAGGCTCAGCAGTTGGTATTTGGTCCATTATTAGCCTACTGATCTCCTTGTTTTTGGGCGGATGGATCACGGCTCGCGCTTGCGGCCCCATGAACCGGAGTACCGCTCTTCTCAATGGAGCAATCTTATGGGCAACAACATTAGCAATCAGTGCTTGGCTGCTCTCTAGCGGTGTCTCTGGAGCCTTCGGAGTTGTAGCCTCTAATGCAGGGGACATTATTAATCAAACTCCTGGCGGAGCAGCTAACATTCCCGCTCAAGCGCCCAACGTGACAGCCGAAGAAGCGCGTGATATTGCAGGCAATGCAGCCACAGTCGGCTGGTCATTTGCTCTTGGCTCGTTATTAGGCTTAGTTGCTGCTTTGATCGGAGCTTCGGTCGGTACACGACATCCTCGCACCACGACCACTGCCGTAGTAAACGAACCTCGCTAGGGAAGATTAGGAGACAAAGGCAGAGGGCAGAACGCAAGTAGAAGACAGATATAGCGTTACGCATTGAGCTTGGGACATAGGGGGTGTGGGGGCTACGCCCCCAGCTAGGGGTTCCACCCCTA
>JAAUQT010000225.1 GCA_012033495.1 Cyanobacteria bacterium RM1_2_2 | reverse complement strand
GGGTTACGCTCAGCCCTCAAAGGCAAAGTGGGTTACGCTCAGCCCTCAAAGGCAAAGTGGGTTACGCTCAGCCCTCAGAAACAAAATGGGTTCAGAGACAACGTGGGTTCAGAGACAACGTGGGTTGAGCGCAGTCGAAACCCGATCCCAGTATTAGATATTCTGTTGCCGGTTTGATGAAGTGGGAGTCAGGTTAAGCACAACTTGCAGCAAAATTTTGTAACAACAACTTGCAACATATCTCCTTGTTCAAAAGCTCTAATTGGCGACTCTAATTGACCCAGCCAGACCAAAAAACGCTCTATTTTGTACTTTTTAGGACAAGACTTGAACTTTCAGTGGTGAAACTCTAACATTTTTCTATATGCGTAACAGGAATCAGTCGCAATAACCATACAATGGTTGATGAATTGTGATTTGACCAAGCACAAAATTTTTGATGACTAAGTTTCGATGGTCAGTTGAGTTTGTGAGGAAATTTTAGGAATCTTGAGATGAACAAATTAACTCGACGTAGTTTTATTGGCGTGGGAACGGCTGCGGCTGCGATTGCAGTAGGTCAGCTCGGAAAGACAAAAGCCATAGCGCAACAGGCTCCCGCGATTCGGGTGGCTCAGACCGATAAAGTGGTCAACCTCTACTCTGCTCGTCACTACGACACCGACACTGCCCTCTATGAAAGTTTTGCCGCTGCAACGGGCATTCGGGTGAACTTAATTGAAGCAGAAGCCGACCCGCTGATTGAACGGATCAAGAGCGAAGGCAGCAACAGCCCGGCAGATGTGCTGATGACGGTCGATATTGGCAGACTTTGGCGGGCAGAAGAAGAAGGCTTATTTGCGCCAACCAATTCAGCAACGCTCAATCGCGCTATCCCTGCTAATCTGCGTCACCCAGAAGGGTTGTGGTATGGGCTTTCCAAACGGGCGCGGGTGATCATGTATGACAAATCGAAAGTTAACCCGGCTGATTTATCGACTTACGAAAATTTGGCTGATCCGAAATGGGCTAACCAAGTTTTGGTGCGCTCTTCAACCAACATTTACAACATTTCGCTGGTTGCTTCGATGATTGCAGCCCACGGCGCACAGGAAACCGAGGCTTGGGTGCGCGGCTTAGTGGCTAACTTTGCTCGTCCCCCCGAAGGCAACGACACGGGTCAAATTCAAGCCTGCGCTGCGGGTGTGGGCAGTTTGGCGATGGCCAACACCTACTACCTGATTCGGATGGCAAAATCGGATGATCCGGCGGCTAGAGATGCGGCCGAAAAGGTGAATATCTTCTTTCCCAATCAGCGCGACCGGGGCACTCACGTGAATATCAGCGGGGCAGGTGTCTTGAAAACGGCTCCCAACCAGGAAGCGGCGCTGCGGTTTATCGAGCATTTAGCGAGTCCAGAATCTCAGCAAATTTTTGCCAACAGCAACAACGAATATCCGGTTGTGTCGGGTGTGGCAATTGATCCGATTCTTGAAGGCTACGGCAGTTTCAAGGAGGATTCTGTCAGTGCTGCCACCATCGGGCAAAACAGCAGCGAGGCTCTGCGGATTATGGATCGGGCAGGTTGGAAGTAAGGGCGTACCGGGAGTTGGAAAGGAACCGAAGAGGCTGATCTTCTGCGGGACTGCTCTCGCACGCCTAGGAAATCTCAGGTATTTTGTTTAGGGTGCGTCATCTCCCCATAACAGTCTAGGGGCTGTCGCCCTGGCATCATCAGGATTTTGGCTTGGATCACAGCCCCTAGAAATCTCCTCATTCTACCTGCCAAACTTCGTAAAGTTGATCGGCTTTTTGCTGATCAAGATCTGCGGCCTGCGTTTCTCCGATTTGGCGACGGGCTTCGCTGCGGAGAGCGTAGGCATCAGGCTGATTGGGTTCGAGGCGAATCACGGTGTTGGCATCAGCAATTACGCCTTTAAAGTCTTTGAGTTCTTGCCGCATATAGGCGCGATCGAGGTAAAGCGAATAGTTCATAGGAGCAAGCTGAATAGCAGTATTGTAGTCGGCGAGCGCTCCTTGATAGTTGTTGCACAGCATTCGATAGCTGGCGCGATTTTGATAGGCATCCACGTTTTTAGGCTGCAATTCCAGGATGCGATCATAGTCTTGAACTGCGCCTTGATAGTCTTGAGTCATTGCTCGATAGCTAGCGCGAATCATCAAGGGCTGAATGTCTTTAGGATTGAGCCGCACCACTTGATCGAAATCAGCGAGAGCAGCTTCAGTATTTTGGAGGCGTAGGTAGGCTTGGGCGCGCTGTTGGTAAGCTTCGCTGTCGTTGGGGTTGGCTTGAATAGCGACAGTGGCGGTTTCGATTAAGCGCTGCTGTTCGGCGTTGTGCTCCTCCATCTGATTCGACACTTGGGCCGCTTGCGCTAGTAACCCTGTCCAGTTTGGTAGGACGGCTTGCAGCGTGCCAAAGATTCCCCCCAACAAGCTGCCGCAGTAGAGCAGGCTGAGGGCGAGGCGAGTTCGGCGTTTGGCGTGCAGTTCGCGGTGGCTCATCAGCAGGGTTTTGGTTAGCGTGTAGCGTTGGGCGAAAGGCAGGGTGCCGTGACCCAGTTGCTTGAGGTGGTGCAGGATAGTACGAAGGGTGTCTTGCTGAGTAGCATCCTTTTGCGAGCAGACTTGACGCAGTTCTGAGCGCAGCTTGACCGTGATTTTTGCCACCCGAAAGCTGTTGGGAATGCCAAGGGCAATGAGTCCGGCGAACACAAACATCATCGGCTGCACTAAACCGAGCAACCCAAGCAACGCGACGCCAACCATCTTGAAGATGACTCCGATGTAAGGGTGGCGCGAGAAGATGAGCAAATCGGCAATCTGCCCGCCATCCAGCGGATAGATCGGCAGCAGGTTAAACAGGTTGAGGCTAATCAAAATCCAGCTTGCTTCCAACAGCCAGCCCGTGGTTTGAGTGGGGGCGGCAATTGCTAAACAGCCGATACCCAAAATCAGTCCGGGCAGTGGGCCCGCCAGCGAGATCCAGAACTTTTGAGTCAGGGTTGCGTCGTCTTTGCGGGCAGTGGCCAGCGCACCTAAAAATGGCAAAAACAGCAGGGCAGTGTCCTGATAGCCAAACAGCCCCATCGCTAGCAGGTGTCCGCCTTCGTGCAGGATCAAGGCAGCCATAAAAATTGCCAATCGCTCTGGGCTAAAAACTTGCATGTAGCTCACCACAAACAGTGCCAAACTGCCAAGCAGCAGCCAAGTGCGGAATTTGCGCCCCACCAGATCCTTTTGCAGAAACTCCATCCGCTGATAGCTCTGCACCTCAAGCTCCAGCGGAATCTCCAGCGGTTGCCCACCTGCCTGCCGACGGGACTGCTCCCGACGCTGTTGGGTCATTTTGGCGACTTTTTTGCCCGCCTGCATTCCAGCAATCATCTGTTGGATCAAGGCGCGTCTGCCCAGCTTAAATTCTTGCGCTGCCGTTTTAACCAGCCTTCGAGATTGCACCGCAGCATCCAAATACTCCCGGATGTGCAGTTGCAGAGCCTTGAGAAAACTTCTGGCGCCAGAGCACAAGCGGCTTGAGTCGCAGCAAGCTGGCTCAATTTTTCTTGATGCATCTGCCATTGCACTGACAAATCCGCTGAGTAGGGATCTTGCAACGTTGCCCTCGGCACTTGATCAATAACACCATGCGCCTGACCATTCAGCGTAATCAGCAGCGATTGATCTTTGAAAAACGTGTAGAAGCCAATCTCAAACAAATCGGCTGGTTCTGTCAGCAATCGCAGCCCAACTTTGGCATAGGTTTTGTGTTCGCGGTGGTAGAGCAACAGTTCCCATCCAGTCGGCGGCTCAATTTTACTCATCGAGCGGGCTTGCACATAGCAGCAGGGTTTGAAGCCGTGAACTGCCAACTCAGCGATTGAGGTTTGAAACAACTGTCGCAATTCTGCCGGAACTGCCTTTGCCGACTGAGCTTGAAATTTGGGGTATTGCAGCACCACTTTCCGCAACTGCAAAAAGGTGAGCAGGTAACGAATGCCGATCAGAATCAGGTAGAGCGCAACGGGATAGAGCAGGTATTGCATGATGAGGCTCAGGCAGATGAATTGAGTTGAGGATGTGGCTTCATCTTGTCCTATGGCCGCTCCTGCTTGGCATCAGAAGAAATTCGGAATCTGGCTGCTGTGCCTCTCTGCCTTTTTTTGCCTTTTAATTAATAGCTTTTTAATAGCCTGCTAGTAGCCTTCCACATACTGCTTCAACTCCCATGCCATTCGGCGCAACCCTTGCTGCTCGTCGCGGCGGAGAAATGACAGGAAGAAATGTGTCACGACTCCAGAAAAACTTTCTCGATGAATATATTTAGTGCGGTTGCGACCCACTTGCTGAAGCTCAAAAATATGCTCGCTGCGGAATCCGGGCGCAGTTGACACCCACTGTAGGCATACTTCAGGCTGAAGCAAGGTAATATGGGGATCAAACTCGGTTTCGATTTCTTCGCGCAATCGCCGCAAAGATAACTGCACAATTCGACCTTGCTCAAACGGCAAAGCAGGATTGCGGTCATATAAAAAAGTATTCCAATTCAGCCATTTGTCTTTTTGGAGAAGGGTTTGCCAAATGACGGATTTGGGTGCATTAATCTCGATTTCGGCATAGAGGCTGGGCATGGCTAGGGGCGAGAAAGACACTGCTATTGCAAGTTTAAAAACTTTTTGTGAATGGTTTTAAGAGATACAGGTAGTATTCACAAATTTTGGTGATTACTGCCAACGGGGCAGGAGACGCCTATCGTATCAGGAAGCTCAAAAAAACAACCAATGAACCAGATATGATGAAGGTTTGTTTGAGCAAATTCCTCTAGTCAGGAGAACGGCAGCAATTGTATGGTCAATCTGACACCCAATCCCAGCTTTAGTTTAACGATCCGCCTCCAGCTTCCAAATCAAGCCGGGATGTTGGCGCACGTCACGCAAGCCATCGCCACGGCAGGCGGCAGCATCGGTCAGATTGACTTGATTGAACAAACGCGGAAAATGCTAACGCGAGACATCACCGTGAATGCTTCCAGCACCGAACATGCTGAAACCATTGTGGCGGCGGTCAAAGCACTGCCAGACATTACCGTGATGGAAGTGTATGATCGCACGTTTAACTTGCATCGCGGCGGCAAAATTAGCGTACACAGCAAAATTCCGCTGAAGAGCCAAGATCAGCTAGCGATGGCATATACGCCGGGAGTGGGGCGAGTGTGTATGGCGATTGCCAACGATCCGGAGCAGGTTTATAACTTAACGATTAAAAGCAACACAGTCGCGATTGTCACCGACGGCAGCGCTGTCTTGGGTTTGGGCAACTTGGGCCCAGCCGCAGCCTTGCCCGTAATGGAAGGAAAAGCCATGCTATTTAAGGAGTTTGCTGGGATCGACGCCTTCCCGATTTGTTTAGCAACCCAAGACACCGACGCCATTGTCGAAACTGTCAAAAACCTTGCGCCCGTGTTTGGTGGCGTCAACTTAGAAGATATCAGCGCCCCTCGCTGCTTCGAGATTGAAGCGCGGCTCCAGCAAGAGTTAGATATTCCGATCTTTCACGATGACCAACACGGCACGGCAATTGTGTCTCTGGCGGCCTTAATCAATTCCTTGCGGCTGGTCAAAAAATCAATGGATCAAATCCGGCTGGTGATTAACGGCTCTGGCGCGGCTGGCGTGGCAATGGCGCGGCTGTTTCGCAAGGCAGGTGTGGCTCATATTGTGATGTGTGACTCTCGCGGCATTTTGTCTACCAGTCGGTCAGATTTGAACGCGCAAAAGCAGGAGTTTGCCGTCGAGCAAAGCGGTTTACTTGCCGATGCAATGGCTAGAGCAGATGTGTTTATGGGCGTGAGCGCACCGGGCGTTGTGACTCCTGAAATGGTGAAGTCGATGGCCAGTAACCCAATTGTGTTTGCAATGGCGAATCCGATTCCCGAAATTCAACCAGAATTGGTGATGAATGATGTGGCTGTCATGGCAACCGGACGAAGCGATTACCCGAATCAAATTAACAATGTCCTCGCGTTTCCGGGTGTGTTTCGAGGAACGTTAGATTGTCGTGCTAAAACGATGACAATTGGCATGTTTTTAGGCGCAGCTGAAGCGATCGCTTCGCTGATTAAACCGATTGATTTAGATAGAGAACACATCATTCCCTCGGTCTTTGACGAGCGTGTTGCTCCTGCCGTTGCTGCTGCTGTTCAACATGCGGCACGAGTAGAAGGCATTGCTGGAAATTAACGGCATCACAAATCCAATTCTCCTACCCGTTGACTTCGCAATCCTTCAGCGTTGAAAGACTTTTGGTTTTTGCGTCGCCTTTGCATCTTCAATCAGGTGATGGGCTGCCACTGCGCTTAAGCTGGCTAACCCTGCGGCAATCAGCATCACGAGCCGAAAACCGCTCAGAAAAGATTGATCGATTGCTTGTTCCAAGACGGGCTGCAATGCTCCAGTTTCAGCCGGAACCTCTGCTCCCGCTAGCTTAATGCGCTCTTCAGACAACAGTTGCTGAACGTCTACAGGAATGTTGAGGGCAACAAGCTGGCGATCAAGGTGAAAGTTAAATGTAGCAGCAATCACCAAACTCAAAATGGCAATAGCGAACAGTCCGGCAGTCCGAGCTACGGCATTGTTAATGCCCGACGCCAGCCCAGCCTGTTGGGAACTGACTGCGCCCATCACCACCGTCGTCAGCGGAGCCACACTGATCGCCATGCCCAACCCCAATACTACAATCGCTGGAAAAAACGTCGTCCAGTAGCTGCCGCCGATGCCCGGAAGGGCAAACAGCGCAAAGCCAAGGGCGGCAATTAAGGGGCCAATCACCAGTGGGCGTTTTGCTCCATAGTGGCTAATTAGCCACCCGACCAGCGTGACAAGACAAACATCAGCAAAATGAACGGCAGAAAAGCTGCCCCTGCTGCTGTCGCGGAGTAGCCTTGAACTTGAATTAAGTTAAACGGCAGAAAAAATAGCGCCCCACTTAACGCCGCATACAACAGCAGCGTCAGCAAATTTGCCCCCCCAAACGTGCGCGACTGAAACAGCGACAGCGGCATCATTGGGTAACGGCTGCGGGCTTCGACGCCAACAAAAGCGATGAGTCCAGCAATTCCCAAGATGAGCGCCATGATCACCGTAGGATGAGCCAATCCCAAATGAGAAGCTTCGATGAGTCCATAAATCGTTGCTCCTAGCCCAATAGTTGCTAACAGTGCCCCAATCCAGTCCAACGGCGGCGTTTGTGCACTGCGGCTCTCAGAAACCCAGCGAAACAGAATTATTACTACCACCACTGCAATCGGCAAATTTAGGAAAAAAATCCAGCGCCACGAAGCAGATTCGATCAGCCAGCCGCCCAACAGCGGCCCGATTGCGGAAGTGATGGACGTAAACCCAGACCAAGTGCCAATCGCCCGACCTCGCTCAAACTGATCAAATGAAGCGCTGATAATCGCCAAGCTTCCCGGAACCAGCAGCGCTCCGCCGATCCCCTGCACTGCGCGAGCCATGATTAATTGCTGAATCGTTGCTGCCACACCACAGCCCATTGATGCTAAGGCAAACAGCACCACGCCAATCGCAAAAATGCGGCGTCGCCCATATCGATCACCCAAGGAGCCACCGACTAAAATAAGCGCCGCCAAAAACAGCGCGTATGCCTCCACGACCCATTGGAGTTGGGCAGAGTTGGCATTCAGAGAAGATTGAATCGCCGGTAAGGCAACATTAACGACTGTGCCATCAACCATCGCCATGCTTGAGCCGAGAATCGTTGCAGTCAAAACCCACGGCTTTGCCCACCGAGAGCAAGACTGATAAGAGGGAGCGGACTGCATTACACCGTCATCACAGGGCTGTTTGGTAATGTGCGTCATGAAATGTCCTGGTTTTGGAACAATTCGCAATTTGAATTCGCAATTCGGAATCACGAAATTCAGTCAGAGCGGTTATTTAGAGCGTTCGATATGAGCGTTTGAATCATCGCCTTGTTTCGGGAATGGGTTTTAAATCAATCAGCACCTGCTATTGCACTTTCGCTATTGCACTTTCGCTATTGCACCTTATAGTCAGACACTTTTAATCAGATTTAATCAGACACTTTTAATCAAACACTCCTAATCAAATTCTGTGGCCCAATCGAGGTGATTGGCATGTTCGTAGAGCCGCAAAATCTGGCTGGGTAGAACGCGCCCCATCGAGAGTTCGGGAAGGTGATTTACCGGAAAAAATTCGGCAGCATCGGTTTCCAAGCTAGTGGCGGGTGCTCCTCCGGTCAACTCGCAAAGAAAAAACAGCTTATAGGCATGAAATACTAAGGGTGGATGGGGATGCTTATTGCGATCATAAACGGCTGCTAGCTTCAGCACGCGAGTTTGATAGCCTGACTCCTCAAACACCTCCCGCACAACAGCCTCGCTAGGCGGTTCTCCCACATCAACCCAACCGCC
>JAAUQT010000224.1 GCA_012033495.1 Cyanobacteria bacterium RM1_2_2 | reverse complement strand
TGAGCACAGTCGAACGGTGGGTTGAGCGCAGTCGAACAGTGGGTTGAGCGGAGCCGGTGGGTTGAGCACAGTCGAACGGTGGGTTGAGCGGAGCCGAAACCCAAATTTTAAGTCCGTCGTGGGTTGGGGCGGGTTTTACAGTCAAATCGATTGCCAGATGCCCATTGATCTGCTCAACCCACCCCTACAGTTGACGGATTGATTCAATCCACGATCCTAAGATCAAACTCTGTCATCCAGAATTCATCAGTCTATATTTATCTAAAGGGTATCGATTGACAGTCCTTTTTCAGCTAGCCATTGCTGATTAAATAAGCGAGACTGATAGCGAGCACCCCCATCACACAGCACCGTTACAATGGTGTGACCCGGGCCCAACTGCCGCGCCAGTGCCACAGCCGCACCCACATTGATGCCAACAGAGCCGCCCATAAACAAACCATCTTTCTGAAGAAGCTGGTAAACAACCCGCAGTGCTTCTGGGTCATCGATTTGCAGGGCATCATCAATGGGCACATTTTCCATATTAGCGGTGACGCGACTGTTGCCAATGCCTTCCGTGATCGAGTTTCCGGTGATGGTAATCGTGCCTGTTTTAGCGTAGCTATATAAGCCGCTGCCCATTGGATCGGCGAGTACACACTGAATGTCAGGATTTTTTCCCTTTAAAAATAGAGAAACGCCCGCGTAGGTTCCTCCGGTTCCCGTAGCAGCGACCCAAGCATCAATTTTGCCGTCGGTTTGGGCCCAAATTTCGGGGCCGGTGGTTTCATAATGGGCTTGACGGTTGGCGAGGTTGTCGAACTGGTTCGCCCAAATCGCGTTTTCCATTTCTTCGGCAATGCGACCAGAGAGCCGCACGTAGTTGTTCGGGTCGCGGTAGGGCACGGCCGGCACAGGACGCACTTCGGCGCCTAAAGTCCGCAGTAAATCCATTTTTTCCTGCGATTGCGTGTCTGGAATAATGATCAGGCACTTATATCCCTTAGCGTTACAAATGTGCGCAAGCCCAATGCCCGTATTGCCTGCCGTTCCTTCAACCACTGTGCCACCCGGTTTCAGCAAGCCTTTTGCTTCGGCATCTTGAATGATGTAAAGGGCTGCCCGGTCTTTCACAGACCCGCCCGGATTGAGGAACTCTGCTTTGCCTAAAATCTCGCAGCCTGTTTCTTCACTGAAGCTGTTGAGCCGAATGAGGGGGGTGTTGCCAACCGTGCTTACAAATCCGTCTTTGATATCCATGCTTCTAAATCACCTTGCTTTCCCTCTCAAATTCTGACTGATTCTGGGGTCAGAAGGGCAAGAATATCAATTTTGAATTCGTAAATCACAATTTCAGAGTTCTAGGTAGCTCTGGCTCTATTTGCTCAGAGGTTGGTGATTGGTGGTGTTTCTACTGCATCCAGGCTTTCATTTTGCCAGGGTTGAGCAACCCGTTTGGATCAACTTGCTGTTTGAATTCAAGCTGAATCGGATCAATAGCTTTACGCCCGCCATCTTCCAGAATATAGGTATGAGGATTAGCGATGAATGCACCGCTATCTTCGTGATATTTGATGATCTCCTGTAATCGCTCTGGTGTGCTGTAGCGGACGATTTGCAGTGCAGCAGGTAATACTGACCCATTCACGCGAATATATTCTAGATGCATCATGACTTCATCCCCGAAGTAGTGATACATCTGTTCGAGTAGGGTTAGTTTTTTGTCGGCTGGAAACAGCGTTTGCAGGTAGGTGAGGGTTGGGTCAACGCTACGCGCATGGAGGGTTGTATGGTTCCAGGTGTACTCATAAATTGCAGTGCCTTTGCTGGCTTCTTGGGCTGATTTTTGGTAGACAATTTTGCCGCCAAACGCTTTCACCAATTCACCAAACGGTTCTAAACAGGACTCTGCGATCATCAGCAGCGCACAGTGGCTATCGGCAGGCAGCACAGTACGAAACGCCGCAAAGTAATTGGAAATCGGAGCCGCACAAATACAAATCAGTTTTTTGATCATGCCATCTGAGTCGCCTAATTCCTGCCCGAACCGCGCCGCCGTCATAAAATCTGGAAACGTCACAATTAGCTCTGCCCACGGATGCGCCGGGCCCAGCGGAATTTCCAGTTCTGTGATGATGCCGTTGGTGCCATAAGCATGATTCACCTTTTGCACATCGTCGCCCCGCAGTTCAATCACTCGCGGTTGCGCTTCCATGGTTACGACCCGCACCGCATGGAGGTTGCCCCGATCGCGGAGTTGTCCATAGGTAATCGAGCCGATGCCGCCACTGCCGCCGCCAATAAAGCCGCCGATGGTTGCAGTCCGGTAAGTGGAAGGAGCCATGCGAATTTCCCAGCCCATTTCGCGGGTTTGTTTGTCGATGGCAGCCAGCCTTGCCCCCGGTTCGACGCAAGCAATTCCAGGTTTAATCCACTTCACCGCCTGCATTTTGGTCATATCTAAAATGATGCCGCCTTGCAGGGGAATGCACTGTCCATAGTTGCCCGTTCCGGCTCCGCGGACTGTAACGGGAATCTGATGCTTGACACACACTGCCGCAATTTTGAGCACCTCTGCTTCACTCGCCGGACGCACCACCCCATCACCCACCTTATCGGAGAGCAGTAATTGCAAAATGGGGCTGTAGCTGTAGTAGTCTTTGGAAAGTTTCGCCACCTGCGCCGCATCACGGATCACTTCAATCCCGTCTAGTGCCGCAACAACGCTGTTCCAATCAATCGCTCGTGTTGGCGCAACTGTCATTGATTCGTCTCCCTTAACCAGAAATAGCATCAGAAATCGCAGTGCCGGATCTGAAGGTTGCTCAAATCCTTATTCTTTACTGTACAAAGGTTTAGGCAATCTGTTCCGTAGTGATTGGCTCATCTCGCCTCTAGATCCTCGGAATCTTCTAGATCTGGGGATTTCCTAATCAACTTGACAGACCTTTTGCATACTGCATAGGCTGATTTGTACCCAAGCTAAGAACAGATAGTAGCCAGAGAAAATCCAAATTTTGGGTGAGGACAAAATCTGCATAGGTTGACTTCAGTGCAGGCTAAGTAAGACAGTGCTTGCGAAGGGAGTCGGGATTGCTTATGAGTTGTAAGGTAGACCAACCAGTCGTGTTACTGCTCCAACAGCAAATCGGAGGTAAGTGAGGATGGGTTCAGCTTGCAGATATTGGACGCACCTTCGGCTAGAGGCGTCTGGCAGCCTGCGGGAACGGGAAATTGCAGCAGCAAAAGCCTTCTTTCAACAGCAGTTTCCAGATTGGATAGAAGCAGATGAAATTCCTGATCTGCAAGTTCAGCGGCAGTTGGTGAAGTTGATGCGGTCGGCTTCCCCTGCCGAAGTTGACCCAAACCAATCCTCTGCAAATTTGGCAGAAGGCTGTTTACGCTGTTTTGTTTCTCACCAAATTCCTCTAGTTTGCTTCAGTTTAGAACAACGGTTTGGCACGCAAGGAGGGTTTAGTCGGGCTGATTTGTATGCTTATGTAATGGATGATGCAAACCCGCTGAGCTTTGAGTATCGAGAAACCGATTATCTTCCTGTTGCCGTGCGGATTGTGCAACTCTTTGACCCAGAGCAAAGCAATTTGAGTACCTGGACAAAACGCTTGGTGTTGCAACAAAAGGGTCTCAATGCCGCCCTCGCCGATTGGGGCATTTACCTAGCTAGCGATTGGGCAATTTTGAATCACACCACTCCCGCCCGGATCAGTCGGTTACTGGCGGGCAGACTAATGGCAACCGAAATTCAGCGAGCTTGTCAGGTGCTAGAAAGCTATCATGCCGTCTATCGTCAGGCGCGTTTACGGCAGCGCTCGACCGGAGCAGGCAAAAAGTGTACCGAACCCGATTCGGAGCAACTTCAAAACATGCTGCAACATTTACAAGCTCAAGGACAAGCTCAAGGCGTTGGAGGCGATTCTTCGCAGCAACTTTTGCGAGAACTGCGGGGACTCGCCCAGCAACTCCGTCAGGTCAAACGCTTGTCTGCTGTTTCGTTAGATGACGAGAAAACTAGCTTTTTGGCAGAGCAGCAGCAAGTCGTAGACAGCCCCGATGAAGATCAACAAGACCAGTTTCTTAGTGTATACCGTCAGGAGTCAGAGCAATGCTTGAGCCAAGCCGTTAAACAAGTATTAGATGATCGCGTCACTTATCTCAGCCACAGAAAACCGCCCAAAGACGAAACCTTTCTGAAGGCGCTCGCTTTATTTCACCGGGAAGGCAAATCCATGACTGAAATTGCTCCGCTGGTTGGGCTACAAAAACAATTTCAGGTTACACGATTGTTGGGGTTGAAAGAACTCCGCGCCGATGTTCGGCAAGCCTGGCTAAAACTGTTGCACCAAAGACTGCCGCAACTTTTGAAGCATTACCTCGACCCCCAGCAGCTTGAACAGTTTGACCAGCAGTTACAGCAGCAACTCAACGCCGTTCTCGAAGAATTAATTGACCGAATTATTGCCGAAGATGCCACCGATTCCTATAGCCCTAAGCGCAGTTCCAGAAGCTTATTTACGGCGTGCCTCTGCCAATATCTAGAGACTTGGAGTAACTAACAATGACCTACTTTTTCATTGACGACGATCAATTTGCAGCGCATCTGCTGTCTCCTGATAGCGTCAGCTTAACCCCTGAACAAATTGACTGGGCGCTTAACTTAAGCCAAAATGCAGCCACCGAAGCAGAACAATGGCAAACATACTTAAATATCTTAGCCCTACAAGGCGTTCAGGAATGGTTACATAAACGATCACCCGAATTATCGTTAAAAAGCAACTGGCTGCCGGGCTGCATCCACCCACCGATTCACGCTAGTCAAACCTCTGACTTAAGCCAATTTGTTTCTTGCTTAGAAATTGCCAACTTCAAACTTTATCTTGTTACTTCTGACTGCATTGATGACCCGATGGTTGCCATTCCGCAAGCCATCGTTGAACAACGCAGTTTCGATCCAGACCTCTACATCCTTGTAGAAGTGCTAGAAGAACTGGCTCAAGTCCGCGTCAGCGGCTACTTACCCCAATCCCAACTCAACGGACAAACCCGCCTGCAAACCGAAGAACAATCTGTGCTGCTGCCCCTGAGCGAATTCACCCCCGACCCCGACAAACTCCTGCTCCATCTCCGTTGCTCCAATCCCGCCGCCTTCCGTGCTCCCACCTCCTCCACCTCCCCCATCTCCCCCACCCTCAACGTCAGCCATTGGTTCCGCAACCAACTCAGCCGCGTTGCCGAAGAACTTTCCTGGATACTATTGCCACCGCTGAATCTGAGTGGGGCAATGATGTCGCTGCGTTCTGGTCGCTCGCCGAGCGAAGATTTGGATAATGTGGTGATGGAGCTAAGACGCGACTGTGCGTTAGAAATTGCCCCCGACTGCCAGAGCCGCCTACCGCGATTTTCAGGTCGATGCTGTAGCCGTTCGTCTCTATGCGCTGACGTGGGATGTCTCGCCGACCTCTACCACCCCTGAGCCAGAATGGTCGCTGCTACTCGTTTTAGGTGCACAGCCAGGAACCCAGTTGCCGCAAAGCATCACGCTTTCTGTGCAAGACGACATGCAACTGCTGACCCAAGAAACGCTGCAACACGCCCCTTATCTGTATGCGCAAGTGATTGGCACTTGGAATGAACAGTTTCGCGTCACGATTACCTTACCGAATGGTGCTTCGCTGACCCTGCCGCCGTTTGCCTTCAACCCCGACAGCATATGACCTCCCAGAACCGCATTTTTCGCCTGAAGGTTTCTCGATTTGAGGCGCTCTGTCAGTTTGAACTAACCTGGGGCGAAGGACAATCGTTGATTGCTCGATTGGACTATCCCGAAACCCTCGATCAGCTCTATCAGGACTGGCAGCAAGCTTACCTCAACTTTTACAGCAGCAGGCGCTACATCCCCGATCCCCTGCCCTCCGAACCATCTCCCCTGCGAGCGCGGGCGGTGACGAGTGGCAATGTGATGCCCGCTGTAGACTGGCAGGCAGAGCTAATTGATGCAGAAACGGCGCTATTGCGCGAATTTCAAATTTGGCTTTGGCAGGGCGAACTGCGGGAAATCAGTAAGGCCATTGCTGCTGCGAGCCGTCAGTTATCCGAAGGTGCTGATCAAAAAATTGATGTTCTCCTCACTTGCGACCCGCTCGATCTGGTGCGGCTGCCCTGGGAAACTTGGGAAATCACTGATGATTTGGCAGCCACAGGCAAAATTCGGATTGCGCGTTCCCCCGTCAACATCCGGGCTGAGCCTGCTACTGTCAAACGTCCGCGCTGGAAACGGGCCCGCATCTTGGCGATTTGCTGCGACGATGTGGGGCTAAACCTCAGCCAGGAAAAGCAGATCCTTAAATCGCTAGAGCCGTTGGTTTCCGTGACGCTAGTGGGCTGGTCAACCGACACGCAACAACCGCTTGCCCAAGTCCGTCAAGATATCACCGACGCCATTACCGATGAGCAAGGCTGGGATATTTTGTTTTTTGCCGGACACAGCGACGAAACCTGCATGGCAGGCGGCAGACTAGCGATTGCCCCCGGCGCGTCAATTACCATTGAAGAACTGCGCCCTTATCTCGCCATTGCCAAAAATCGCGGACTTCAGCTTGCCCTGTTCAACTCATGCAGCGGCTTGCAAATCGCCGAATCGCTGATTGATCTAGGGCTGAACCAAGTTGTCATCATGCGCGAACGGGTTCACAATCAGGTCGCACAAGAGTTCTTAGTGCAGTTTGCCCGCAGTTTGGCTGCCTACAAGGACGTGCAGGAAGCGGTGCAGGAAGCCACTCAGCTATTTCTCAACCTCAACAGCCGCAAGCGATTGCAATATCCCTCGGCTTATTTGGTTCCCTCACTGTTTCGTCGTCCCGGATCATCGCTATTTCGCCTCACGCCTCCCGACTGGCGACAGTGGATTGGGGCACTACTACCCCAAAATCGCTACGAATTAGCTGCTATTTCGTTGATTTCATTGCTCAGCTTGCTGCCTCCATTACAAACTGCGCTATTAAACCAACGCTCGCTGATTCAAGCCCAATACCGTCAGATAACCAACCAAATTGACACCAACCAACTGCCAGAACTGGCTCTGATTCGCATTGATGATGAATCGATTAGTCGAGACAGAAACGAGATTGGGAATCCGAATCCAATGTCGCATCAATATATTGGGAGATTAGTTGAGAGACTCGATCAGCTAAACGTCAAAGTCATCGGCGTTGATTATTTACTCGATCGTCCCGATCTAAACAGTGATTTTTTAGCTGAACGGGTGCGGCAAGCAACTGATCGAGGCGTACGGTTTGTGTTCGCCAAAACCCCGACCAACAACGGCGGCTGGCTACAAACGCCGACAGAAATCACCGACTCTCGTAACATCAACGCTGATGCAATTCGAGCTTTGGGCACTAACTTTCACATGCCAATTCAGGACAGTACACTTGAACATGCGCTGCCGTTTTCCTACTGGTTGGTTTGGTTTCATCGCATTTGCATTCAAAATCCATCCGATCTCTGTACACAAACCTCGACTGTTGCCCAAGAAGCATTTGCAACTCGCTATGCTGTTGAGCATCTCCCCCAAATTTATCAATCTCCACTCACTTCGCTTGCCTATGGTTTAGCAAGGCAAACTTGGCTGCATCCCATCACCGACTTTTCGATTCCGCCACACCAAGCCTACACCGAAATTCCTGCATGGAAATTACTGCACGACCCCAACCTGCCAGAACTGCGTCGCCTACCCCAACAGTCTGTGATGATTTCTTCGGGTGGCTATCAGGAAGCAGGTTTGGTTCCAGCCGACAATGTGGAGAACTTTACGCCCCCTGCCGCAATGCAGCACTGGTATCTTCAGCAAAATCCCCAGAACCCTTACCGCAAAATGACAGGCGGGGAACATATGGGCTATTTGTTTCATCATTTCTACATCAACGGCTGGTGATGCCCATTCCTGATGTTTGGATGGTTTTACTCGCTGCCGTTGCCGGAAAGCTGATTGCGCTGGGGCTTCAGCATCAACCTCCGAAACGCTTAACCGGAGTGCTTCTTCTGACAGGCAGTACACTCGCCTATATTTTGTTCAGCCTTCAGCTATACCTTTCTACGTTAGCAATTCTATTACCAATTCTGTCACCCATAGCGATGCTTTGGTTTTATGTTCTGCCTGCTTTGTTGAGAAGAAAATAAAAACCCAGATCCGATTGTTAGCTGGCTTTTGTTATAGGTGTTGGCATGATTTGGAAATCATCTTTTGATGTTCAAGTTCAAGTTTGAGTCAAATAACAGCTTTTTGATCAGTGCCATGCCAGCGCACAGCTAGTGGGTCATTTGCTATGAGCATCGCCTTTCTGTAGAGGCTGGATTTCTGGGAATTGGAGCAGTGGTACAAGCCCCAGAGCCTCCCATCTGATGATGTCGTCGGCTTCGCGCCCTTTGTCGTCGAGCAGACCGCTTACCGCCCCACTCAAAGGGCGTTGGATGCC
>JAAUQT010000013.1 GCA_012033495.1 Cyanobacteria bacterium RM1_2_2 | reverse complement strand
TCTAAAATTAAAATATATTGCTTACGAATAGCATAAGTTTCTGTGCATATACGATCAAAACCTAGATGGTTAAACGCCAAAATTTTTATCATTGCTAAGAAGTTTGGAAAATAACTATCATAGTCACTCTTCGTACCAGACAGCTTGGTTTCAAGCAAAAAAGACACTTCAGCCCTGCGATGCTCCCATGCAATATGCACCAGACCACCGTAACCGATGAAATTGCCGTTGGTATTCATCATCAGATTTGCGCCATTGTCCCACCTTGCTAGAACCCACCTGGCACCTCGCCCCTATGGGCTGTAATAGTTCCAGGTCATCTTGCTCCGATGGTAATGATTCTGCTGCCAGAGGCTAGAACGATTCAGATTAGGATTGGTTTCAGGATTGCTGTAAATACGAAGCTCCTGGCTATTCAAAACCACTAGCTCCTCACGCCAATCGCCGCTTACATCAGCAACATAGAGACGATCGGCATTTTCTTCAAAGCGGTAGGGAAATCGTCCGCTGATGGGATCAAAGATCGCCACATCTCCGGCGGTATGACGTTCCTTTGCTGCTGCCAGTTGTTTTGAGTCGCCTGTCCAGTCGATCGGAAAAATCACTTCCACTCCTCTTGCTGTCCAGCCTGCTGGCGCAACCTCCTCCATGTTGTAATTGGCGATCAGTTTTCCCTCAGCATCAAATACAAACGGCTTTTGGTTTTCGTTGTATCGACTCCGACACCAAATTTCTAAGCCAGGACGATCAGGATCAAAGTCACCAACTGCGGCGTTTTGCGGCTCTTGATGATTAAAGTGAGTCGTCCAAATTAGCTGCTCGGTGTTGTACAAAAAAATGCGATTTCTGGTTCCGGCAATTTGGCTCATCGCCCTGTCAGCCGCCCTAGACAACCAGCTATCTCCTGGAAAGATTCCGTAAGTGCTGCCGCCTTCTTCTAGGGCAACCACTTCCAGTCCTGGAATATCAGGACGGACATCTGCAACAAAAACAGAATCGATGTGTCCCCTCACCGGGATGGCAGCCAAAATCTCACCATCTGGGCTAACGATTGTTCCGCCTAATACTTCATCTCTGCCGTCGCCGTTCAGGTCTGCCACCCTAGCGCCGTTGTGGGCATTGGCAACAAAATCATCGCGAGTCCAGAGGGGTTGGGGTTCTTGCGACCTTAGATCATCCAATGCGTAAGCCGCCAGATAACGCCCCATCCGGTAGCCGTCTGCATTCGTGGCTTGCAGCAGCAAATCTCGATCACCCTCGCCTCTAAAATTCACAATCACCAGATGTTCCCAGCGTTCTGCACCAGAGGGAGCATTCAAGGCAACAGTGTGTTGGGTTATCCCTGTCGCGCCATCGACAATTTGCAAACTGCCATCCTGGGTGAGAAATAAAATCTCGGTTTGCCGATCGCCATCCCCATCAGCCACCTGAACGCCGGGAGCATGGGTTCCTGGTAAGCCGTTGCTTTCTGCTTTAGCATTGACTTGAATCGGGACAGATTTTGCCCAAAGCTCCTGCCCAGTGTGGCTGTAAACCGCGAGGTAATTGGGCTTAGTAACGATGAAATCTCTTTGTCCATCACCGTTTACATCTGCCGCTACCAAACTCCCAACCCGGCGATCGGGTGGAGCGCCACTCAGGGAAATCACCTGTGGTTGAACTTGAACATAAGATAAGCCTGATGGTTGATCAAGCTGCCCTCCTTCAATCGCTGTACAGCCCCAACTCAGCCCGCTCAAAATCGGCAAAATAGCGCTATTCGTCTATATTTCCGCCAATCGAGCATCAAACTCAGCGAATCGAGCAGCAGGGCAAGGTAGGTAGCAACGCCAAAAATCATTCTACGTTCGATCGAGCAACCCGACGTTCGATGTCTTGCACTAGCTTAACAGCCTCTGGATTTTGAGAAGCCCAGCGCTGACGGTCGGTTCGGACTTGTTTAATGTGGTTTTCTACATTTTGCGGAGTAATCCAAATGCCAAAATCAGCAGGGACAGCCGCACTATCATATTCAAATAGGCGGTTTAAGACGAGATTCCCAGTTTCGGGAGTGTAGTGGGAACTGTCCAGATAGTTTTCCATTTCCTTATCGATGGCTTCAGCCGTGATGCTGTTGTAGCCCGAAAAATCCCAGACAGGTGTAATTTTTACAATCTCTCGTTTCCATTGTTCAAAAGTTGACCATAGCCCAGCAGCACGGACAGCTTCCCATTGAGTGGCATGAGAGGGCGATATAAATACTTTTACGTCAATATTTCTTTGCCGACAGGTTTCAACGATGCTTCTAAAATGATCGAGCGCTGCTGGAGAAAGCTGATAGTCATCATAGGTTTCTCGCAAATCAGCCGCCAGCATACTTTTCAGGGTTTTCTCTGAATTCTGATCTGCGGGGCTAATCCACGCGCCGTCTTGACGGTAAGACTCTGAGCCAAAGTTGCCAACATTAGAAGCAACAGTGAGAAAACTAGACCGCAAAGCATCGATGCTAAAGGTCGTATTAAACAGATCGGTGAGCGTAATATTTGTTTTCTCCAAACGCTGTTCGGAAAAGTCAGGTTTGTTGGCATTAAATTGATTGAACATGAAAAAATCAATACCAATCACAACCTGTTCTAGCTTCGGTTGGTTGGCAATGGCGTGTTCAAAATAGCGCATCACTTCATACTGATTCGCGCCCGGAAGTGCCAGGTTATAGGCAGGCTGATTATCAGCAAAAACCGGATGTTTGGGGTCTAAACCTCGTTCCGTTCTGGAAGTGCCCAAAAAAATTGTGACAGGCTCTATTTGCTTAACGTTAATCGCCTTAAACAATCGGGTATGCCCTTTCCCCTTCAACACTTTCTCGTCGCTGATCGGTAAATTAGGGCTATTTAGAATACCATAGGGATCAACCAAGGCATTGAATGCGGTAATTCCCAAAGACAGACAGCCTGTTGTGATTAGAACGCTTAAACAGAAGCGTTGATATTCTTTCATGGATGCCTCTTAGAACTGAAAATATAAAAACTCAGAAACTTGATTGAGCGACAACAAAGAAGCCGTAGCAATCACAGAAATGATTACCACCCACTCCAATCTAGGTTTGAACAATTGCACTATCTCTTGAGCATTCGGTAGACGCAACACGCACACTAAAAGCACTGCCAAAACACCAAGCTTCACCCCTATTTCTGCTCCCCAATGCAACACGCTAGGGAATGCGCTTGGCAATTCAATTCCGTTCATGCCGATCATGGCTTGGAGAAGGGTAGCCGCGTCAGCAAAACTGGCAGCACGGAAGAAAACCCAACTGATCAACACTGCGACAAATGTAATTCCCCAAGCCGCGAAAGCAGGCATAGGAATATTGCGCTTGCGCCACCAATGATTGATCACCAGATAGCTGCCGTGTAGCCCGCCCCAAAAAACAAACGTCCAGCCTGCGCCATGCCACAAGCCGCCCAACAGCATGGTGATGAACAGGTTGCCGTAATGACGTGCCTTTCCGCATCGACTGCCGCCCAAAGGAATGTACAAATAATCCCGCAGGAAGTTAGATAACGTAATGTGCCATCGCCGCCAAAAATCGATGATGGACTTGGCTTTGTAGGGTGAGTTAAAATTGATAGGCAGTTGAATATTAAACATCCAACCTAACCCAATTGCCATATCAGAATAGCCAGAAAAGTCGAAGTAAAGCTGAAACGTATAGCTTAATGCGCCAATCCAAGCGCCTAGCAAACCTACACCGTCAGCATCACTGAAGACAGACGAAACCCAGGGGGATAAGTTATCGGCAATTAAAACTTTCTTCGACAGTCCAAGAATGAATAACAGCAGACCAATCGCAAAGTTTTTAGACGAGAAGGTAAAAATTTGTCGGTTTTGAAGCTGAGGAATTAACTCATCGTGGCGCAGAATTGGTCCAGCAATTAGCTGGGGAAAGAAAGTGACAAACAGCGTGTAAGTCATGAGGCTATATTGTTTGTCTCTAATCTCACCTCGATAAGCATCAACTAAGTATGCAATTTGAGTAAATGTGTAAAACGAAATAGCAAGAGGGAGAAAGACTTCTGGAACAGAAATACTCATCCCTAAAGAGCCATTGATTGAAGAGATAAAGAACTCAGCGTATTTGTAATATCCGATAAAGATGAGATTTATAATTGTGCCTAGAATCAGCAGCGATTTTGCAAGAATCCCTTCTGGTTTGCAGCGGGTAATAAGTTGCCCCGTCACATAGTTGCCAACAATAGAAACTAGCAGCAAAGGTAGATAGGAGATCTTCCAGAATCCATAAAAGAAAAGCGAAGCAGCGGTCAACCACGCAATCGCCAGTTTAACCGAACGGTGGGCCAAGCAAAAGAATAGGGTTAGCGCAATTGGCAGGAAGGCAAGTATAAAAACATAGGAGTTAAATAACATAAGAGCATACCTAGATGAATATTCCTTGAGTTACCTAACTCGTCTGTAGTCCAGTATAATTTTATCCAAAATGGATGTATCCTAAAAGTCTTCCTGCTTACAGTTTTGCATCCAAACAAATGCTCCCTCCATCAGTTTCAATTACAGCATAAAATACATGGATGAAATGCACGAAGGGCAGGATAAAATGCTGAACCGAGCCACAGAATGACTTACGTTTATGCTTAGCTGATACTTGGTTTTCTTTACCCATATTAGAGAAATTTAATTGAAACTATCCGGTTTTTGAAAAACTGCTGTAGCCAGGAAATTGCCCTAATCTTGATGTTCTTCCAGCGATGGTATCTTCTCTTTCTGAGCCGCAGAAACAGCCTGATCGATTCGATCTTCATTCATCAAAGAATACAAAATGCCGCCAAAACCAGCATCTACTAAAGTTTTAGTACGGATAAATAATGCCGTCGAAATCGCTAGAGCAGGCTTTATACCCATCAATCCTAAAATTAGACTATAAGCAAATTCCATCAAACCAATTCCGCCCACAGAAATGGGAAGATTCATGATAAACATAATGATTGGAACTGCAACAATCATACTCATAAAACTGACATCGGCTCCAAATGCCAACAGCGTTATCCAAACGTTAGCAATAGCCAAAAAATAGAAGACCAAAGAGTTGAGTAAGGCCCAATGAATTGCGTAGGGAGCCTGCTGATAAGATAAAACTGCCTGCCGGAATTTGCCGATTTTTGTGAGTAGGGTTTGCAGGAAAGGAATGTTAGCAGCGAAGCGGTTTTGCACCAGCTTGAAGGGGCGTTCGTCAACAATCAACCAGCAAATTGCCCCAACTGCAACCGCCCCGATGCCTAAGGTAACCGTGAGCCAAGGCAGATCAAACGTGTTGAGATTGACAACAACCGCAATCAGAGCTAAAAATACCAAAGTCGTCAAGCCGGTAAACCGCTCTACAAACACACTCGCAGTCGCATCGGCATAGCGTCCGGTGTGCTGTCCAAGCTGCTGAATCCGAATTACATCACCGCCAACACTGCTAGGCAAAACCAGGTTAAAAAACTTACCAATCATGTAATAAGCGAGTAAGCGCCGCAAATTCACAGGCAACTCTAGGGCTCGCGTCAACATCAGCCATTTGGTCGCACTGGAGAGATTCATCAAGAAACCGATGCCAAACGAAGCGAGAATAAAGCTCAAATTTGCGTGAACGAAGGTGTTCAGTAAATCTTGCCATCCCTCAGCACTAAATAAGCCAGCCTTGTGCAACACATACACCAGCAGGGCGGATGTTGCGGCGATGCGCATGAAACGAAACAGAGATTTTTTGGGCATGTCTCCTCTAAAGTAAGGCGGCGGGCAGGGATGCAAATAGGCATCGATTGAACTAGAAAATCACTGAACTTCTCATAAACCTAACCTGAGCCGTAGGTAAATCATCAATCGCCGCAGTCCATCAATATGTCCTTTACGGTTCTGAAGCATTGCCCACAGTTTTTTGGGCGGGTGTTCAACGTATTTAAACCGCAGAATATCTAGAGATGACAGATGAGGATTCGTTAGGGCCCGTTCATAGCCAGATTTTTCCAGCCACTCTCCAGCGACAGCCTCAAAAATTTGGAGTTCACGAGGGCTAATTTCAGTTCGCCATTTGCTAACGTTTTCAGCCAATAAAGGTTTGGAAAGGTTTTGCTGATTCTGTTGGTCGGTGGGGTAAGAGGCTCGCACTTCATGAAATGCCAGCATTTCGGGGGCAAATCCTTCACCGAGAAATGTGCAAATCTCTCGAACCGTTTGCGCTGGTTTGGAGATCAGGTCTTCATAACGAATCTCCAAAAAGGCATCCCGACCGAGAGCCGCCTGAAACGCTTCGATCACTTCAAGATGCTGCTTCCACTTTTGGGCTAGCAAATACATATGTTTGGGGCCAAAGCGGGCCCGTTTCCAAGACAGGGCAACATCTCGACCATCTCGCAGAATGTGAATCACCTGCAAATTGGGGAAATCTTGCAGAATCGTGCGCCAATAAAATAAATGAGCAGGCGTTTTTTCTCCCCAGCGCTGCTTTCCCTGAGTCGTCGTCCAGGTTTGCATCAGTGCTGCGACGATTCCGGGAAAGTTATACTGATCAACTGCCGCGATCGTACTTGCAAAATCAGGCGGTGGCGACCAATCTCGCATCACTTCAGTATTCAAAATATCTTTTACGAGCCGTTCGCGATGGCGTGGGCTGTCCAGATCACCGTAGTATTTGAGCCAGGGATAGAACGTGTTATAGAGATGCGACTCAAAGGGAATAGCAATGCGAGGATGGCAGTCAATAATGCGGCTGAGCAAAGAAGTACCCGAACGCGGACAGCCAAAGATAAAAATAGGGCGTTCCTGAGAGGGTTGCAACGGAGAAGGTTTTGCTGGAAGAGGGTTTGACTGAGGCTGAGCTAGCTGTTTGGCAGCCAGTTGTGTTTTAAGTTCAGAATCCATAGTTCTAGAATGCTTTCTCTAAATGTAGAAACCCAACAAAACCGAGGTTTAAACAGAGCGAGCCTCGCGCTTCCGAACCACCTGAGCCGGAACACCCACCGCAATTGAGTAATCCGGCAACTCTTTGGTTACTAGTGCGCCTGCTCCGACCACGCATCCTTTGCCAATTCGTACCCCATCTAACACAATTGCGCCTGCTCCCAACCAGACATCATTCCCAATCACCACAGGGCCCTTGCTGTAAACGCCCTGCTCCATCATCGGAATGTCAATGCGATCAGTCACATACCGTCCGCCGCCAATATAACAGTTACCGGCAATTAAGACCGAATCACCAATAAAAATACCATTACCTGATGAAAGAATCGTGTTACAGCCAATATCAACCCGATTGCCCAGCGTTAGAGAATCCGTTTTGCATTGAATCACGCAGTTTCGAGAAACAATCACATCATTGCCGAAAGACATGCCTGCCTCGCCTGCACCACTCGCATCCAGTAAGGTGTAATCGTCGATTGCCACCCGATCGCCCAACGTGATTCGTCGGGGATGACGCAAAACCACACCCTGTCCCAAAATCAGCCCGCTGCCGGTTCGCTGGAATAGCCCCTGATAGAACTTCTTACGCAGCAAATATCCCAGACTGCCAGGAAGATTGCTGAACAGCAGAGTGACCAACTCATAATAAGCCAATCCTGAAAGGCGACTCTCTCCCAGCACTTTGTCCTGATATCGCTTGAGCAAGGAAACATTGGCGGTATTGAGTTGCTCTGTGAGCGGAACCTTGGAGATTCGTTTAACTTCTTCAGGAGAGATCATAGTTTGGGGTTCTAGGCGGATGGTTCTAGGCGGATCGTTTTAGCGTTAGCCAGTTGTGATCAAGATACCACTGAGCCAATTCCTGCAAGCCTTCCTGGTCGGAATGTTTTGGCGAAAATCCGACCAGGTTTCTCATCTTCGCGGTATTGAATGACCGATCTTTGGTGTAGAAGGCGAGACGGCGACGGTAGATGGGCGGCTCGATTCCCAGCGGACGACAAATTTGCTCGAATACATCACCCAACACAAACAACGGTGCGGCTGGAAACTTCAAGAATTTTACCGACACACCATAGTATTGACTGATTAGTGCTACCACATCATTAAACGGAATTGCCTGATCGCTGCCGCAAATGAACACTTCGCCAACAGCTTTGGGATGGGTGGCAGACACTAAAAAGAAATCGGTGAGATCATCTACGTGAATGAAGTGAAGCAAATTGCTGCCGTCACCAATCAGCGGCACCCAACCTTTGCAGACCCATTTGTAAATTTTGAGCAGTCGCTTTTCGCCGGGGCCATAAATTCCGGCAGGACGCACCACAACTACCGGCAAGCCAGTCGAATCGCCAAACTCTTTGATCCAAATTTCCCCCTGAAGTTTGGTTTCCTGATAGACATCGCCAGGATCGGTGCGGTAAGTTTCGTCAGCAGGCGGCTGATCGATATGACCATGCACCCCAATGGTTGAAACATGGACAAACCGCTGAAAGTTGGGCTGCTTCAGGGCGGCTTTGGCGAGCAGTTGCGTACTCAACACATGGACGTTGTAATATCCTAAATCGGGCGATTTGGCTTCCCGGAAGGGCGTGACCATATGAAACACATAGCTAACTCCTGCCATTGCCTGATTAATCAGTGCCTCATCAAAGACATCGCCTTTCAACCAGGTAATCGGCGTTCCTGAAAATGCAGACAGGTTTGAGGTTGGGCGGGCAATCGCCACGACATCTAAGCCCATCGCCACCAACTTCTGCGTCAGCACTGATCCGGTGAATCCGGTCGCACCTGTGACTAAAACCTTGGTTCCGGCTGGAATTTGACATTGCTCGCTTTTATCTAGTTCACTCATATCTGCTCCCTCATGTCTGTTCTCTCATCTCTACAGGCATTCCCTCAGCGTTACGGCACGAGCAGCACCACAGATTACACGGGGTGTAAATCATCAATCATTATCATGCGTCTCCATTCTGTTTTGCTAGTTTCAAGATGACCGGAGAACCCAGAAGTGCAGTTAAACCAAAGGGTCTAACAACTCCCTCCAATCCGCTAGAGAGTCCAGGGCTTTTGATCATCCGATGCAAAACCATTGGCCAGAAAAATTGGGCATACCGTCCAGATACAGATAGGTTGAGAGATTTTAGGTAGTCTACAATTTCACCTTCTCGATAGCAGATAAATGGGCGAGTGTTCCGTTCAACGCCTTTTTTGAGCTTAAACAGTAAGGGCGCAATGTAGTTGATGCTGCGAACGGTGGGATAGTCTACAATGACTGCTTTTTTTGCAACTCGGTTTAGCTCGGCTAAAAACGGCTGCCATTGCGTCACATGAGCCAAAAACCGATAGCTAACTACCACATCGAAGGCTTGATCAGGATAGGGCAACTCCAACACATTTCCGACTTGAAACTTGCAAAGCTCCCGGTCGAGAAAAGGCTGAATTTGGGCTTTACAGACTTCAGCGCTACCCAAAACCGTGACCCGATAGCCATTCTTGATCAAGGCATCTGTGATTTGTCCGTGCCCGCCTCCCACATCCAAAACCGTCGCTCCTGGGTAGGGAGAAAGCATCTTCAACGTTGCCTCTTCCTGAATCTGAAGTAGCCAAGCTCCAATCGCCCCAGCAAACCGAGAAGCATAGTCTTCTGAGGAGGTTTCAATGTCGGCTGTTTCTGGGAAATTACTGGCAGAGATCACAACGCTAACCCTCAGTAAAAATGAAAATAAATCAGAACAAATTGAACCTAAATTAAAGTCACGAATCCGGTTTTTTCTTAGCGCGAATTTGTAATTGATTTTGTAAAAATCGGAAGGGATTTTCTAAAGAACCATAGGGCGAAATTGCCGTTGCAGGATTCATCAACACTTGTTTCATCGCCTGTCCGGGCTGTTGCCGACTTAAAGTACCTTGGGTCTTGAAGCCAAAACTGCCGGGGCGCTGAAATTCGGACGCCAGTGGTAGAGGGTCAGTTCCGGGCAAGATCCGTAGACCTTGAGCTTCTGCCTGCTGGAAGTAAGGGGAGCGAAACCAAAACATCGGACGACCGCTGTTGTCGCCTAAATAAAGCGGAAATTTCTGTGCTTGGAGGAGTGCCTGCAACCGCTTACCCCGTTTGCCGATCCACTTGCCGACCCCCCAAGGCAACACCGGAATTCCATCGGCGGCAAGAATAGTTTCGATCGTTTCCTCCAGCGGCATTCCATCGGCAAAGGGACAATCGGTGATAAGCGCCAAAACTTCCAGCTTTTCTGCGGTGACGAGTTGCCGTCCGGCAAGGATAACGATCTCCTGCCCTGAAATATGAACCGCTGACAGCGAAACAGATTCTTCGGTCTGATACAGCGTCCAGTTGCCAACCATATATCCCTTCTCCTGCCCTGACTGCTGGAATAGCTGCTCAAATTGATTTTGATTCGCCATTTCTGCTAAAAACAGCACCCCTTGAAATCCTGCCTCTGGTTTACCAAACCTGGAAAAATTTTCCAACGCCGCATCCAACACGCGATCGAGCGGAAAGCAATCATGAAGATGAACATGAGCATCTGCCAGGATCAGTGAATTATCTTGGATAGAAGTGGTCATCGGATTGTTCCGTTTCTCTTGCGTCTTCATGGCGACTCTCACGTTCTGCTGCTAGGGATTAGATCGACTAACGTTGTTTCAGTAGCGTGCTGGTTGGCGGGCTGCATCCAGGTAAAGGTGCGTTCAACCGTAGCAAGCTCTTGGTTCAGAATATCAGGACTCCACCCCAATTCTGCGGCCATCACCTCGGCACAGTGGCGCAGCCGATCGGGGCAGGGTAAGCCAGCAGAGCCAATTTCCGTGCGGCGAAACACCACATCAGCCAAATGTTGAGCCATTTCCTCTCGAATGCTGTGTAAAACTTCTGCTTGCAGCACCGCCAAATCTGATAGATCTGCTTTTAGATCTGCTTTCGCTGGGTGAATTTGGGATGAGAGTACCTGTTGATAAGCAGAGCCATAGCTGTAGACCAAACGGCGCACGGTCGCTTCCGGCAGGTGGGGGTGCTGTCGGATGGCATCTTGCAAAAATTCGGCAAAGTTTTGAATTTCGCCGCCCCAAACCGGAGTTGCCGAGGCAGTTGAGCGAGGTAGTTTTTTCCCGGTCGTTCGCCCAATCCAATCCAGCGTTTTCTCTGCCACATCTCTAGCAGTGGTGTATTTCACCCCAATCACCGAGAGCATTCCTGCAATGCCATCTTGACGGTGATCATAGAGGGTGTAATGCTTTGCCAACTGCACGTCGCCTGATTTAGGAGAAACTCCGGTACTGGGCAGCAAGCCACCATGCACAAACTCAATCTCTTCTCGCTTCAGATTTGCCGCAGGATAGGCGTGATTCACTTCGCTCAAAAACGTCTGGATGTCTGCCTCTGTAATCGCAAATTCACTAGGATGTCCATCAAACGGCGCATACCAAGTGCCCACCAAAGATCGATCGCGCCAAGGAGCAATAAATAGAAACCGGCTCCCTTTCTTCAGCACTGCGTCTTTGTCTTCATAAGCGACGGCACTAGAAATCCCGACTGCGTAATCCTTAAACAGAGGGCGGGTAACAAAATTCATCGCCTTTGCTAACCCGTGAACGTAAGGCGGTTGCGGCAAGTGCTGCATCAATCCCTTGCTCCAGGGTCCAACTGTATTCACCACAAAGTTTGCCTGAATCTCTAGCGGTTCTCCAGTTTGCCGATCGATCGCCCGTACGCCCGTAACCCGATCGCCCGATTGCAAAAAGCCACTCACTTCAACCTGGTTAGCAACTTCTGCGCCTGCCTGCACTGCCGAATGCAGCATCGACATAATCAGCCGCTCTGAGTTGTACACCTGGGCGTCATAGAAGATTGCTCCGCCCGTCAGCCCTGCGGTGGAAATACCGGGAAGCCGCTGCAAACATTCCACAGCCGAAATCACCCGCCCGTTTGGAATGTGTTTTTGGGGATCAGGGATATGCCAGTTGCGATCAAGACTGACCCAATCATTAATGCTGAGCGCTACTCTCATCACCTCACTGCCCTTTAGCCCATGACCATAGGTAGGAACAACCACAGGCAGAGGATGAACTAAATGAGGCGCAATCCGCATCAGGGTGCTACGTTCCCGAATCGATTCCCGCATCCGGGAAAAGTCTGCGTGCTGCAAATAGCGCAACCCACCATGAATCGTCTTCAAGCTGTTGGCAGATGTGGCTGAGGCAAAATCCGCCTGCTCAACCAGAGCAACAGACAGCCCGCGCAAACTAGCATCCCAGGCGAGGCAAGCACCGTAAATCCCGCCTCCAACCACAAGGAGATCGAAGGAGTTACTTGTTAACCGAGCCAGGTTTCTCTTCATCTCAAAAATCTACTGCCTTGTTGAAACCGCCTGAATTTTGCCGTCTAAATTTTGCCGATAAAACTACGCAGAATCCCTCAAAATTGAGGCTGCTCCGGGTACAACTTCTGTTTGCAGCCAGTCATAGAGTTCGGTCAACTTTTCATGGAAAGCGGCGTAGGTATGCTTTTGCTCAACAAACTGCTTGCCTGCGGTTCCCAGCCGTAGCCGCAAACTTTCATCTTGAATTAACTGAAGCAATCCTTGCGAGAATTCTTCAGGGGTCGGTTCGGTCAACATTGCCAAGCGCTGATCGAGTAGTTGAGTATGGGTCAGAAGATTGGTAGCAACTAATGGCTTGCCGCTATCCAGGTAGGAGTAGAGCTTCATTGGGGTATTCTTGCCCTTAATCCGAGGCGAAACTAGAATATCCGCTTGGGATAGGTAAAGCCCTAAGTCCTTGACAGGCTTCTGTCCTAGAAAGTGAACGTGAGCATGAATGTTTAACTGCTCAGCATTGCGCTGATACTTTTGCACATCTACAGGCTCTCCTCCCACAATCACTAGGCTGGTCTGCGTCGCTTTTTGTAGCACCAGAGCAAAACTGTCTAACAGCAAATCGACCCCCTGATAGGTTTCCAGGTTGCCGACATACATCACCAGCAAATGGTCGATCTGAAGTTCTGTCTTCAAGTTACTCAGCATAGTAGACTTCAACCTCTATGGGAAGGTGCATAGTTTAGGAGTGAAATATCGGGAATGACAACTACCTTTTGCGGTCGGTACTTGCGAATGTCATTGGCTAAAGCGTCGCAAACCGAAACCACGGCTTTAGCATTTCTGACAGCACTGCCCTCACAAAAATCTAGCACAGGCTTCAAAAAAGACAGCCAAGCATACTTTTCCACCATTTGCTGCGCCAACGATGAATCCATGTCGTACACATAAGGAACTTTGTATAGCTTTTTGAAAAGTAAGCCGATGAATACAGCTTCTTCTCCCGCATGAATTAAGTCATACTGATTTCGAGACACCAGACGGAGCGCTTGAAACAATAAAAACAGATCGCAAATTATTTTTTTCCAAGAAAAGCCAGGGCGAATATTGCGGATCATTGGCAAACTAGGGGTGCGGTAAATATTAACTCCTAGATAATCAATGTCATTACCCTCTGGATAAGTCACGATGTCAATCTGATCACCCCGCTCAGACAACACCCGCAAGACCAAATCAACAGCGATCGGAGTTCCACGAGTTTGGTAAAAAGGATGAGGAGCTAGAAGCAAAATCTTCATACAACCTCTTGTTGATATATATAAAAAAATTATTGTCAGGCAACTAGCCGCAAAGCCTTAGGTACATTCCACGACAGAGAGCACCATCAGATTATCATTGAAGATATCAACTCCCAACGGCATGACCATATCTTTACCCGTATCTTTACGGAAAACAGTAGATCCGCAATAAAAATGTAAAGAATCTGTAAAGCAGTAGTCAGATATACGAAGAATCTGTGCAGGGTGAATCTATTCTGGGCCATGTCTGCACTCTCGGCTAGAGTGATAAAACTGGAACAAAAGATCTAAGCAACGCTTGAGAACCATGCATGGAAGGCTGGTAAAAGTTTTAATAAGACAGCCTCAAATTAAAGCAAGATACTGCTTTCAAGAGTTTTGGCGCTATTTTGTAGGTCTATAGACTGCTGCTTACACTTATGCAATCGCCTACTCTAGAACTCAGACTTAATTGTGAAAGCTCAGCAACAATGTTGTGTTCACTAGCAGAGTTATGTTTACTGAGGAGATTTAGCTGAACCAACCCTGTCAGAAATTTGAAGTTTCTATGAAGTGATGCCTGTTTCCAGTCTTTTTCAGGCCGGTGAAGTACACAAAAGTGGTGGGGTGGACTCGCTCCCCTCATACCTTGCGTAGGTGAAAACCGCTATACCATACATAATATAATCCTAATCCTCAACAAACGTTAGGAATCAACCGATGCAAATTCAGAATTTAACGTTTATGGGTAAGTTGAGGTCAATGTTCCTACAGCCTTGGCTGCCAATCATACTTATCCTACTATTAGCAACAATTCTCCGTTTCTATCAACTAGGTCGAGAAAGTCTATGGATCGATGAATTCCATAGTCTCGACCGAACAGAAACGCTGAGGTTGGGTTTTCGAGTGTTTTACTTTGCCCTTTTGCGGGTCTGGATGTCTTTTGGCACAACTGATGCTTGGCTGCGGGGACTGTCTGCCATCTTTGGCATAGGCAGCGTTTTCTTGATTTATCAATTAGGCTATCGGCTGGTCGGTCGAGCAACTGGCTTTATTTCAGCATTCGTTGTGGCAGTTTCCCCGCTGTTCATCTTTCACTCGCAGGAAGTGCGAATGTATATGCTGAGTACCTTCCTGACTATGGCTGGTACGCTGGCACTGGTCTTGGTCTTCGAGCGGCCAAGGGTGGCTCTTTTTGGCATATGGTTGGGCATGAGACTTTTGGCGGTTTACACGACCCCCCTTAACCTACTTTTGCTACTACCTGATATCATCCTCATCTTTTTCAACTTCCGCAAACAGCGTCGCATTTTTGTGGCGGCCGTAGCGAGTTTGACAGTTTTTGGGCTGCTATTTCTGCCCGTCGCATTCAAGTTTATTAGTGCTTCTAGTTCCTTTTTGTCCAGGGCTGGCACTCTACCTAGCGTTGCAGAAATTTTAGGACAGCTTCCTGCGGCCACTGTGTACTGGCCGATGCGACAGTTACCAGATGGAGCAACCTGGCTATATGGTTTGTGGGGATGTGCCCTCCTGTTTTTGCTGGGCTTCCTTGCTTTTAACAAAAAGCGATCGGCACGGCTAAGTTGGCTTGCTGCTTGGGCAATTCTACCTTCAGGGATTTTACTGATCGTGTCTCTGGTGATAGGAGACATTTGGACCCCTCGCTACTTGCTGTTGTCAACTCCCTATTTCATCATTCTGTTCGCGGCAGGCTTCGTACAAGTTTGGAAGTGGAAGCGGGCTGTTGCCTTAAGCATTGCTGCTGTCTATGCAGTTACATTAGGGATTGGCTTATTTCATTATTACGGTCGAGAGAATGTAACGGATTGGCGCGGCGCAGTCCAAATTATTGACTCTCAGGTGAAGGCAGGTGATGGCATCGTTGTTTCTTCTGACTTTGTACGGGATGGAATTTTTGGTCACTATTACTCAGATGCCGTACCAATCGAAATTGTGGAATCTTTAAAGTCATATCGACGGATCGACCAAGCTGAGTTGGCTGAGGATTTGCGTCAGGCATCGTCCAATTCGTCACGCTTATGGTTGCTTTACGTTCGGCCGCGAGTAGAAAGCAAAAGTGGACAGCAGCACCAGCAAACCCTTCAAGCTGTACTCGATGAGCAGTTTGAGGTTCAACAGCATGAAGTTTTCTCAGGCTATCTAGATACACTGGATTTGTTTTTACTGGCTCCTTAAGTCGCTACACAAATAGAGTGAGATGCCTCAATCAGTTGCACAAAGCTTTTGATTTCTTTGTGATTGCTATCGCTATGGAGTAAGGCACGATGCGGGTACTTATTACTGGAGTCGCTGGATTCGTTGGTTTTCATTTAGCACAGCGGCTCTTAGCGGATGGAATGCAGGTATATGGGATTGATAATCTGAATGATTACTATGATGTTCAATTGAAGCATGACCGGCTTGCCCAACTCAAACCGCATCCTCAATTCATTTTTCATTTTTTAGACTTGAGCGATCATCAGGGAGTTGCAGACTTATTCCAATCGTGTTCCTTTGATTATGTCGTCAATTTAGCAGCGCAAGCAGGAGTCAGATATTCGCTGACCAACCCAATGGCATATGTGGATAGTAATCTGGTTGGTTTTGTGAATATTTTAGAGGGCTGCCGCCACAGTGACAGCATTCAACATCTAGTCTATGCCTCGTCTAGCTCAGTGTATGGCGCGAACAAAAAAATCCCCTTTTCCACCAGCGATGGCGTTGATCATCCGGTTTCCCTCTATGCCGCCACTAAAAAAGCGAATGAGTTAATGGCTCACACCTACAGCCATCTTTATCACTTGCCAACCACAGGGCTACGATTTTTCACCGTTTATGGCCCATGGGGACGGCCCGATATGGCATACTTCAAATTCGTCAAAGCACTCGAGGCAGGACAGCCTATTGACATCTACAACTTCGGCGAAATGCAGCGCGACTTCACCTACATTGATGACGTCATTGAAGGTGTCGTGCGAGTAATGCAGCATCCTCCCAGCAGTCCATTGAAAGATGGCGCTGAAGTGGGCAAAGCTCCCTATAAGCTGTACAACATTGGTAACAACAAACCTGTAACGCTGATACGGTTTATTGAGGTGATTGAGCAAGCTTTAGGGAAAGAAGCCAAGAAAAATCTGTTGCCGATGCAACCGGGCGATGTGCCTATCACCTATGCCGATGTGGATGAGTTAGTGCGCGATGTCGAATTTAAGCCAGATACGCCCTTAGAACTGGGAATTGCTCGATTTGTAGAGTGGTATCGGGAATATTATAGCTCTGCAAGCTGATCGCAAAAGTTGATGCCCTACCAGTGGGGGAGCATCTAGGGGTTGCAGTGCTATCGACAGTGAATTCTACTAGCTAGCTTATAAATATTTAATGAAGATGATTGATGAGGGCTGGAGATTTTGACAAAAAGGATTGAAAATTCTTAAACAAGCGGGCTAGCTCTGAGATGTAGAATTTAACACCAACAATAAGTTGAAATAAACGAACCGAGAATAATGGGCTGATTTGTTCCATTCAAGGCAACGGGCTGCTTTAACCCACTTTCAGGAATCCTTTTGCGATCATTTCTGGTGTGGCTCAGGTAAGGAATTTATAAATGAAGATTCTAATTACAGGCGGAGCAGGTTTTATTGGTAAATCTCTGGTGAGAAACCTGCCCCCGGATGCTGAGATCGTGATTGTTGATTCGATTGATCCACAAGTTCACAAAACGCAGACAGATTTTCCAGAGGAGCTTTTAGCCTGCGCCACCTGCATCAAAGCGGATGTGTTGCAGCAAGAGGCGTATCGAGAGGCAGTCAAAGGCACGGATGTGGTTGTACATCTGGCTTCCCAAACTGGAACGGGGCAATCGATGTATGAGATGAGCCGCTATGTGCAGCAGAATGTCGAAGGCACTACCAGATTGCTCGAAGTGATCAGCCAACTGCAACACAAACCCCAGCGGATTGTCCTAACCTCCAGTCGCGCAGTCTACGGAGAGGGAGCTTTCACTGATGGCACATCGCTCACCTATACGAGTCGGCGTGTAGAAGATTTGCAAGCCGGCAAGTGGGGCGTTTATGATGCAGATGGACGGGAACTGCAATCCCTGCCGATGCGAGAAGACTTCTTGCCTCAGCCTTCTTCCATTTATGGGCTAACGAAACTGTGGCAAGAGCAGCTAGTCGAGAACTACGCCAGAACCAACCAAATTGACTACGCGATTTTTTCGCTTGCAGAATGTCTACGGCCCGAACAGGAATTGGCACAATCCCTACACAGGCATCATCGGCATCTTTACCAGCCTGATTACGCAAAAGGGTGAAGTGGAATTGTTTGAAGATGGCGAAATGACTCGCGACTTTGTGTTTGTGGATGATGTTGCAACCGCCCTCACCAGAGCCATTTATCATACAGGTTCCTTATCACAAATTTTTAATGTGGGCAGCGGCGAAGCTACATCGCTGGTGGAACTGGTGAAGCTAATTGCCGCAACAACGAGCAAAGATTTAAAAATCAGCTATTCAGGACGATTCCGGGTTGGTGACATTCGACACGCCGTTGCCGATATGAGCCGCTATTTGGCAACCTTCCAAGACTGGCAACCCACATCCCTCGAAGTAGGATTAACCAAATATTTAAGCTGGTACTTCCAGCAAGATCCGCTTTCTAGCCGATCTTTAATGGATTCTCTGAAAGAAATGGAGGAGAAGAAACTACTCTTAGGAAGCCAGCCCGATGTTGTGCAACCCGAACCGCTATCGTCTGTGAGTTCGTAATCATCAGCTATGCATTTTGCTAAAAGTATGTAGGAGATACAATGCCGAAAGTCAGTATCGTTCTGCCGAGTTATAACTATGCTAGATATTTGGATGAACGCATTCAAAGTCTGTTGAATCAAACTTATACAGATTTTGAATTGCTTATTGTAGACGATGCCTCCACGGATAATAGCGTAGAAGTTATCAACCAATACGTTCACGATAGTCGGGTTAGAACTCATTTCTTTGAGCAGAATAGTGGGCTTCCCTACAAGCGCTGGAACGATGGCGCAGATCTGGCTCAGGGCGAATATATTTTGTTTGCAGGCGCAGACGATAGCTGTGAACCAACCCTGATTGAAAAACTAGTAGAGAAGCTAGAGCAAAATCCAACTGTGGGAATTGCTTACTGCCAGTCAATGCAGATGGACAGCGATGGAAAAGTTGGACGCTCCCTCAAGAACCGAACCGATGAACTCGACCGCAATCGATGGGCGCAGGATTTCGTCAACAACGGTCAGGACGAATGCCAATATCTCGTGATTAAAAATACAATTCCCAATGCAAGTGCGGCACTGCTGCGGCGGAGTACGTTTGAGACAGCCGGACAGTTTGATGTCAACCTTAGATTAGTGGCTGACTGGATGCTGTGGGCAAAAATGCTGATGATCTCAGATATTGCCTTTGTCGCTGAACCGCTCAACTATTTTCGGCTACACGCCATGACAGTCACAAGCAACACGCGCAAAATCGGCAAACACGTTGAAGAAAACTACCAGGTGATTTCCTTCATTACCAATAGTGTTGCCCTGCCCCAAAAATCGATTGATAAAGCTTACACTCGTTTGGTCAATCGCTGGGTCAATTCGATTTTGAAACTGGCGATTCGGCAACCCTCTGAAGTGATGAGTAAAGCCCGTATGTTTTACAGCATTGCCAGCCAGCAAGATAAGCAGGTAAATCGGAGGCTGTTTGAGCGAGCGATGAAAGACGTATTTACTCTAGGGTTTCTTTCATTCCGAGAGCGAGCAGCACAACAATAAACGGCATCATAACCATTGCTGACGGAGAGCGTATTATGGGCAAACTTAACAAAGTCCTAATCATTGTGGAAAATCTTTCGGTTCCCTTCGATCGCCGAGTGTGGATGGAAGCCACAACTCTCCAGAGAGCCGGGTATCAGGTTTCAGTGATTTCACCTCAAGGCTATGGGTTCGATAAAGCCTATGAAGTGATTGATGATATTCACATTTATCGCTACCCCCTGCCAGCGGAAGAAAGCTCGGTGAGTGGGTACTTGCGGGAATATGGCTGGGCGTTGCGGGGAACGTTTCAGTTAGCGCAGCAGGTATGGAAGGAACGCGGCTTTGATGTCGTTCATATTTGCAATCCACCTGACTTGCTGTTCCTGATCGCAGGCTGGTTTAAGCTGTGGAAGGGTGTTCGGGTCATTTTCGATCACCACGATCTCAGCCCCGAAATGTACATCGCTAAATATAACCGCAAAGATATTTTTTACTACGGCTTGTGTTGGGCAGAGCGACTCACCTATGCCACTGCTGATCTGGTGATTTCAACCAATGAATCGCATCGCAAAGTGGCCCTGACCAGAGGCGGCAAAAAGCCAGAACAGGTGTTTGTGGTTCGCAGTGCGCCTGACCTATCCCGCTTTCGTCAACTGCCTGCCAATCCTGAGTATCGTCGAGGCAAAAAATATCTCGTGGGCTACATGGGCGTGATGGGTGAGCCAGAGGGAATTGACTATTTGCTGAGAATGGTGGATTACATCGTGCGGGAAAAGAACCGCCAGGATATTCACTTCATGCTAATTGGCAGTGGCCCAGCCATCGAAAAACTCAAAGCGCTATCCCAAACGTTGGAAATTACTGAATTTGTTGAATTCACCGGGTTTCAAACCGGAGATGCCCTGCTAGAGCGGCTTTCCAGTGCTGATGTTTGCGTCGAACCTTCACCCACCACGGCTTACAACGAGAACTGCACCATGAATAAAATCTTGGAGTATATGTCTCTTGCGCGCCCAATTGTTCAGTTTGACCTACGGGAAGGACGGCGATCAGCAGAGAATGCCTCTTTGTATGCTCGACCCAATGACGAGATCGAATTTGCCGAAAAAATCCTGCAACTCCTCGATTCTCCTGAACTGCGGCAAAAAATGGGCGCAGCAGGCAGACACCGAATGGAGGAAATGCTGGAATGGCGACACCAAGGGCCTAAACTTCTAGATGCTTATGCCAATGTTGGTTAGTTGACCTAGAAAACGCTGATTACAGAGCCATATGAGAGCAGTACTCACTTTTTGCTAACCTAACGAATCTGGATATCAGACTGTCCCGCAGGTAGATTGATTCTCACCCAATTTTCGCCGCTTTGAATAATGGTTGCAGGAGCATCATTCAGAATAACTTCGGTAAGGTTGGGAGAATATAGCGTTAAAGTTTGAGATACAGCAGAGCTTACTTGCCCAGATCGCTGTCGCCAATAGATCACCAGATCCTTTGCTGCCTCTACCCCTACCTTCTCACCGTTTGCCTCATATTCAAACGACTTCCCTGCTGCATAAAATGCCTGGAGTTGATCACCCACCAACCGAAAAAACGATCGCCTCGCCTGAAAAGACGCGCCATTTATAGACTGAGTAGAATTTGAGTCAGACTCCAGCAGATAATCAACCACACCCTCTCCTTGATCAATCACTGCACCAGAAAACCGATCGCCGCTGATTCTGCTAAAAGTGGGTTTGGGATGCTCAGGGTTGGCAGGAAACAAAACCGTCAGAATTTGTTTAACCCCAGCTTGGCGAGTATAAGTGGGATAGAGATATTGGTTTTCAATATTGGGCCCAGCAATTGCGCCATTATGCAGCGTTACACTGTCAGGCTGCGTTGCTAAGAAAATAGTCAGATCGACATCTGTGATTTCTTGATTGCCATAATCTACAATGTCAGCCTGATATTCTGCCTCTGCAACGACAGGATTGATGGTTCTAGAGTAAGGATGAAAAGCAAGGTGGGCTTTGTTGCCAGCAGTAAACTCATCCACTAGAAACCAATAGCCGCTCTTGCCATCTGCCGGATGCACAAAATGGAAATTGCGGAAATGTTTGCCGTTTGGCAGCGCCTCTCCCGAATCTCCCCGCGCATAATCAAACGTTGAGGTCAACAGCCCCTCCTGAATGCCTGCACCAGACTTTTGCTGATGATCATTCTGTTCTGGCGGATCGCCTTCCTGAGATCGGTCAAATTCGTAATCAATTAATCCTGTGTTGCCCGACACTGCCCGATCATGGATGTAATTCCAGGAGAAGTCACCCACCCCTCTACGCCAGCCTGCATAGCCCGAATTGGTAAGTAAATGAACCCCATATCCTCCCAAATAGAGGGCATTCGTTTCCTTATGGGAGTGTTCATCAACCTGCCTAACGTTCCACATTGCGCCGACTAATGCCTGCCGCGACAGATTCTGCTCCATTAGCCAGGCCCCACCATCTGCGAAAATTCGGCTAGGAGCCACTTTTTGATTAGACAAGTCTGGAGCCTGTTCGCCCATCAGCAAGTAGGTCAGCAGCCTGCCATTGGGTCGAGTTGCAGCATTGCCAGAATTCAGCCCGTGGTTGTCTTGCAGATGCCAATTCACAAATTGCCCCACTCGCTCACCAAATCGATAGGCTCTGTAAGCCTGAGTGCCACAATTGGCTGGAGTATTGGGGCTGCCTCCCATCAGGTAATACTGAGGCAAACTGTCGCCAAACACAACAACGCGAAAATCTGGCGTGTGCGAGTACCCATACAGCCACTCATGTAAATCGACAAACTTCTTTCTAGAATAGTAATCAGAAAGACCGTGATCAGCAGCGATGTCCATGCTCAAAGATTTCTGTTCACGGCTACAGCTATTGAGCCTAGAGTTGGCATATCCGGGTCCTGCAACGTAAACTCCATCATCGGTAATGTCTGCCGTCCAAGCATCATCAAAAGCCTGTAGCTCGGTGCTAAACTGATCGCGATCTGACTGATACAAACCCCAGAGAAACGCCACCGAATGAGGCCCCTGCACCCACTTTTCAGCAAAATTGTTGACTAACTGATCAATCGCAGTTTCCAGAGTGGCTCGCTCTGCGGCAGACAAATCATCGTGAATAATATCTAACGCCAAAATGCTGTTAAAAACGCCTCCCTGAAACGGCACATTCGTATCCCACCTTTCTGGCGCGGCTGCGTGTTCGGTCTGCATATCAGCGAGAGCAACTGCTAAATTGCGCTGAATTTTGTTAACGTATTCTGCTTTGTTTGCTGGATCAAGAATATAGGCTAAAGCGGTGTAACCCATCAAATCGCGCAACTTATAGCCCGCATTGCGTCCGTTGTCTTCTTCGGCTCTGTAGGTCAACCGCTGTGCCTGACGGATCGCCTCTGCTTTCATTTCCTTCCACGGAGAACGAGCCGCTCGATCACGCAATTCTTGATAGTCTGATTCTCTTACAACTAGAAAAGGATGATTGGTAGCTTCTGCCCGCACTGCAACAAAGATAACCAGCAAGCAGGTCAATATTGAGCTAATTCCAATCGCTAATCTTCTCATCAAGCGTCTCATCGGTTGCAAACCCTGTTCCCATGAAGGATAAAAATCAAGACAGATAAAATTCAAAAAATCTGCGTGGGTGGCGCAGATTCTGAAACTTGGTTCTTAAGCTTGTCTAGAGACTCAGTCTAATGGCTCAGAAATTTTCAATTTTTTGCAGCAATTTTCTCAGGTGCAGCCACTTTTTCAGGTGCAGATTGGTGCGATGCCGAACGATAAAGCGCAACGAGAGTAGCGCAATAGCTGTGAATATTGAGCGGTTCAACCTTGGCTCTGGCATTCTTGCCTAAAGTAAGGCGCAGATCTTTGTCATCGATTAAGGATTTGATCGCCTCAGACAACTGCTCAACATTACCTGGCTCTACCAGGATGCCGTCTTGGCCAGATGTCACTAGCTCTGGAATGCCGCCGACTGGGGTAGTGATGCCAGGTAGCCCCCAACCCATTGCCTCCAGTAAGGCTAACGGCAGCCCCTCATTGTTGGTCGGCAAAACAAACACGTCAGCCTTGGCTAAATAGATGTCTCGCTGCTCTGGATTCAACCAGTCTAGAATGGTAACGCACTGACCCAGGTTCAACTCCTGCACCATGCTCCTAGCTTTGGCGACTTCTCCATCACCTGCGATAAACAAATGAGCCTGAGCTTTTTGCTCATCTGGTAAAGCAGCAAATGCCTGAATTAAATCGAATGCGCCTTTCCGTTGCCCAATCCGTCCTAAAAACAAGAAAGTGGCGTTTTCGGACGATGAGCGATCGGGAACATGGGCCGGAAGCTGAACTGGGTTAGGAAGCACAACCGCTTGTGAATCATTCAGCTTCAGGCTTTGGGTATAATATCTTTTCCAACTCTCTGACAGCGCAATGAAATAGGCACATTGACAAAAAATGGAGCGCAGAAGAAGCTGACCCACAGCAGAAAGATTGTCATAGAAGACATGAAATTCGCTGCTTTGGGCGTGGATAATCACAGGCTTACGATAGGCTCGCGCAATCACGGTTAAAATCGCGTTTCTGACCGCACTGCCACGCTGCGAAAGGAAAATATGAACGGCATCAACATCTTCTGTAGAAAACTTCCAAATTGATTGCCATACCGCATTAGCAAACAGCCTGACTCGAAGTGAAACTGAACCATCGTTGTGGGTTGGAATATGGTGAATTTCCACATCCGAGGGCATATTGGCGAGGATTAGATTTTCAACAGTTGCGATTCCTCCCATCTGCTTTAGTTCTGGCCCCAACATCACAACTTTGGGTAAACGTTTGGCTTCATTTTGTCTATTCATGAGTTTTCCTGGTAAATATCAAGTTTTTAGAAATGACAGGCGTAGCTTTTAGTAAAGACAGAACGGCAAGTATTCGGCTAGATCTGCTGAATGGCTGAAATCAATCTTGGCTAAATAAGCTATTTCCAATCTCAAAAATAGCGAAGCCCACTATGAAAAACTCGGACTTGGTGATACTTCTTCAGGGGGTTTGTTTTGCGAGGCAATCCGCAGTCGGCTCATTTCTACTGCTGTTAGCGTAGCAATTGTGATGTACAAAACCCAAAAAATGTTGTCTTTCAGAATAGTAATTCCGACAGTAAATTGAGACGAGAACATCACAAATAGAAAGATCAACATCAAAAAATACTCAATCGATTTTGTCACGCTGATTAGATAAATTGTTCTGACTAAAGTGGTCAGGAAGCTAAGCACAAACAGAGACAACCCAATCAGTCCAAGTTGGAGTGTGATATCAATAAAGCCGCTGTGGGCATGACCCGAAAAAAATGACAGCGATTGCCTGGCCCGAAACACTTCATCTGGATTTGTCCAAAATGCCTCATAGCCATACCCTAGCCAAGGTCGTTCTGAAATTCTGCTAACAAAATACTCCCAAATTACAGTACGACCGCTCAGCGTAAGTGACTTACCTAAAACGTCAACGATTAGGAATTCCAGGCTATTTGCCATCCATGAAGTTACCCCAATCACTGAGCACAACGAGAGAGTGATCAGGAATGTTCTAGACCGATATGCCCGCAAAAAATACGAGTGAAGCGGTAACAGTGCCAAGGCCCCAGCACAAATTGCTAAAGAGGATTTGGCTTGACTAAAAAACAGACCGATAAAAGCTAGACAAAATCCACCGAAATGCTTCCGTCGGTCTTTAGCTTTATACAAAGCTAGAGCAGCAAAGTTTGTTGCTGTCCAAGCCATGAGGCGGGCAAAGCTGTTTTTGTGCCCATGTAGTCCCTGCCATGCACCTTCAAACTTGCCGCGCATTTGTCCGGCTGGTAACACCAAAGCTACTACAGTACTTGCAATAGTAGACACCCCCAACGTAATTGTGACCAACTGCAATAGTTCTTTAAGGCTGTAGCGACTGGCTAAATAGGCCCCAAAGAGCGCCGACCGCAACACGACCCGATTGAAGCGAGCCTGAGACACTTCAGGATTAGTTGACCAGAGTATGGAAACCAGCGGCAGCAACAGAAATAGCAGTAAAATCTTGTCTTGGACTAGAAAATACAGGATCGACTTCCAATATTTGATCACAATTATCAGAACGAACAAGTAATAGAAGGCAACCAGCAGCCGATCAAGAATTCCAATTGTTTTATCGTGAGGTTCAGTCACATACCAGAGGCAGATGCCCGCTAGTATGGGTTCAAGTTTTCTCCAAAGTATTCCGAACTGCATGGCTGCCCTCTGCTTAGGTCTTCGTTTGGTTGATCATTGGTTTTCTAGAAGTTCAGTAAACAGCGACAAATATTTGGTTCCGGTGGCTTTCATGGTGAACTCGGCTTCAATTTTTTGGCGGGCTGCATTAGATAACTTTTGGTGACGCTCTGCATTTTCCAGAATCCAAAGCATTCCTTGAGTCAGGTCTTCAACGTGGTAGGGTTTTGCCAAATAGCCATTGTATTGATGTTCGATCAAGTCTGGCATACCGCCAATCTTAAAGGCTACACAGGGAAGCCCACAAGCGAGTGCCTCTAAAACCGTGTTGGCGAGATTTTCTTGTACCGAAGGGGCAACAAAGACATCTGCGGCAGAGTATAGCAGCGCTAGAGAGAGGTCATCATTCCAGGTTCCCAAATAGCGCGTAGTAAAACCGAGATCCGGTGGATTTTCAGGTTTTGATGCTCCAAATATGACGAGTTCTACATCATTGGATGAAAGCATCTGACGTAAGCTTTGTAAAGCAGGTTGCAGCAAATGGAAGCCCTTTCGCTTGTCGCTGGCGGCATTGACGGCTCCAAACAAAATTAGCCGCTTGTCTGGCGGCAGGTTGAGCAAGGCTCTGGCGGTTTGGCGGTCAATTGGGCGATAAGTGTCGGTATCGATGCCATTGGGAATGACTTCAACGCGGCGATCACCAAATAGAGAGCTAGCCGCGGCACAATCACCCAACCAAGAGCTGAGGGCAACAATCGTCAGGTCTACTTCTTTCCAGGCCTTGGCTTTGCGCTGCCAGATCCATCGGGACAAATCTGCATCTCGCTGGCTGTGAAGCTGAGGGCAAGCCCCGCAAGATTTCGTGTACCGATCGCACTCACCGTTGTAGTGACATCCGCCCGTAAATGCCCACATATCTCGCAGTGTCCAGACGATCGGCTTCTTGAACTTCGCGAGGGTTTCGATCTGGAGGTATCCCAAGTTGACCCATTGCAGGCTGATCAGATCTGGATTGAGTTGAGCCACCTTCGCGCCGATCCGATCTGGCAACCATTGGGGCGAAAAGGAAGTGCTTTCTCGCTGGCTGTAGAGCTTCAGAGGCAGACGATCTAGAATACTCCTGGAACCCGACACAATTTTGCCGACCCCAGTTTTGGCGGGTAACCCAATCACCGTTTTGTCATCTCGATGTTTGGACTGCACTAGCATCTGCGACTGAATGCCCGCCTGTTTGAGGCAGCAATGTAATCGGTAGGCGGCACGGGTCGAGCCAGAGCCATCGTCCTCAACGCTAAGAAATGCAACCTTCATTTCAAATCATCCTTCTGCCACTGCACAACCAAAACATTAACGAACTGGCAACTCTGGATTGGATATTTTCAGGTTAGACAAGGATCGCATTTCTTCGTATAGGCTGAGGCAGTCAGCTAATTCACGGGGATGCTTGTCTTTCAGTTGTTCCATTTCAGGCGAATATTCTGTCCGAAAAGCCTGCTCTTTGAAAATGCCATCCAGCGGAACCGGATTTAGCTGGAAGTTCATCTTTTCTTGTAAGTAGAGCCGCACAGCATTGGGATCGCGAATTAGTTCATCAATATCGCAGAGTAAACCAACAGTTTGATGCTGCTTCCAAAACTGCAAAACTTGCTGATTGTAGAGTTTCCAAACTCGTAAACCAATCACCGGCTTGCGGACAATGTGCTTCTCAGCCCCACGCCGAATCAGCGAATCAACGACTGCTAAGGGATGACGGAACAAAAACAAATAGCTGCCATCGGTCAGTACGCTATGCCAAAAGTCTAGAAACAAACTGGTTCTCGGATCTTTCCAACCCCATTGCGGCAAATCTGCTCTGGATGCAACCAAATTTAGAGCCGTTTGTCTGTCTTCCGCACTAACTCGAATTGGCAGCTTAAATTGAACTGGCAGGCTAAATCTGCGCCCCAAAAATGCATCAATTCCTTTCTGCTTCAAAACAGATTTGTGAAAATCGGAGAATTCCCGATCTTCGTGGTGACCGCTGTAAAAGCCACGAGATTGATCCAAATCTGAACTCGTGAGCCGATCGCCGATATAAATTCCGCAGTCGTTCAAATAATGAGCAGTCAAAGATGTGCCGCTCCGGTGCATTCCAGTAATAATTAAAGCTTTAGAAGACATATGAGAGCGCTCCCGCTGAGTTAAATCAATCGCCTGAGAATTTTTTTTGAGGAAGTCTTGAGCAACGGTGCGCTGTAGGAGCTTCAACCAACAATAAGCACTACTGACTTCTCATCTCACCGTTTACAAAAACTGCTCACAAAAACAAAATTTTTAGCCAATATTTTTCTATCTATTATGCAACGTTATTAAATGACTCAAGCAAGGCTTTCTGTAAAATTGCATCTAGCTTCTTGATATCTACATAAAGATCTAAATAATGTTCATCTAAAGCTTGCTTTTGCTCAATGGCTTCACTTTGCAAATAGAAATAATCTGCCCCTGCATAATTAGATAAAACATAAAAACAATTGTTAACGTAACCCCAAGGCATTAGCTCAATCACTTTCACCTCTGGCTGAACAAAAAGTAGGTTGGTGAGAGCCGCACCGTGAGGCGCAACAATCATTTCAGCCTGAGAAAAAATTTGCACCTGCTCCAATAAGGTTTTGTTATCCATTCGGACTGGGATAAAGTCATAGGCTGAAAGATGCTCAATCACTTGGCTCTCATTGATTACTTTCCTACGCTTAACATCTCCTCTTTGCACATAAATTCGGTGCCGTTGGATAGCAGCATTGGTCTCGATTTCCTGACGAAATAAGCCTCTACTAAAGTCATAGTTCGCTTGAATTACAGGAGCCGATCCAAATTGTTTGGTTCTAGTACTGATAGCGGCAAGGATGCGATCGGCAGTGCAGGCTTCTTGCAAAATTTGGGCAGGTTTAATCCCAACTCGCGCCAAACTTTCTTTGTGAAAATCCTTTAGTTCTGAATCGCCAACGTAGAAAAAGTCTATTTCCTGTAAATCAAAGAACTGCTGATAAACCCGGACAAGCGGTAGAGTTCTGCACATCCAATGATAGTAATTCGATGGCTCAACATTGGATAAGTAAGCCATCGTACCGTCAATTTTTCGAGCTGTTTTTGAGAGTAATTTTCTGTGAACCGGCATCTTCTCAAACTGCAATCCACACTCATCGATCGCGTTTAGTTTGGGGTCAAATAAGTGGTTGTTGCGAAGAGAAAATTCTGCCTGAGTAATATCTAAAATAACGGTTTCAGTTTTGGCAATTAGAGGCTGAATCGCTGCTACAGTTTGCCCGTCAAGGTGGCTAGCAGATCGAGTCGCCTTAGTGTTTTCTTCTACTAACTGATGAAACTTAATACCTTGCTTATACTTGCCAACAACCTGCTCAACGTTGTGGATAGACAGTTGAATATAATCATTGCAAATTAAGACCCCGGCCCGCCTTACAAAACTCAGAAAACTGACCGTTCGCAGGAACTGGCGTTGCACAGAACGTGGCAGCGAGTAATACAGTTTACGTATTGTCTTGATCATGGTGTCACTGCCCCAAAGAACTATAAGCCATATCCATGCTCAGCCATAACCAACTGATAGACTTATCGGCTGAGGGTGCGCTTCAGCTTGCGAACAGCCCGTTGAAGAATGCTCTTTTTCTTCCAGAATCGCCGATAACGCTCGTCGTCATAGTCTCGATCAGCTGCCATACCACGGGGAGGTTCTAGAGGGAAAACCATCGGTTCTAAAGACATATTAGCTCTCGGATCATCGCTGTTTTTGTTATGCGTACCTTCTGCACCAAAACCAAGGTTAGAAACTAAATTTCTAGCTGGAATAATTGATAGCCCCGATTGTAATAAACGAGTATAGAACCATTGGAAATCCCAGGTGTCTACTTCTCCTGAGTAAACAGAATCAAACAGCTTTTGAACGGCTGGATAACGCTTAGGATCAGCAACAATATCTCGAATTCTGGTCTTTACTTCTGGGTCAGCCCAAAGCTTCATTTCCACATCGTAATAGCTCCATGCTCTTCTCCACGATGCCCAACCCCAAATAGAACCAAAATACGAGAAACAATAGCTCTGAATGTCAGCTTTCCACTCTCCTAAAACATTCGCGCCGCTAATCATCATCACTCGCGTATCATAGCGATACTTCTCCAAGAGTTCTTCGCAATATCTGAAGAAGGTGAGATCTGGTAGACAGTCATCTTCCAAAATAATCACTTCTTCTGTCTTGCTAAAAATCCAATCTAGACCGCTAGAAACCCGCCGTTTGCAGCCCATATTCTCGTCGGCGTAGTTTTTCAGCACTTCACAGTCCCAGTCTACTCGTTCAATAATGGTCCGCACAGCAGCACATTTTTCAGCCTCTCCTGGCTTGTTTGTCCTAGGCCCATCTGCGACCACTAACAGTCTGGGGGGTTTGGCTTGCCGAATTGCCTCAAAAACTTTTTCAGTTGTATCCGGTCGATTAAATACCAGAAAAGCGACAGGAGTTTTGAGTTGCCAATCTAACATTGTGCCCTCTAAATTTCCATGTATGGGATGCTAAGTCAAAATATTGCGAACATTAATTGCTTATCGAATCTACTTATCAAATCTACTTATCGGTACACGCCAGAGCCACCTCTTAGTTGACAAGCCGTTTTTTCAGAGATCAAAACATACCCTGCAAATAGAGCAACCATCATCGCTTTAAGTCTCTGATCAACTCCATCTAACTTATCAGTTTTGCAAATCAATAAGAGCATATTCAAAGTTCTTCTAATATCTACTAGCAAGACTCTGGCAAAACCTTTTAAGGAATAACGCTTCTTTTCTAACAAATCGAACTTTCCGCCAATAATTCTAGCCTGACGACGGTATAATTCTTGAAAAGAACGCCTTGCAGGATGGGCAACTTTAACACCATCTGCATAAGTCTGCTGATAGCCAGCCGAAAAAACGCGATTCCCCCACTCAAAATCGCCTCCAGATTTCAAACTGTCGTTGAAAAGGCCAACTGCATCAATTACGTGCTTGAAAGTAAAAACATTGGCTGTCGGGCCAAATTTCAGGTTTTTGACATATGCTTCCTGCCGGAATGAAGTTAGCTTCTGGTAAAGCTCAACGGGTGTTGGCTGAGTCGGATCATGAAGGAACAAATCAACCCGCCCTGCAACCAGCCCACAGTTGATAGTTTTCAATAAAATTTCCACACCCTTCTCAATCCAATCAGATGCAGGAATACAATCGGCATCAGTGAAAGCAATAACCTCTCCTTTGGCTAAAAGAATACCTTTATTGCGGGCAGCATATGAGCCAGGTTTGCTTTCACAATCCATTCGAGCTTGAGAAAATTGATCAACTATGCCTTGAGGAGAATCAGTAGAACCATTGTCAACCACAATGATTTCATACTGCTCTTTCGGATAAGTTTGGTCTTGTAAAGATTTCAAGCAAATCTGCAATCTTTCAGCATCATTATAGACTGGAATGATCACGGAAACAAAGGGAATAACTGCCTCATTCATAGGTCGTTTCGCTCACACTCCATGCACTGAATTAATAGGTTTAGAGGATTTACTAATTGACCTGGCCCGAACAGAAATGAATGTTTTCAAGTCCTTCCCCATGTTAGATAGAACATACATGGGAGAAGCGTGATTTGCGGAAGCCAACGAAGAATTAACCCAGCTTAAAAACCATTTATTACCCAAATATCGACTTGCAAACTCGGCATGAATTTCGGCATATATTTGTTGAAGTGGGGCAATATCAAACTGTTTTTTGACCAAAGGATGATACTTCTTAGCGCGCTCTAAGCGCCCCTTCTTCCTCGCTTCAAAATTACGAATATCAGTTAACTGATCCTTGCCGTGTTTCCTTTTAATTACAGTTGGCAACGCTGTAAAAATAGGAGAATAGCCCGCCAGCAAACATCGAATATACAAATCTGTATCGGAAGCAATGCGCTCCTCGCTAAATAACCCAATTTCATCCATCAGCGACTTTGGGAAAATGGCCGATGAAGGACTAGAGATAAAACTTCCTCCAGCCAACAAATGGTGAATTGGCGACTGATATTTTACCAGGTTAGGTCTTTGAACTCTAAGTTCTTCTCGACTCGTTTGAGTGTTCCAACTAATCAAATCGCTAACCACAAAATGCCGGTCTTTTCCTTTCAATGCGGCAAGCTGAGTTTTCAAATAATCGGGCTTCCAAAGGTCATCGGAATCAAGAAAAGCAATATGTTCTCCCTTCGACTTAGAAATTCCTAAATTTCGGGCAGCATAAGCCCCAACATTGCTATCAAGGCTAATTAGATGAACCTTTGGATATTCCTGGCAAATAATCTTAGAAGTTTCATCCTTAGAGTTATCGTCGATTACAACCACTTCAACCACACCATCAAAATCCTGAGAAAATACACTATTCAGCGATTCTCTCAACATTACAGTTCGATTGTAGGTAGGAATAATAACCGACACATCAACATCGGAGAATTCAGGAGATGCAGGTGTGAATACTTTCAACATAATTCAATAAATCCAACTCAAGAATAGCTTGCCTCAACTCCTCAATGTTGTTCCTCAAGTTCTATCAAAATTGTCCTATTTCTGCATAAATTACAGTAGTGCAGTTAATTAACTCGCTAAAACAACCTCTTCATAGCTACCTGATTTTACAACACGCCCTTTGTCCATCATGTATACACAATCGCAATGCTCAATTGTAGAAAGACGATGAGCAATAATAATCATTGTTTTTTGCCCCGACAGCGATTGAATAGATTCAGTTACCAAACCCTCGGTTTCATTATCCAGAGCAGATGTTGCCTCATCTAGCACTAAAATTTCTCGGCCGTGGTAAAGGGCACGGGCAATACCGATACGCTGCCGCTGTCCTCCAGATAGACGCACACCGCGTTCACCTACAGGCGTTCTGATGCCATCGGGAAGTTGGTTAATCAGTTCCTCTAACTGAGCCGCTTTGATGGCTTGATTCAGCTTTTCTGGGTCAACCGAGTGGTCGGGCACTCCAAAAGCAATATTCCGCTCGATCGTATCATCGGTCAAAAAGATAGATTGCGGAATATAGCCAACAAGATTTTGCCAAGAGCGCAAATCATCATAGATGGATACGCCATCAACACAAATATCTCCTTGATCAGGTCTGAGCAAACCCAAAATAATATCAACTAGAGTCGTTTTTCCTGCCCCAGAACGGCCGATTAAGGCCACAGATTGGCCTTTCTTGAGCGTCAAACAAACACCATCAACAGCAGGACTAGGAACATGAGGATAGGAATAGGTAATTTGTTTCAGATCAATCTGGTCATTAAAAGGCATCAAGCGATCTCTAGATTCACTATCACCAAATTTTCTTTTTTCGGAACCTATTCTTCGGCGGGTCGAATTATTAGCTTCCTCAACCTTTTCTAGCTCTTTCAAATCAAGATAGAGCATATCAACAGCATAGGCGCTGTTTTGCATCTGTCCCAGCCCCTGAATTAACTGGCTAGCCGTCGGAATTAAACGCACAGAAGCAATCGCGAAAACGCCCAAAACAGAAGTAATTTCTTGCTCGGATTGGCTCATGGAAAACAAGCAAACGAATGCAACAATCGAAATCACTAACAGAGTTTCGATCGTCATTCTTGGAAGCAACTGAGAGGCATGAAATAGCGTCTTCGATTTTTCCAGCAAATGAATTTGCTTTTCCATTTGCTTTTCAAAGTACGGTTCGCAGCCAATCACATGAGTTTCCTTAATTCCCCCTAAAGCGTGATTGATAATACGAATAATCTCCTTCTGGGAATCAGACGACTGCTGACCCCATCTTCTAAACAGCCCTCCAAGTTTGTTAAATACCAGGAAGACCGGAAGTAAAATCGCTAGAATTAAGCCGAGAAACAACGGACTTGTGCGGAAGAGCAATGCCAGCAAAACGCTCATCACAACCAGGTTTGCTACGGCATTTAGCAAAGGAACAAGGCAGGCAGTACAAAACTTATTCGTTTCGACAATAATGTTTTTAATTAAGCCAGATGTATTGCGGCTCAGATGGAATGTATAGGGAACTGATAGATAAGCGTTAAGCAGTTTGAGGCACAATTGCCCCTTCTGATCAAAGCTATATTTAATAACATAGGTTTTAGCAAAAAAATTGAGCGTTGATTTAACAACAAAAATGATTGAGATGATCAAACCAAGAATTGGAATGAATTGGGCAGTCGATTGAAGATTGAGGTACGAATAAATCAGGCTTAACCATCTGTTTCTCTCGATTGACTCTGGGTTGGAAGCGATTGCGAGAAAAGGCCCAATCAGCCCAATTCCCAAGGCTTCCAGCACAGATGTAAATACAAACAAAAGCAGCAGCCAAACGAGTCCTACTTTTGAACCAGGAAGAACGTACAGGATCTTTGAGAGATAGTTCACCATTTGACGTGATAGTTATTTAGTTCATTATGGAAGCTGCCAAAGCCCTTTAGAGCATTTACGGCAAACCTAGTTCTCGTTACAATCAGAAAAAGTTACTTACACAGTTACTTATTTAAGCTTCAAACCTTCAGCAACAGCTTAGCCTCACCGTAAAGATCTCTGCATTGAGTTTCACCTTAAATTACTTAGGATTATCCAGAGTAAAATGGCATCAAAACCAACCTGTTCGTCTAGTACACACCATCTTTAGAGAATATTTTTAGAGGATATTTGAAAAGCCAAACTTGTTCTCCAAACTGCCCCCAAAAGGACTGACAAAGGAATGATTTTTCTAAGACTTTCTGATTCATAGTTCTCCAAAATAGAGAATTTAAAGGGACAACTCCAGCCAGTTTGTACTTCTCAGACATCCTCTTAAGCTCAGCAGAACTCACACATAGCCGAACTCTCTCAGCGCATCAAATACTCTTGGCTCCATGTTTTCTAACTCTGATGCTCGCGAACTTTCCCAAGAGCCAATGCGTCGAGAAGGAGATATGAGCTTCATGCAGGCAGCCAAGATCTCCTCTGACAGGGGAACTTCAAGAAAGTCAAACATACTCTTTACGGCCGCATCAGGGTTGGTACACAAGTCCTCGTATTTGATGAGCAGGTAGTTGTTGGGATTGAGATAGCGTTCAGCGCTGGTTTGAGCCAAACGATTGCCCCGCTCCCAAAGATCCAATTGGGACTGAATTGGATTTTGTCGCCACTGCTTACCCAAAACCGCGTCTCCGTGTTCCTGAAGCAAGAATTGGTTCTTGCTCAACGCCATGTCCCGACCATCTCGAACGACGTGGATGAATTTTAAGCCAGGAAAAAACTGAGCGTAAAAAGGAATCAGCCACATATTCCTAGGGTTTTTCCACCCCCAAGGCATCATCGGGTCAGACAGCTCTGTCCGATGGATCTGAGTTGCACGATAAAACGCATTCACTGCCCGTGCAGGAGCAGGACTATCTGCCTGAATCGATGCAAAAATATCGTCAAACCATCGGGCAAGAAAGACTCGCATCGCTAATGCGTCTTCTGTTTTAGGATCATTCCAGTCGCCCATCCACTGCCCTGCTTGGCGCAAAATGCTAACAAATGACCGAGTTCCTGATCCACCTAACGCACCAATAATGACAGGCTGCACAGTGGGCATTTGTTTCTCTTCAACACGCCCCAACGAGAATGCTTTCCAATCATACTGCAATGCCAGCTTTGTGCGAGCCACATACCTTTCGCCAACTAACCTTGTCAACTGTTCTCTCATATTGACCTACCTTAATCCTGCGTAGACACTACTTCTGCCGAAGACTCACTATCACCACATTCACTCGACACTTTGTAATAAATGTCGCGGATTAAGTTCGGCTGAAAGTAAGTGACAATGCCACCGATTGCGTATAGCAACTCAAACCACAGAAAGAAGGGGATCGCTAGAGGAAAACTGAAAATACGCTTTGGATCTTCTTTTAAAGAGGTGCGGATTTTAGCGATACGAAACGGTTTGAATCGAGAGAGAGTAGAGAATACACCCTGCACCTTCTGAAGGAACGTGAAGGAAGGCAGATCAAGTGGAGGCTGGTCTGGATGGTTAATAATTTGATCCTGAAAATGCTGCTTCAAGATGCGATCCCGCCCTCTCAGAAGGTAACGCCACGTCAAAAACGATAGTGTCGGAGGTTCGTGAAGGGCCTGTGCTTGCGGATGCTTCAAAATTTGATGCGCTTTGGTGCGTAGGTAAGCACAATGCAAGTTGCAGTTGCCCCTATAGAGGGAGACATTGGTTGGAATCGGATTCTCAATCAGAAAATCGCGACGAAACGCCACAGCATTCATAAAATATTCGCGAGAAACATAAGGCTCCTCGCGGTTTGAAAATCGTGGGAAGAAATAGTGCATTGCAATAGCCAACTCATAGGAGTTTCTGACTTTCGTACTGGTTTCGCCTGCAACAATATTGACGGCAGGATTGTTAGCAAAAACAGTCAGCACATCTTTCAGCCAGTTAGGCGTATACACACAGTCTGAGTCTAGAAAAACAACCACCTCACCGCTGACTAGCTGGGCCCCTGCCATCTTTGCAGAGTAATAGCTGATTTGCGGTATCCGTCTCACCGTCACCCACGGATACATCGAGCAAAGCTCTTGAATCACCTGCTCTGGTGCATAGCCGCCATCAATAATCAAAAACTCGTTTGCTTGATCTGGCGAAACTTCTTGAGCCGCAATGGAAGATAGACTGCGGTAGATATTATCCAACTCTACGCTAGTCAAGTTTTCTGTTTCGTAAACAATAGAAAAAGTCGGCAACTTTGCCTGCATTTCTTTGAGTTGAGTAATCTCTTGCGTTCCTACCATATTAATTTTCCTCCTAAGATGAAAAGTCAAGATTTGGGGATTACCAATTTCCTCTGAATTACTGTTACTATGCCTACTCGCAAAGCATCCATTCAAAAGGAGTTTTGCGAAGCGCAGCCTCTACCTCATCAAAATTAGTAATAATCTGGCTAAGTTGACGAGAATTCGTTTTGGCATATCGAATTGCCGGGCCATTTTCATCACTAACTTCAATTCCAATAAACTTTAGAACTTGCTGATAAGCAATGCGCGGGGATGAAGAAATGTCCTCTTCATAGGTTAATTTCAGCGTTTGATAATCCTCCAAAAGCTTTTCAAGGGAATTAAATTGATTTTGGTATTCTTCCAACCACTCAATTAAGGTTCGAGTATGCCGCTCTAGCGTAATTTGCTGCGGGTCTAGATGAATTTGAATGCTTGGTGCTGCTTCGCCTGGTTTGATGTGATATTGGGAAAGCTTAGCAACCTTAGATGAAACAATTTTTCTCAGATAATTCTTGCGTTCAAGCACGATGAAATGAGTAAATCCCATGCTAGAAAGCTGGTCAACAAAATCCTTTAAGTCAAGCTTAAGAATATCGAGGTGAAAAAACTTGATCTCACAGCCGTAGAATCTATTTCCTGCGCGGTACATTCGCTTACGTAAGTACCTCAACGGATCGGTTTCAATCTTGCTCCCCAAATCTGAATCCGGTTCGTTACGCTTTCCCATGCTCTATAGAATGATTGATAAATCTCCCCATCCCAGTACACAGATGAATGTTGATCTAGCAAATCTCCTAAAACAGTGCTTCCGCTACGCCCAATATGAAACATGACAATATTTCCCGAACGCAAGGGAGATGCCATATATTTCAAAGCAGTTTTACTGACTTCAGTGACCTTTTGTAAGATGTTCTTTGACATATTTCGCCCTTTCGCAAGTTTCGATAATTGGCTTTCAGTCCTCATATGGTCTTTGACTGAAGTGAAGTTAATTCAATGCAAGCTGTTGGTAGCTACAAAAGATTCACCAATAAGAAGTTTTCGGAATTTTGGGAGTCTCCTCTGGTTTCGGTCTTACCCAATGTTCGTTATAGAGAGATTGATAGAACGGAATAATATCCCAGCGCTTACCTCGAATTCCAAACAGCACTTGGGTTGCGCCGCCAAGATGAATAGATCGTTTCCCTAACGATTTGATATACGCTGCTAGAGGCAAACCATAGGCACCGCAACCCAAAATCGCAATATCAAATTCCTGCTCTTGAACTCGATTACACATCCAATCGTAAGCATCAAACCATGTGTCAAACTCTGTTTTAATTCCGCACAAAGATTGTACTGCTTTGATAGTAATCAACTCAAATTCTGGTAGAATCTGGCGATTTTGAAAAAGCAATTGTCGATAGTTTCTATACTGCTCTGCAATGCTTTGTGCAAAAGGATGAATCACTAAAACTCGCTTCCCCTCCAGCATCTTGCTCCAAGGAGAATCATGGAAGTAAGGTTCCAGCATCGCTAAAGGCATCAGCGAAGCATTTGGGCAGGAGTATCGAATAATTTCTGGCTCTCCTTTCTGGAACCAAACGCCCAGAATATCGATAGCTTTTGATGACTCCAGAAAAAGCTGGCTATATCGATCCAAAATCTCTTTCTCAATGGGAAAGATCCCTGCCGTATAGGTTAACCGATGTAGTATTGTCTGGTAACCTCCGTTCAGATAGTCATGGACAACTTCGGCTTCAATGTCACCAAATCGGCTGACCATCAAAGGTGAACCTTCTGCCAAAGATTGAGCAATCAACGCATTGCCATCACTCGGCGATAAAATGCGGCTGTAAATATCAGAATTTTTTGACTTAATGGCTTCCTTCTTGCGAGTCCGCTTCCAGTGTTGCACTTGCCGAGAAATTTGCTCGCCAAAGGGAAAGTTTTGCTTCACTAATTGCCTTAGGCTTCCACTTGCTACCATAGTCAGACTTAAACCTTAACTAGAACGATAAATACAAGCCTGAAAGACAAAATGAATCCCATTCAATAAGCTTCTGAAACAATCTTCTTGCTACCAAAAATTGAGTTAGAGGTAGTACCAAAAGTTGCCAAGTGTCAGCCTATTCCACTTTTGGTTTAAATCTGGAAAGATAGTTTTAACAAGGTCGTTCATCTCCTTGTCTCCGCGCAGCACCCTCAACAGTTGCCGTTTCTTCAAGAAGTTTCTGGATTGCTCCCATCGGTTCAAAACATTCATCTTCTGAGCTGCACCATCATATTTAGTGCCATCAAAGTTACTGCCGCCACCATGTTGGCTCACTTTGTTCAAACCTTGATCAGAAAAGGGAACTCCTAGCGCTTTCGATAGACTATTTCTATAGCCTTGATCAGAAAACCATTGATTGAAGCTTACACAAACCTTGTTGGGTAAAGAGTTTGTGATACCGAGATACTCCTTGGCATAAACTTTCCAAAGACAGGGGTCATGAGCTTTACCAGTTTCTGGCGAGTAGCTCATCCACATATTGAATGGATCTCGAAGCAGGATCACGTTGATTGTATTTTCGCTAGCTCCAACCACACTATCATCAATCACCTGACATCCATTTAGATATTGTTCCGATGAGATTTTGCTAATGTCATGATTTTCAAACGAAACAATCAAGCATTCATTGAGTCCATGTTCTGGATTATTCCAAATGGCTTGCCAATCTTGTTTATCTTTTTGAGAATAGATGACTTTAGGGGTTTCACAGTGTTCACTGCCAAGAGATGCAAGAGAACGAGTCGGGCTTGCCTTCAGTTCTTCACCAAAGGACTGATGATTCAGAAACATCTTTGGCTCTTTATACTGTTCAAAAATCCAGTTTATGAGGGCATGGTTACCACTTCGCTGAATTCCCCAAAACAGAATTCTAGTCTTACTGAGCGTTCTAAACTTAGTCTGCGATTCCATAAGGGTTCATTTAACCTTCACATATATTAACTACTGACATACCCAATCTCGTTCAATGCGCTACAAAGCCCCGTAGACACCGTTCAACACCCATATTTGATTGACACTCTAATCAATGTTAATGCTGTTTACAGCGATTCTATTCTGAGGCATTTCTATTCAAATCACAACTTTCAACAACTGGTTAGACTTAGGTAGCCCAATGAGAAGGTGAGAACTGCTGTAATGCTTGGGACGCATGGATGAAATGCAATGGACGGCAATCGATTTGTCTACTGTATCGCTGATTACTTCTCTAGTCTTACGGTCGTTTTCATTCTGGTGAGGGGTGGAGGTGCGGGCTACATCTCCACACCGAGGCACTGTCCCCCATTCACTTGTACCCGATCGACCTAGAAAAGGCTGTAATTGCAGATGCAATTGAAACCAAAAAGCACTGTGACCTAGCGTACACTTGTCACGGTCACCCGCTCACCAACGGAACCCAATTCTTCTAACTTGCTCCAAACTTTCGCTAGGCTTTCCTCCAGCGTTTCTTGATCGGTTCTACAGTTCACCTCTGGCTTTAGAGGCGGCTCGTAGGGGTCATTAATGTCTGTGAAGTTTTTAATTTCTCCGGCTCTAGCTCGCTGATATAGCCCTTTCACGTCTCGCTTTTCGCAGACCTCAAGCGGCGCACTCACATACACCTCAATGAAGTCGCCAATTCTCTGCCGTACCTCTTCGCGGATGTCCCAATAGGGTGAAATGGCAGAGACCAGAACAATCACACCATTGCGAGTCAGAAGCTGAGCAACGAACCCAATTCGACGAATGTTTTCATCCCGCTCGGCTTTAGTAAAACCCAGTCCCTTTGTCAAATTCTCACGGATTACATCACCATCTAAAACTTCAAGCCTATGTCCCTGTGCCCGTGGCTCATGCTTTAGCGTTTGACAAAGGGTTGTTTTCCCGGCTCCGCTTAATTCTGTAAACCAAACCGTGACACCACGCTGCTGCATCCCTGATACACCTCCGTGAGTTTTAAACTAACTCTGTTTGAATAATTGAGTTAGCAAGTTGTGAAAATTAAATTTGGTAAGGATAATACTTGAATCTTCCGTAAAATTGCTAGAGGTTAAACCGTTTCTTCATCGGCTCTTTGCAATTCATGCGGAAACTACTGAGTACTTCAAAGCTAGCATGAACGCGATTCACTAAAGTGAATCGGAAAAACGGTTACAACGTAAAGTCCTTTCATCGTAAGACATAGCTGGTCATGCCAAAACCAACCAAACCGCATAAAGTTCAGAAGCGATGTATTTGTATATACACGAAACGTTAAATGAATGGTTCTAGCTTTGCTTGAAAAGTTGGTTTCTTAGGATGTAAAGCACTAGAGCAGTTAGCTTTTTCGATCGGCAACAGGAAAATTACAAGACAGAATCACAGATGCCAGAATCACAGCCGGTGGCAAATCAAGTTGATCAAGCCCCTAATCAGACTTTTCAAACATTTTCTGAATCCATTTCACTGTGTTCCGCCATCCACTGCCTCAATAAATCTATCTAGGTTCAAAAAGAGATTGAGAACAGAACTGACAGGATTCAGCACAAATCGGCTGGCTACATCCAAAATTGAGGAAGCGTTGCTTTCAGGCACAATGATTACATCACCTTCTTGCACCTGATAACTATCAATCAAGTTGCGGAGGTCAATCGTTTGTCGCTCAATCTGCCCCGCTTCACTCATGCGAATGAAAGCAACGCGGCTTAAGCGAGCATCATCAGTGGGACCACCCGCAATGGCAACAGCACTAGAAATTGAACTATTGGGCGAGATATCAATTTCACCCGGTCGATTGACTTCACCCACCACTCTCACTTTTATCGTTGCCGGAGCCAAACTAGACTGCGATAACAGCCGCCGATCGACTGTTGCATCGGCGGCCAAACGGGGCACATAGATTGAGTCTCCAGATCGCAAAACTGGATTATTGTATGCATCTTCCGAACTGAGGGCATCCCACAAATTCACCGTCATCGCAGTAGAATCAGCATTAGGAGCGTTTCGCTGAATGGCAACTTGCCGAACATCCGCATGGGGGGTGATGCCGCCCGCTTGCACCAAAGCCGCACTGAGCGTCATTTCCTCTATTAACTGCAAAGGTCCAGGACGCATGACTTCACCCGATACCTGAACCACTACCGGGCGCAGTGTGGTGAGATTCACTGTCACTACTGGGTTAACCAAAAGCGATTCCAGGCGGAAGGCTAAGGTTTGAGCCAGTTCGTCGGTTGTCTTGCCTTCCGCTTCGATACTGCCTACCAGGGGTAGGGTTAACGTTCCATCGGGCAAGATGACTTTCTTCCCGGTGTACTCGTCATATTCAAAGACAGTAATTTCAATTTCATCACCAGGGCCCAAAATATAGTCAGATGGAGGCGCTTCAACACCCAGTTCAGGTGCAGATGGGGTCAGTTCAGGAAATAGCGGATCTGTCTGCGCCAGTGTTGATGACGCAGAAGCAACAAAAACGATTGTAGAAACTGCTGATAAAAAAATGCGGTGATTTTTACTACACATTTGATACCATTTTGAATTTTCGATGAGGGATTTTGGATTGAATCAGGGTGACAAGAGCACGATTTCAGGCGTTGATCTGCCCAATTTGCAATTTAAGTTAGTATTGATTGAATCACAGCAACCGCTAGGGGAAAGTACATCTGTGACTCAGTTCAGTGCCCAAGCAGAGCAGGTAACTCATCGACGAGGTTTACCCTCAGAGATTTTAGGCGAAACTGTAGTTGAAATGAATTCAGTCGCAGTCACCGTTTGAGAGGTGAAGTCTCGCCCGTTAGCACCTCCCGAATAATAGAAGTAACTATCCGGTTCAATATTGACATTGACTCCATTGATCACCATACCTAAAACATGCTGATCCGTCTGCTTCAAAAATTCCTTCGCCGCATTCGCACTGGCGGAATCAATGACCCCCGGACGCACAACGAGCAGCAAACCATCCACTAATTTACCCAGTACTGCTGCATCAGCCGTGCCCGCTAAGGAAGGAGTATCAAAAATGACGAGATCATAGTCCATCGACATCGCATGAATTAGAGCAATCATGCGCTGAGAGTCTAGCAACGCCAAGGGATTCGGAGGAATCACCCCAGAAGGAAGAACATCTAGATTGGGCATGACTTCCCAAACAGCAGCATCCAAGCTATGTTGCTCAACAATGACATTGCTTAAACCAATCGTGTTTAAACCATCCCAAATTCGATGCTGGATGGGATGACGCAAGTTGGCATCGACCAAGAGCACTCGTCGTCCAACTTGAGCGACAGCAGCAGCAAGGTTGGCCGCAACTTCTGATTTGCCTTCTTGGGACACAGAACTCGTTACGACAATCGTTTTTAACTCTTTATCCGAACTCAGAAATTTTAAGTTGGCTTGCAGCATCTGATAGGCTTCTGCAATGGGGGAGAAAGGAAAGTCTCGTGGAATGACCCTCGGAGTCGCTCCATCTGACTTATCTGATGAAGTTCTAGTCTGCTGCAACCCTCTACCATTGAACAACGGGATAACGGCTAGAGGAACATAGCCAAATAGGTCTCTGGCTTCTCGAAGGGTCTTCACTGATCGATCCAGCAAGTCTGCCGCAAACGCTGCCGCAAACGCCAGTAATAGTCCTATCCCTCCACCCATCGCCAGGCTAACTTTTCGATTCGGGCGCTGAGGGCTAATAATAGCTGTGGAAAGGGCACGGGCGTTCCCAATCGTTTGGTTTTCAGCGACCTGCACCTCTTGCAGTTGGGTCAATAGAGTTTCATAGGTTGTCTGAGCTGCGTTGAGCCGCCTTTCAAGCTCTCGCTGGCTTTTCTCCAGCCCAGGTAGTGCGCCTGCCCGCAACCGATAAGACGCTTGCGCACCCGACAAAGAGCCAATGCGTCGCTCCAAGCCCACTCGTTCAGATTCTAAAGTGACTAGCCCCGAAATAATGCCCTGCTGTAGCTCCCCTAGCTGCAAATTCCCAATGGACACAGTGGATTCACTGCTCACCACTTGCTGAATCCGCTCCTGCAACAGAGCATTTAACCCGTCAAGTTTGCGCTGCAAATTCTCAACAGTGGGGTGTCCAGAGCGATAGCGCGTTTGTTCCACCGCTAGCTCAGCTTGAACCGCTTGAAGTTGGGATAGAATTTCCTGCACCCCAGTTGATTGACTCAACGCAGCAAAAATAATCGCCTGCTCAGAATTCAAGCCAATCTGACTTTGCATAACTTGCACTCGCGCAGTAACTTCTGACAACCTTGCCTGCGCTTCTGATATTTCACCGTCTAATTTAGAAACAATTGAAACCGCAGCATCTGCCTCCTTAAGCAGAGAAACGATGCCATTCTCCTCCTTAAACTGGCGTAAGGCATCCTCTGCCAACCTCACCGCCGCTTCGCTAGCAGGCAACTGCTGCATAATGAACTCACGAGCCGCAATCGCCTCTGCTCGATTTAAGCGAACGTTGCTCTCAAGATAAATATCAACGACTTTATTGACAACAGCCGACGAAAGATCGGGATCGCCTGATGTGAATGACACTTCCAGCACGTCAGTTCCGTTCACAGGAGACGCTTTGAGCCTAGCTGCCAGTGCTTCAGGATCAAGCTCAAGATTCAAAGACTGAATGACTTCTTGCGCAATCGGTACAGACTTAATAATTTCAGCCTGAGTTTGCAGCGGGCCCGCATCACGATCAATGGTTTCAAGCTGCCCGAAGGACGACTCATCACCAAGCCCTGTCAGGGCTGAGGTGCGGCTCTCCTTGAAGATAATTTTTGCTTCAGCTTGATAAGAGGGTTTCTGCCGTAGAATCTGCAACGCAGTCAGAATCAAAATGGCCGTCAGCACTCCCATCGCAACTGGCCATCGTCTTTTTAAAACCAACCAATACTTCTGAAAATCAATCTCTTCGGCGTAACCTGCTGATTCAACCATAACGCTTCAGTCCGTCCATGGACAGTAGACCATCAATAGGAGATGTCAACTCTAGGTAAATGCTGGCAAATTGCATACAAATCAGACTATCTGGGACGAACACGACTTTTTTATCAGCACTTCATCCATTCCCATACTGCTACACTTAGACCAAAATTAGCATTGCTGGGTACTGACTTTGTCCTCCAGCATATAACTTCCTCAGTGAAACGACTGTAAAGTTACCATGAATTGTAGCCGCAGAACTCGTTGCTTTCATCCATGTCCGTTATTTAAAAGTGATGACTTTCCACACAGAAATCTGCCTTTGAGAGAGCTAGGCCATTCCCGAATCAGCAACACCAATTAAATTAAGGACTGACGCACTTGAAGCTTGAAATCTTGTTCTGCCCTAACCCCTTCTTGAGGGGAAACCTTCTAAAGCCTCTCTTGGGGGGAAGCGAAGCGACTTCCCACAGGGCTGAGGGATCTCTTCTACATCAGCCCTAATTCAGTAAAGGTTAAATGGATTTGAGTCTTGCTGAATTGAGAGGCTTAAAGGTGAATGAGGTATAAGAACATGCTGAGTACTTTTCAATCATCTCTATATAATAGAATGGGTCTGAAATTCAGTGTTTGCTAAATATTGTGTAGTTAATGTTGCCTAAAATCTTAAAACTACCGCAAATTTGCCAGGATATGTGCTGAAAGTGAGTGGCATTTTTATCTGAAGGTAACGTTACCCCTATGATTTATCTTGATCCATCACTGAATCGTTGGGCTGCGGGAACGTTTGTAATCAGCTTATTCGTTGTCCTTGCTTTGACGCTTGCCCCATTTAACTTTGACTTTGAAGGTAGCGTTTCCCTCGCTGAGATTGCTAGCCGCTTTAGCCATCGTAGCTTGACAGACGACTGGATAGCGAACATCTTGTTGTACACACCTTTAGGATTTAGTCTGGCAGCTTGGCTGTGGGCAAAGAGAGTCAGCGAGTCGCTTCAGTTTGCTTGTGTCTTACTCTTTTCCTTCAGCCTATCTGCCACAGTCGAAGTCTTACAAATGTTTCTCGATTCGCGCGTGTCTGCCTCCACCGATGTTTACGCAAACTCTGCTGGCGGAGTTCTGGGGCTTTTGTGTTTTAACCGCTGGGGGCAAACAGTTACTTTCAATGTGTTTCTATCGATCGAAGAATCAATTCAAGGATTTATCCAGCGAAGAATTGCTGCTTGCCCAATTCAGAACATGACGTTCATTCTCATTGGGTATGTCACAATGCTGTTTTTCCTTTCAAGTAGTTTGCAGAATGCGATTCATCTAGGGAACTGGACGCAGCCCTATTTTCTGCTCATCGGCAATGATCAAGCAATAGGCTCCCCTTGGGAGGGATATGTTTCTAAGATTTCTATTGCTGATCAAGCTGTTTCAGAGCAAGAGATTGCCCAGTTTTTTGCGAAAGAGACGCTGCCGGAGACGCTGCAAAAGTCTTTAGTTGCGTCCTATGATTTGCTATCTCGTCGTGAGAGTTACCTTGACCAAACTGGGAACTCACCCAAGCTAGTTTGGCGGGGAGACTCTGTTCAGACAGGAAATAAAGATAGCAACCTAGTAAATTCTAACCGGTGGTTAGAGACAGAGACAGAGGCCTCGTTCATTAACCAAAAGCTTCGACGCTCCTCTCAATTCACGTTAAGCGCTGTTCTCGCTACTGCTGATGTTGGTCAAACATTACCTGCGCCTATCCTTTCACTATCTAATCAAACATCTGAACGTCGTAACCTTGCCCTTGCTCAACACGGGTCTGAATTAATCTTGTGGTTGAGAACATCAGTTAACAATACTGAAGGAACAAATCCTGAGTTAATTATCCCAAATGTTTTTACTGACACGAACTTTCATCACCTGCTGATTACGTACAATGATTCTCGTTTGCATGTTTACATCGATAGTCTTCAGAATCAGATCACCTTCACTCTCAATCCTGGAGTCGTTATCTTTCAGAAATTATTACCTTTAGAAAAATTTAAAAACACTGGTCTAACTGTCTGTAATATTCTCTATTATGCTCTGCTGTTCCTACCCTTAGGAATTTTGACAGGACTGGTCATCGCTCTATCCAAATATCGCCTGGCTCGTCATGCGGTGTTAATCGTTGAAAGTGTATTACTAGCTCCTCTCGCGTTTGAGTTGTTGCGGACGCTTAGAACAGGTCACGAGCCAAATTTGGCATCTTTTTTACTGGGGGCAACCTTTACGGCGGCGGCGGTTTCAGTGATACTGATTGGCAGAAAGCTGTAGAGACTGATGCCGACTGAACATCACGTAAAAACGGTTTGTAAGTCTATTGATAGCTGTCGCCTGCTCGCTTAGAAATAGTCATCAGAAGGTGTAGGACTGTGCCCTCAGCCAAGCCAACCTCATCATTAATCTACTGAATAGATCTCCACAGCATTGATCTGATTGCCACCTAATCAGCGATGTTTTCATAATTTTCAGCCAGTCGTGAATTATTGCAAGTCAAAAATTGAGCAGAATTCGTAACTCCATTGTGCTCTCCACGCATTCCGAATATCCTTTGTTGACTAGGGATAACGCATTGATACAACCCGGCAACAGAATACTCAACATTGGGATCGGGTTTCGACTGCGCTCAACCCACCGTTCGATGGCGCTCAACCTAGAATTGCATTCAGTCCGTGATTTGGTATTGCTGATCAGAGGGATGAAAAGTCGGCACAGAGCCTCAGCTTCTGCGATGAATTGACACTGGCTGGGTAACACAGACTCAGAAGCCAGAGGTCTTTCAGATGCATAGTCCAGATGCATAGTCTTCAGCAACACCAGAATCTTTCGATCGTTTCAGATCACCCTGATCCGAGTGCTTTACCTCTACTTTTTTGCAATCAAGGTAAGTGAAGATAATGTACGCTAAACCATTCGTTTGGATCAGTCCACACCTGTTTCGTATCAAAGCCTGCTTGTGCCGCTAGTGCTTCAAATTGAGGAATGGTGTATTTATAAGAATACTCGGTACGTAATTGTTCACCTTCTTGAAACTGAATTTCAACGTCTCCCAAACATACCGTTTGCTTTTGACGGCTAACAATATACATCTCGATTCGACCGTGATTGACATTGTAGAGCGCATGATAGCTGAACTGATTCAAGTCAAAGTTAGCCCCCAGATCTCGGTTGATGCGAGTCAGCAGATTTAAGGCAAAGGCAGCAGAAATGCCCTGAGCATCATCATAAGCAGGCTCCAGAATCGTTGCGCTCTTTTGCAGGTCAACTCCAATCAGTAAACTTCCTCCCGAACCGAGCAGTTCGGCTGTATTTTTGAGAAACTGTAAGGCTTCATCTGGCTCCAAATTGCCGATCGAAGAACCCGGAAAGAAACCAACCTTGTGTTTAGGTTGAATTGAGGCAATTTCGGGAAGTTGTAAGGGTTGAGTGTAGTCAGCACAGATGGCAATCGCCTTTAAGCCTGGATAGGCTTCGACTAGGTTCTGACAGGATTCCTGTAGATGTTGCTTAGAAATATCCAGAGCAATATACGTTGGCATCTCCAGCATCGCATCTAGTAAAATCCGAATTTTCTGACTACTGCCGCTGCCAAACTCAATGAACACACCGTCTTTAATTAAATTAGCAATCTCTTGCGCGTGGGTACACAAAATCCGCATTTCAGTGCGCGTCAGATAGTATTCATCCAATGTACAAATCGCATCAAATAATTCTGCGCCGCGCTTATCGTAGAGAAATTTAGGCGAAATTGTTTTTTCAGGTTGGCTGAGTCCGTGGAGGACTGCGGTGCGGAAATCATCTAATGGTGGATGCAGATCATAAAGCTGTACACCAAACTGATGGTCGAGAGTAATGGTCATAATGCTGCCTAGAATGCTTCAGTCTATTCAAACGGAGAAACTAAAATTCACTGCGCCAAACGAATTCCACTGAACTGCCAACGAGTTGAAGGTGGGAAAAAGTTGCGATATGTGGAACGGATGTGGTTGGGTGGGGTTACACAAGAACCACCACGCAGCACCATTTGGTTACACATAAATTTGCCATTATATTCCCCAACGGCTCCGGCGGCTGGCTTAAAGCCTGGATAGGGCAAATAGGCACTTTGCGTCCATTCCCAAACATCACCAAACAGTTGGTCAGGTCGCGTCACACCAGCGGCAGGCAGGGGATGAAACTGCTCTTGCGCTAGGAAATTTCCTTGTAAGGGAACCTGCACAGCGGCAACTTCCCATTCAGCTTCTGTGGGCAATCGTTTTCCTGCCCAACGCGCAAAGGCATCGGCTTCATAGAAGCTTACGTGGCACACTGGCTCACTCAGATTAACAGCGTGTAGTCCTGAAAGCGTCATCACCCACCAGTTTCCGTCGATTTGCTCCCAATACAAAGGCGCTTGCCACTGCTCAGTCTGCACCGTTGCCCAACCTTCCGAGAGCCAGTAGTCTGGGTTGCTGTAACCGCTTGCATGCATGAATTCCAAATATTCTGCATTCGTCACCAATCGAGACGCCAAGTAATAATCTTGCAGATAAACCTGATGAGCCGGACTCTCGTTATCGAAAGCAAATTCTGTGCCGTCATAGCCGAGAGAGTGCAAACCGCCCGGATAGTCGAGCCACTGCTCGGTAAGGGCAGTTTGTTCCTGTGGGAGCGGTGCAATGTCCGAGCGATAGGCAGGCCGCAGCGGATTGATAGCCAAAATATGTTTGATATCGGTTAGCAATAGCTCCTGATGCTGTTGCTCATGGTGCAATCCCAGCAGAATCAGAGCTTCCAGCGTTGAATCTGGCTGACTGAGCAGCGACTGCATGGCTTGATCGACATATGCCCGATAGCGATAAATTTCTTCAACCGTAGGACGCGACAACAGCCCCCGCTGCGGACGAGGATGGCGTTTCCCCACGGTTTCATAGTAGGAGTTGAATAAGTAGCCGAATTGGGGATGGAAAACTTCGTATTGCGGCAGACTAGGAGCAAGCAGAAACGTTTCAAAGAACCAGGTAGTATGCGCCAAATGCCATTTGGGAGGACTTACATCTGGCATACTTTGAATGACGTAATCTTCGGTTGTCAGGGGACGACAAATTGATTCACTGAGTTGACGTACTTGTTGATAGCGATCGCTCAGCGAGCGAGAGACCGACGATTGAGAGATCAGAACAGGATTATTCATGAATCGCATTCGCGGAATGGGACACAATCTTGAAAATGTGACGCACTTTACAATTGAAGCATTTCAAGCTGATCAAGACATCAGCCGCATAGAGGTTGCAATTTTGGCAGTTTTTCTGGTGAAAATGGACGTTTGCTGTCTGCACCTGGGCAAAATCCGCAAAAATTAGAAAGTTAGGATCATTGCAATTGTTGTTCAGACAATGCCGTGCTTCGACTGCGCTCAGCACTCAGGAACCCGGTGGGTTAAGC
>JAAUQT010000223.1 GCA_012033495.1 Cyanobacteria bacterium RM1_2_2 | reverse complement strand
TGGATGTGAGCCATAAAATTGAGCCATTCCAATCCCCAGAATCTTCAAGATGCGGGGGATCTTGCGTTCATAAATTATTTAGGATCGCTGTAATACAAACCAAGAATTGTACTTTTTAGCACAGTTTTAGAGCCTAGTTTTCCTGTAATTTACATTTAAGCAACTATTGTATACAGTATGCGGCATACTTGTCACCCCCGATCAATAACACTGCTGCTCGCAAGGTGAGAAACGTAGGTTGTGTAATGATTTGCTTATGTGAAGTGAAGTGAGAACAAAATAGAAATATATCAGAGTCACCTCTAATAAACGCTGGAGTCAATGAATTCATCGCTGCCAGGGTTAATTTTACTGTGCCATAAAGAACGTAAATAGAAGCAGTCAGCTACAGTTTAGATTCGGCATAAGTTAAACTTTTAGAATCTTTGAGTGCATAACTCCGTAGTAGGATAGACGAAACCTAGTGCGAACTGTTGTAAATCTGTAGAACAGTTCAAAATCAAGGAGGTTGCATGACGCAGGCAGAAGAGAATTTCAGTGTAGGAAACAGCGCCAGTGGTTCGGAAAATTTGCCATCGCTCAATACTCAGGATGCTCAATCTCATGGTGAATTAACTGATGCTGGATTGCTGTATGGACTTGAAGATCGACCTCCTATTGTTGAATCCATCTTTGTTGCGTTCCAGCATGTTTTGGCTGCCTTCGTTGGGATCATCACCCCACCGCTCATCATCTGCAACACTTTGGGTTTAGATGCTGCGAATACAAGCTACATCATCAGTATGTCGCTGTTTGCGTCGGGTCTTTGCACCTTCATTCAGTGTAAAAAATTTGGCCCAGTTGGATCTGGATTGCTGAGTTTGCAAGGAACCAGCTTTGCGTTTTTAGGGCCAATTTTGGGAGTTGGAATCACGGCTCTTGAGGGCGGGCAGTCGCCTGAAGCAGCGCTGGCACTGATTTTTGGCATCTGCTTTGCTGGGGCCTTTGTAGAGATTTTTCTGAGCCAATTTCTGCACCTGCTGAAGCGAATTATCACGCCAATTGTATCGGGTACGGTTGTGATGATTATTGGTCTAAGTTTGATTCGCACTGGCGTTACGAGTATGGCAGGCGGAGCAGCAGCCCAGCGAGCCGGCACATTTGGCAGTACACAGCATCTAGCGCTCGGTGGTTTGGTGTTGGTGATTGTGGTGCTGCTGGCAACTTCTAAAAATCGTTTCCTGCGGATGGGAGCAATTGCAATTGGCTTAGCTGTAGGCTATGTTATCTCTCTGGTGTTGGGTATTGTGGATTTTAGTGTATTCAACAACTTGTCGATTGTGAGTTTACCAATGCCGTTTCGTTATGGAATGCGCTTTGACTTCGGGGCTTTCCTACCTTTTGTGCTGCTGTATATCCTGACAGCAATTGAAACCGTAGGTGATTTGACCGCGACTTCTGCTGCCTCCAATCAACCTGTGGCTGGCGATCTCTATATTCAGCGTATTCAAGGGGGCGTACTCGGAGACGGAGTAAATTCTGTGATTGCAGCGATGCTAAACACGTTTCCCAATACGACCTTTAGCCAAAACAATGGTGTAATTTACATGACAGGTGTAGGCAGCCGCTATATTGGCTTTTTCGTTGCCGGAATTTTGCCCTGCTGGGGCTACTGCCGATTGTAGGAGGGGTGTTTCAATCCTTACCACAGCCAGTTCTGGGTGGCGCAACGACGGTTATGTTTGGCTCGATTGCAGTGGCAGGATTGAATATTGTGGCATCCACTCAGTTGGATCGCCGAGCCATGATGATTGTGGCGGTGTCTCTGGCGATGGGGTTAGGGGTGGTATATGTGCCGGAAGTCTTTGATGATAAACCGCTGTTCATTCAAAATATGTTTGCTTCTAGTATTTCAACAGGTGGTTTGACCGCCATGCTACTGAGTTGGCTGTTGCCGCCGCTTGACTCGGAAATAGAACAAACAAAGGCACTTTGGAGCAGTCGTTGAATTGGATACCATAGCCTCAGATCGGGCGATGATGTTTGTGAGCGATTCCTGACATATTAGCGAGAAAATAGTCAAATTTGTAGCTTCTAATACATTTTGCCGATAGGGTCGTTGTTACTCTTCCAAAGTAAGAATCAGTCAATTTAAGCTTCCCAAAGCTAATTGATTGTCTTGAGCGTCTTAGAAAAAATGAAGGATTAGTGCTTCTAGGGTTCCGGTTTAAGAAACGCAACTGGTTCGTCATTTTCTTAAATGCTGGTCCGAGAGAAGCAGGTTGGCAACGATTGCACTTTCTATGAGTGACGATTAAGCCAATTACACGGCGGGAGAAAAGCCCGGGAGAAAGTCATCAGTTAAACTGGCATGGCTTTCGCCTGGGCTTTCTCTTTGTCAACCCGGAGCGGGCAAATGAGGTTCGCTGCATTTGTTAAACGTGTTGCAGGAGTAGTAATGACTGAAAACCCTTCTGAGAATCCCATGTTCCAAAGTCCTACTCAGGCGCAGCAAGCCCTAGAGTATGAGTCCCGATTGCCGATGACCGGATGGCAGCAGGAAGTCTCCCACGGGCTGGAATATGGGCTGGAAGCCGCCGCCAGCATCCGAGATCGCACCATTCCCACTTTTTCACGCGGCGAGTTGCCCCACTATGCCGGGATTAATACCTTCATGAAGGCTCCCTATCTAGAAGATGTGCGTAAGGTGGGTGAGTATGATGTGGCGATTGTGGGCGTACCGCACGATTCTGGCACAACCTACCGTCCGGGAACGCGCTTCGGGCCACAGGGCATTCGCCGCATTTCTGCCCTCTACACGCCCTACCACTTTGAATTAGGCGTTGACTTACGCGAACAGATTACCCTTGTGATGTGGGCGATATTTTTACGATTCCGGCTAACAATGAGAAGTCTTTTGACCAAATCTCGAAAGGAGTGGCTCACGTCTTTGCCTCTGGCGCATTTCCGATTCTTTTAGGCGGCGATCACTCGATTGGGTTTCCGACGGTGCGCGGCATCTGTCGGCATTTGGGTGACAAAAAAGTTGGAATTATTCACTTTGATCGCCATGCTGACACGCAGGAAACGGATTTGGATGAGCGGATGCACACCTGCCCCTGGTTTCACGCCACGAATATGGAAAATGCTCCGGCGAAAAACCTGGTGCAGTTGGGGATTGGCGGCTGGCAAGTTCCTCGTCAAGGCGTGAAGGTTTGCCGCGAGCGGATGACGAATATCCTGACAGTGACTGATATTGTCGAGCGGGGAATTGATGCAGCAGCAGACTTTGCTCTAGAGCGAGCCTTAGACGGAACGGATTGCGTCTGGATTAGCTTTGACATTGACTGCATTGACGCTGGTTTTGTCCCCGGTACGGGCTGGCCAGAACCAGGCGGTTTGCTGCCCAGAGAAGCGCTCAGTCTGCTCGGCAAAATCGTCCAAAAGGCTCCAGTCTGCGGCATTGAAGTGGTAGAAGTATCACCCCCTTATGACGTTAGCGATATGACTGCGTTGATGGCAACCCGCGTCGTTTGTGACACAATGGCGCATTTGGTGTACTCAGGTCAACTACCGCGTCGTGAAAAACCTGCTTACATTCACGCGGAAGCTAACATGAACGTTGACCAAGCTTGGACTTGATACTCGAACGTGATACAGCGAGGCAGCTATTCTCATGCATGAAACCGACATGACCAAAGCGCTCATTGTAACGGTGCAAAACTGGTGGAATGAACAGCCCGATCATCCCAAAATATCGCAGGTGCATTTAACGGTGGGGCAGTTTACTTGTGTTGAACCGGCGAGTTTACAGTTTGCCTTTGAAGTGCAAACCCGCAATACGTTTCTGGAAGGGGCAGAACTGGTGATTCGGGAGGTTCCTTTGATTGCGTTTTGCCACCGTTGCCAACGGGAATATCGTCCTGAAATTGGCGTCCAGTATGCTTGTTCGGTCTGTCAGTCGCCTATGGAGGACATTTGTTCTGGACGGGAACTCAAAGTTGATCGAATTGAATATGCGGCAGAATCTGGGCGGGTTTGAATTTCTCGAATGGAGGTGATTTTTCTTTCGACATTAATATTGTACGGGCGGGTTGATCAGAATTTTTGGAACAAAGGGGATAACAATCCTGTACGGGCGGGTTGATTAGAATTTCTGGAACGAAGGGGATAATCTTTTGAAAAACCCGCCCCTACCGACCAACGTTTTACATAATCGGCTGAAAATCTATGCACCAAATTTTTGACGCTGCTTTGGAAATTAATTTGCTCCATGCCAATCAGGAAGGAGCCGACCATAACCGCGAACATTTTGATCGATGGGGCATTACTTGCCTGAATGTGATGAGCAGTCCGGGGGCTGGTAAAACGGCACTGCTGGAACGAACGCTGGCAGCCCTGCGACGGGAATTGAAAATTGCGGTGATTGAAGGAGATATGACGACGGAACTGGATGCCGAACGACTGCGGCAATATCAGGTTCCGGTGATTGCGATTAATACAGGGCGCTCTTGTCACCTCGACTCGAAAATGGTTTCCGGAGGAATTCATCGATTTGCTCAGGACTATGACCCGGCTGAATTTGATTTGGTTCTAGTGGAAAATGTTGGGAATTTGGTTTGTCCTGCTGAATTTGAAGTCGGTGAACATGCCAAAGTTGCCTTGCTGAGCGTCACGGAGGGGGAAGATAAGCCGCTGAAGTATCCGGTAATGTTTCAAGAAGCCGACTGTTTGCTCATCACCAAAATAGATTTAGCCCCCTATTTGGAGGTGGATTTCAATCAAATTATGGCTAACGTTCGGCAAATGAACCCGCATGTCACGATCATTCCTGTGTCAACTAAAACGGGGGAGGGATTAGAAGCTTGGTTTGAATGGGTGCGTTCTCAAACTAACAAACTGCGGTTAGCTGCACCAGTGTCTACAGTTCATTAGGAAACGATTACAGGTAAGCGGTTTGTCTGCTTACCTAACTTTTTATCTGCCCTCATTATCTGCCCTCAATTCAGCACAATTCTAAGTCATCACTGATTGGTATTTGAGTTTGCATTACAGAGAGCATCACGAGAAACATAGCTCAATGTGATGAGAACCAGTTTAGGAGATTTCTAGGAAACCCTCTACCCCAGTACGGGCAGGTTTTGCAGATCAACCATCTGGGCGACGCGAGACTGAGTCCAAACCTGCCCCAACGTGGCAACAACTTTTTCCTAGAAATCTCCTTATCTGGTATGTAGCGTCTGTAACAGATGCGTGGGACTGTTATCCGTTACACCCAATATTGACGCTTTAAGCTTACTCACCGCCTAGTATCACCGATTCTGCTCAGATTGCTTCCCGTCGAGTTTCATTCCAGCATTTTAAGAAGGTTCTTATGAAAGCGCGATCGCTTCTCTCCTCCTGTATCTTATTTCTGGTTTCGCTAGCATTCATTGTTGGTTGTACCAATCCGGCTGTCTACATTAAAACGACTAACGAAACGGCTTCTACGGGTTCAGCGGTAGAAGGTGCAGTTCGGCTAGGATTTAGCGCCTGGCCGGGCTGGTTTCCTTGGCAGGTGGCTGAGGAGCAAGGAATTTTTGAGCAAAATAATGTAGCAGTTGATTTGAAGTGGTTTGATGGTTATTTGGAGTCGATTAGCACCCTAACCGCAGGACAAATTGATGCGAACAGCCAAACTTTGGGTGACACGGTGAGTTCGGTATCCGGCGGGGCTGATCAGGTCGTTGTGTTGGTGAATGACAACTCTACAGGCAACGATAAAGTGATTGTGGCGGAAGGCATCAATTCGGTTGCCGATCTAAAAGGCAAAAAAGTGGCGGCGGAAGAAGGTACGGTAGATCATTTTCTACTGTTACTGGGGTTGGAGAAAGCTAACATTCCGAAGCAAGATATCCAGTTTGTGCCGCTAGAAACGGGCAAGGCAGCAGCGGCTTTTGTGGCAGGGCAGGTGGATGCGGTGGCGGTGTTTGCCCCCTTTACAACCCAGGCATTGAAGCGTCCGGGTAGTCAGGAATTGTTTAGCTCAAAGGATTTTCCGGGCGCAATTTCTGATCACCTTGTTTTTAACCGTAAGTATATTCAAGAGAATCCTGACAAGGTTCAGGCTGTCGTTGATTCTTGGTTTGCTACGTTGGATTATATGCAAGCCAATCAAGACAAGGCATATGAGATTATGGCAAAGCGAGGCGGGGTCAGCGTTGAGGAATATAAGGAATATGCAGACGGAACGCAAATTTTCTCAGTTGAGGAGAACTTAAAAGCGTTTCAGCCTGCGAACGATATGTCGTCCCTCATGTTTGCCGCAGATGAGATGGGTCAGTTTTTGGTTGATTCAGGCTTGGCAACTCAGAAGCCAGATACCAGCACGCTCTTTGACGATCAGTTTGTGAAAGCCTACGCTGCGAAGGTGGGCAAATCCTAGTCTAAAAGCATCTCTTGAACTCACAAAATACGTACACCTAAACGCAAATCATTGATTCTCAATCTACTCTCTCCTGCTCTCTACTTTTGAACCCATGACTTCCACCCCTCATCGCTCAATTCAGTCTTTCATTAAGCCTAAGCTGATTCGCCCAACCGTATTCTGGCGATTAGCAGAAGATATTCCCAAGCCGCTCTACACTGCATTAACCATCACCTCTATCGCATTGCCGCTGCTGTTATGGTGGATGGTGACGACGTTTGGCAATATTGATCCGAAGTTTTTACCTTCTCCGGGCAAAGTGTTGGAAGCTTTTGGGCGGTTGTGGAGTACCCGCGAACTGCTGAAAGATACGGTCGCAAGTCTGTGGCGGGTTGGCGTCGGCTTTTTGTTTGCTTCGCTCTTCTCAATTCCGGTTGGCGTGCTCATGGGCAGCTTTCCCAGTATCCGGGCTTTACTAGAGCCGCTGTTTGGTCTGATGCGCTACATGCCTGCTCCGGCGTTTATTCCCCTGCTGATTCTTTATCTTGGCATTGGTGAAGAACCTAAAATCACGCTAATTTTCATTGGTGTATTCTTCTTCAACTCGCTGATGGTGATGGACACCGTAAAATTTGTCCCAAAAGATTTGATTGAAGCGACCTACATGCTGGGTGGCAACCGCTGGGAAGCGCTGACTCAGGTGATTTTACCTCACGTTCTGCCGGGAATTATTGATGCCTGCCGGATCAACTTGGCGGCAGCTTGGCAACTGGTGATTGTCTCGGAGCTTATTGCTGCCAACGAAGGGTTGGGACGACGGATTAGCGTAGCAGGTCGTTTTCTCAGAACAGATGAAATTTTCGTTGGCTTGATTGTTATCGGTGTAATTGGCTTAACGTTCGACTTGCTGTTCCAATATTTGCTACGAGTGTCCTGTAAATGGGCTAGCCAAAAGCGCTAGTTCAAGAACTTAGGAGATTTCTAGGAAAAAGTTGTTGCCGCGTTGGGGCAGGTTTGGACTCAGTCTCGCGTTGCCCAGATGGTTGATCTGCAAAACCTGCCCGTACTGGGGTAGAGGGTTTCCCAGAAATCTCCTTAATTAATCCGCTCCATTCACTGTTCGTTACTAAAAGGTTCAATGCTATGTTTCTACAAGTCAACAAGCTCAATAAGCAGTTTCAGACCAAAACTGGTACTTTGGTGGTACTCAAAGATATTGACATGACCATTCAGCAAGGTGAGTTTATTTGTGCTGTGGGCGCGTCGGGTTCCGGCAAATCGACCCTTCTACGGCAAATTGCTGGTTTGGATACGCCTACGAGTGGAGAGGTGAAGGTGGATGGTAAGCAGGTGACTGGGCCCGGGCCTGATCGGGGCATGGTGTTTCAGCATTACACGCTTTTCCCCTGGATGAATGTGCAGGAGAATACGGAGTTTGGGCTGAAACTTCAGGGTGTGCCAAAGAAGGAGCGGCGTGAGCAGGCGAGCTATTTTCTGACTGTGGTGGGCTTAACAAAGTTTGCTCAGTCGCTTCCCAAGGAGCTTTCTGGCGGGATGAAGCAACGGGTAGCCATCGCGCGTGCTCTTGCTTCAGAGCCAAAAGTGCTGTTGATGGATGAACCGTTTGGGGCATTGGATATTCACACCAAGGAATCCATGCATGAATTTATGCTGGATTTGTGGCAGCGTACCAACATCACGATCTTTATGATCACTCATGACGTAGAAGAAGCGGTGTTTCTGTCAAATCGGATTTATGCGCTGGGCGCTCGTCCGGGTACAGTGCGGAAGGAAATTCCGATCAATTTACCTGACCGCACGCATATGGTCAAACGTCATGCTATTTTTCATGACTATCGAGATGAATTGATGGATCTGTTGCGCAAGCATGGACAGGAAGCAGTTGCAGCGGTGGTTTAGGGTGTTTTTATGACTTCTATGGATTCATTAATTTGCGGAATTCTGCAAGCAAAGTGATACCATTTTGGATTTGCGATGATGACATGATGCCCTTAAACCGGCAACAGAATCCCCAACCTTGGGATCGGGTTTTGGCTGCACTCAACCCACTGGGTCTCTGAGTGCTGAGCGTAGTCGAAGCACAGCATACTACACCGGACATCCAT
>JAAUQT010000222.1 GCA_012033495.1 Cyanobacteria bacterium RM1_2_2 | reverse complement strand
GTAGGGTGGACTAGCTGGGGGCTTAGCCCCCACACCCCCCTATGTTCTAAACTCCCTATGTTCTAAGCTCAATGCGTAACGCTATACCATTTTGGATTTTGGATTTGCGTTCGCGCAGCGTGGCGCTAGCAACTTTTGGATTGGGGAAGCTTCGCGCAGTCATGGTTTCAGTCTGCGAACTGCCGCGTTCTCTGTTTAAATCGGTATGAGATCAAAAGCTCGCCTGATCAAAAACTTAGCTCATTACAGTTGAAATAAGAAAAAATTAGGTTCAAGCAGATGTTGCTTGGAGTCTACAATCGGCATGGGGAAGTGATGCAAGTTTGGCAAATTTGTCATGCAACTGTTGTTTGGTTGCAAAGCAAACTTGCTGATCCCTCGTAACGTTGGTTAAATTTTCCCTACTGAATCGTGTGACACTTGAACCCAAACCGATTTGAACCCAAACTGATTTGAACCCAACTGATAGGAGGTTGAGATGGCCAGAGTCGCTTCTACAATGCTACCCCTAGGAACCACTGCTCCAGCCTTTGAGTTGCCAGCAGTGACCGGCGAAATGATTGCTCTCGATCGGTTTGCTGGATCAGCATTCTTGGTTATGTTTATTTGCCGCCATTGTCCTTTTGTTATTCACGTTCAGAACGAGCTAGCCAAACTAGGACAAGACTATCAAGGCAAGATTGGCATCGTTGCTATTAGCGCCAATGATGTTGAGCATTACCCCGATGATGCTCCCGATCGGCTGAAGGAGATGACAACCGAGCTAGGGTTCCAATTTCCGCTTTGCTATGACGCTAGCCAGGAAACCGCCAAAGCCTACACCGCCGCCTGTACGCCCGACTTCTTTTTGTTCGATCGTAATCAAAAATTAGTCTATCGCGGTCAGTTAGACGACAGCCGACCTGGAAATGACAAACCAGTAACCGGAAAAGATTTACGTGCAGCTATAGATGCGTTGCTCGCAGGTCAACCAATCGATGCCGATCAAAAACCTAGCATCGGCTGCAATATTAAGTGGAAGCCTGGCAACGCGCCCGATTATTTTGGATAGGACTAGAGGCTGTCCCTTCAGGAATAAACCATACAGGAACAAACAATAAACAATCTACGTGTTTGCTGTTTGCTATGAAGAACAAAGAGCAGAAGGTTCTCTGAGTTCTGCCCTCTGCCTTCTACCCTAAACCGGAACCACTGCTGGAGGTTGAATCATCGCTTCCGGCACAATGGGTTGGCGCGTTTTGATGTTAAACCGATAGCCTTGCGTGAGAATGTGCAGCTTCACACCACACACGGCTAAGCCTTCATCTTTCAGCAAACCCTGAAGGTTATTATGGGTTGCTGCTGACTCATCAACTACGGTAACTGCTCCTTGTCCAACAACTCCAAACTCGTCACCATCAACAAGAACAGCAGTATCTTCATCAATTCCAATTCCCAGAATAACGGGCTGCTGCACTAACGCAGCAATCAAGCGCCCCAAACGTCCTCGTTGGGAGAAATGCTGATCAACCACAATTCCCGGCAGAAAGCCCATTCCGGGGCCCATATCCACAACGTTTACTCTAGGGTTTGTTGCAGAGTCTCCCTCAGTGATCATCGTGTCAGGCATCATTGCTGCTCCAGCACTCGTACCGCCTACTACTGCTCCTTTTGCATGACGCTCACGAATTGCTTTATCAACTCTCGTTCCTTTCACAAGTTCAATAATGCGTGCTTGATCACCACCTGTAAAAAAGAAACCAGTCGCTTGCTCTGCGACTTCAACGGCTTCTTGGCGATCGCCATCTTCGGAATATTCAGTATTAATTACCTGAATGCTTTCTGCCCCCAGCCGTTCAAATAAACGAATGTAATCCTCTCCAACTTCTCGTGGCTGGCTGGTTGCTGCTGTTAAAACTGCGATTCGGGCTTGTATGCCCCCTGCCCGCCGAACAAATTCTCGCAGAACAGCGCAATCGCCCGTTTTGTCTTCTGCACCGCCAATAATCACCAGCGCACCTGGCTTCTGATCGACATCCATTCTGACTCTCCAAATTGTAGTGTATGTAACATACCCATGATTGGAGGCGATGGGAATCACCATTGGGATAGAATTTTTAGGTTGAAGAGACGGTTTATCAGTTCATGTTGTGATTCCCCTAAATTCCCGGCTCAACTGAGCATTGCGGCTCGTGTGAGCCTCGCCGAACACCAAACGTGCCTAGAAAATGGACTTCAGACGTTTGGCTCAGTTTCCTGCTTAAAAAGATAGGGTTAAAAAAGATAGGGTCAGAGAGGAGCGAATCACAGAGCGAGGCCTAGTATCTTAATGTTCATTTACAAACAGTCTCCAAGATTCGGCTCATTAAGAATGGCAATATTACTAACTCTATAAAGCACGAAAACTAGTCAAAAGAACTCTCTTCAACATGAGAGTGAAACTCCATAATTTCAAGCTCTAAGTTCTAAATGAGTACAAAATCTTCAAGCTCCTGACTTCTCTACATCAACTGTTGAATCATATCTCAACACAAAAAAGTGCATGTCGCTTATCTTTACAAATCCCGTTCTAAGCAGTCAGGATTTGGTGTGTTTAAACTATTTCAGAATCGTACTTCTGCGGAAATTTTCACCTGTTTCAAAAAACTTGCTAACTTTACACACAACCTGAGTTTCTCAACTTACGCAGCTCACACAAAATGAACTGATCGAATAGTTCCATTGCTAGGAACACACCTACCAGTTGCATTGAAGGAACCTATTCAATCACAAATCTCATAGCTGCTCTGGATCAACGCCGAGTTCTCGCAGTCTAGCAGCAAGGCGATCAGATCTTTGGCGTTCTTCTTCGGCTTTTCGGCGTTCTTCTTCGGCTTTTCGGCGTTCTTCTTCGGCTTTTCGGCGTTCTTGCTCAACTCGCTCTCCATCGGTTGGCAGCAGTTCGCCTTCCAGCGTTGCCCATCGCAACCAAATTGCCTCAACCTGCCTATATGCCCCCTGCCAGCGAACCAGGGCTAATCCAAGCTGTTCACTCCAGAGCCGTTGTTGAGCATCAAAACTGAGAGGTTGATAAACGCCTCTTTGGAGACCGAATCCAGCAAAATCTTCTGGGTTGAAGGGGTCATACCAAAAATATTCTGTTACCCGCAATTGGTTTTGATAAATCTGCTTTTTCTCGGTTTTATCGCGTTTGGCTGTGCTAGGCGAGAGCAGTTCAATCACAACATCTGGCGCTTTTCCCTCCTGCCAAACCACCCAACTGCGCCGCTCTCCTGACGGCACGTTTTTAACGACAAACACATCTGGGCCACGGTAATCTTGATTGCGCACCTGGTCAGGGCTAAAGTAGACGAACATATTGCCGCCGATAAATCCCTGTTGCTGGTTTGCGATCAGCCAGTTCCCATAGGTATCCATCAGAATATCTATTTGCAGCTTGTGGCGGAATGTTTCCATTGGAATCCCATCGTCGCAGGGTAAATCATCCTGAGTGGGAGCATAGATGTGCCATTCAGGCTCAGGCTCTGCTGCAAATTGTTCTACTTCCAGGACTGGATCTGGCATCGCTTACAGCCTCCTCAATGCCGCATTCAGAGATGCTCCTATTCTACGCCTACGCCAAAGTAGATTGATAGAACTGATTTAGTTTCGCCAACTATTTTTCAACGATTACATAGCCTCTGCGGAGGACAGGGTCAACTAGCTCTTTGAAGCATCTTCAATTGACACCCCTAACTTTGAAACTTAGACCAACGATTCTCATTGGATTCCGAGATAATGTCTCGACTCATTCTTCAGCATCAATCCTTTGTTCTTATTCTCCTACAGTTTCGATTGCATTTACTGCTTCTGGCTTCTCTGGCAACACCAGCTCTTTTCATTCATCAAGTCTGCCTGCCCCTCAACCTGCCATTGATTCCCAGCGATAACCGGAGGAGTCCTTCAGGCGCGAATTCACCGTCCCTGCATTCTGGCTTCTTAGTTTTGTCAGTCCAGCAGCATTTGTGCCGTCAATCGAAATGTATTGGAACAAGCTATTGCACTAAATTTTCAAGACTTTAAGAATTTAGTCTAGTATGCCTGTGCAGTAGTGCAAACGTAGATGCAATCGTGACATCATGATGCATCTGGATTCGCGCGTGCAGAGATTCCTGTAGTATTACCTGATGAACTTGACGCGAGTAGCAGTGAGCAAAGAAGCGCACATCACCAGTCCTAGCGCAGCACAACAATTTAAATAGGGATTGGATAGGGACAGGCTAACCTCTTCTGCCACCGCGCATAAAAAATCCTGGAGGCAACTGCCCCCAAGATCGCACTTTATTCAACATTATTTAGCTGTTGAAGAAACAACCAATTTAACGAAATTTGATCTACGAACTAGCGGCTTCTCTGGCTGCCGCCGCCTCATCCGGATGGATGCCCAGCCGAGTCAGGTTAACTCGACCGCGACTGTCGATTTCTCGCACTTTGATGATCACCTCATCGCCGACCGCAACTTCGTCTTCAACCTTGCCGACTCGATAATCCGCCAACTGCGAAATGTGGATCATGCCTTCCTTGCCAGGCAAAAACTCAACAAATGCGCCGATCGGGATGATGCGCGTGACGCGACCGATATAGACATCGCCCGCGCTGAGTTTGCGAGTCATGCCTTCGATGATGCCACGAGCTTGCTTGGCTTTGCCGCCATCCACCGCCGAGATGGTGACGGTTCCGTCGTCTTCGATGTCGATTTTAGCGCCTGTCTGCTCGGTGATACCCTTGATGGTTTTGCCGCCTGGGCCAATAATCATGCCGATCAGGTCTTGATCAATTTTGATCGTGAGCAAACGAGGGGCAAACGGCGACAGTTCTTCGCGGGGTTTATCAATCGTTGCCAGCATTCGGTCGAGGATGTGCATTCGAGCGGGGCGGGCTTGGTTGATGGCATCGGCGATTACCTGCATGGAAAGCCCAGCAATTTTCATGTCCATTTGTAGGGCGGTAATGCCTTTGTCAGTTCCAGCCACCTTGAAATCCATGTCGCCCAGAAAATCTTCGATGCCTTGAATATCGGTAAGAATCCGAACTTCGTCGCCTTCTTTGATCAAGCCCATCGCTGCGCCGCTGACAGGCTTCAAAATTGGCACACCCGCATCCATGAGTGCCAACGTCGAGCCACACACCGATCCCATTGAAGTGGAGCCGTTAGAAGATAGCACCTCTGAAACCACCCGCAGCACATAGGGAAAATCACCTTTTGACGGAATCACTGGCAGCAGGGCTCGTTCTGCCAACGCTCCATGACCGACTTCTCGACGGCCGGGCGACCGCATCGGCTTGGTTTCACCGACAGAATAGGGTGGCATGTTGTAGTGGTGCATGTAGCGCTTTTGTTCTTCGGGATGCAAATCATCCAACTCTTGCGCTTCACCGGGCGTACCGAGGGTTACAACCGACATGACCTGGGTTAAACCGCGCTGAAACAAGGCGCTGCCGTGAACGCGATCGGGCAATACTCCGGTGCGGCAGGAGATAGGGCGAACTTCATCTAATTTGCGTCCATCGACCCGCACGCCATCTTCCACGATTTGGCGGCGCATCAGCTTTTTGGTGATGTCTTTGTAAGTGTTGCTGAGGGCTTTCGCATCTAGAGAGGCAGCCACCCGGACGGGGTTTTCTTCCGGCAGTTCAGCAATGGCGGCTTTGACCTGATCTTTAACTTCGTCGAGGGCGATGTCGCGTTCGGGTTTGGTAAGTTCAAACCGCGTCAGGATTTGCTTCACTGAGTCAGTGACTCGTTCGGTAATAAAGTTTTCGAGAGTTGGATCAACTTCGGGGGGTGCTTCTCGGACTAGCTCAATGCCTAGCTCGGTCATCAGGTCGCGCTGTGCCTGGATCAGATCGCGCACGACTTCATAGCCAAAGTCAATGGCTTCGATGATGTCTTGTTCGGGCAACTGGTTGGCTCCGGCTTCCACCATGATGACGCCATCCGGAGAGCCAGCCACGACTAAATCTAGATCGCCAGCTTCAATTTCTTGATAGGTCGGATTAATGACAAAATCATCGCCGATTAAGCCGACCCGCACTGCTGCCATCGGGCCGTTAAAGGGAATTTGGGCGAGCAGGGTGGCGATCGACGCACCAGTGACCGCGAGAATGTCGGGCGGGACGCGCTCATCGCGAGAGAGGGTGGTGGCGACAATTTGAATATCATCACGTAGCCAGCCTGGAAATAGGGGGCGCATCGGGCGATCAATCAGACGGCTGATCAAAGTAGCCCGCTCTGGAGGGCGGCCTTCCCGCCGCAGGAATCCACCCGGAATCCGTCCGGCAGCGTACAATCTTTCTTCGTAGTCAACCAGCAGCGGTAAAAAGTCAATTCCCTCTCTGGCGGAGGCGCGCGTTGCCGTGACCAGAACCGCTGTATCTTCTGATTGGATCAAAGCCGAACCGCCTGCTTGGGGCGCGAACAAACCGACCTTCAGCCGAATATCCCTCCCATCAACGGATATTGACTTATCTACTTCTTGCAACATGAAGCGCTCATTCCTTCCAATTAGTTGTTCTTATTCTTCTTCTGAGGCAATCGTAACATTGATATCCTTGTACTGATACAACGCTCACGCTGCTTCCAATGCGCTACCTACTCCTGCGGCTGTGCCAAATCTTTGAAAACCAGTTCTTGATATTTGCACCCGCTCGGATGAGGTGAACTACTGAGGGTAAGAGGCTACAATTCGCACTCAATCACCAGCTTAGTGATCAACCGAACGGTTGAGGCGCAGTTGTCGCAATTGCCCTGATTTGGATCATATCGGATTCTTTTACCTTCAGATAAATCGGTGTGCTTTGTGAGGGGCTGTTCAGCATTCATCTCACGGGTAAGAAACTGCCGTAAGAATTTATTAATTTTTTCTTTGCTTTAGAATCTCGTATCAATCCTCAAAAAGCTTTAGACTTAGTTAAGAATTGTTCGCAATTACTACCGTGCGACTGTGGGTAAACCTCCTGCCAAACCTGCTAAAAATGTACCAGACTCTCTGCGTTGGTTGATTCAGCCTGCTCTGTTCGCTTCGCTTGGCTTACACGTGCTGCTACTGCTACTGCCGCTGCCAGACCGCTCGATACCAGAACCAGTTGCACTAGAGGCAGACACGCAGGTCAGAGTGACCCCTCTTCCCGCACCGCGAACTACTCCAACGGCTTCTGCGCCACCATCACCCACACCATCGCCATCACCATCACCTCAACCGAGCGTGCTGCCTACTCCCATGCCACGCCAAGCCGTGGTTCAACGTCCGGCAGTTGTTGCCCGTCCACCTACACCCCAGCCACCTGCGCTCCCCCGAATTCAATCACCTCCCGCCTCTCCATCACCTTCTCCTGCTCCTCTTGCTACGCTTGCCCTTCCTAGCCCTGACCCAGTTCCGCTGCCTGCTTTACCTTTTGCCGATGTGCCAGTTTTGGCTGGAGCAGAAACGGGTTGCTATGGTTTGGGAACTTGTCATCGTTTGGTGGGTGGGATGGATTTTCGCACGGCAGGACGAACGTTAGAGGAGCAGCTGAAAGCGCAAGGGTATACGGTGCGGTTTCGGGATGATATTGAAGCGGCAGGCAGTAAAACTTACGAAATTAGAAAGGATGGGGAGACTCGGTATTTGAATGTGCTATCGGCGGGTTTGAATGATGCTGTGTATCTCGTTACGCCACAACCCATCAGCTTAGCTGACTTGCAAAACAGTGATTTGCCGAGAGCTGAGCTAGAGGGTGTTTTGAATGGTTTGCCTGCAACTACGGCGAATGCAACGCAGTTTGCGGAACCTGAGGCTTTTTTCACAGGAGCGCTGCCTCGTTCTGAAACGGGGGGGAAACTGCGTTTGGTGGTTAGTCCGCCAGATCAGGTTTTGCCGATGCTCACGGGTCAGCTTCAGAGTCAGGGTTTCACGCTGATTGAGGCAGGTGGATATGGGAGTGGCTTGCTCTACGAAGTGACGAAGGGGGCTTTGACGGCTTATCTCAATCTTGTGCCTACTTCTGATCGCAGTGGTACGGTTGTGGTGCTGTGGTCGAATTTGCCGGAATCGGGTGGATAGGTACAGTAAAGGTTTTGTTTGGCTGGCTTGCAGTTTTGGTCTTTGGCATATTCTGTTTGGCGTACTGCGGTTGGGGTTTGAGCTGGTTTTGGAAAGGGTGATTGATCTGAGGTGGTTGATCCGAGTTGATCCGAGGTGGTTGATCCGAACTGTGGGGGATTCCCCCACGCCCCCTTTTGGGGCGCTGCCCCAAGCCCCGGTCAGAGGACGGCTGCGTCCTCCGACACCTCCTCCAGATTTGATGGTAGGTGGGTCTTTAGTTTCGCTTCGCTCTGTGAGCCATGTGGATGATAAAGATAGATGGTGAATGGAGAGGCGGTAAAGATAACAGCCCTTAGCAGAGCCAACGAGAGACTACCGTCACCAACCCGGCGAAGCGGAACTTTGAAACCCACAAGCAGGTAAATCTGGAGGGGTTGTAGGAGGCAGCGTCTCTCCTGCTCGGGCTGACCGTGTACACACAAGTCGAGCGATCCCCC
>JAAUQT010000221.1 GCA_012033495.1 Cyanobacteria bacterium RM1_2_2 | reverse complement strand
TCGAGGGGCGAGTCGAGAAAACGCTTGCCATCCAAATGAATTTGTGCTTAGCAAAGATCTCAATCTGAAATGGATACGCTAAACTTGACGGTAGCAAGAGGTAGTTTTTATCTCTGGTCAGTGTCATGACATCATTTCACTGGAAGTGGGTCGATGCCCACTTTTTTTAGTTCGTATTCAATCTCATCGTAAAGAGCATCAGGTGCTTCTTGTCCTTGGCAATGACTCATCCACTTATCCCCCAAATCATTGAGCTTGCATCTCCAGTCGCAAATACACTGGGTCTGGATGTGGTAGGAGCAGTGTTTCACACCAATCAACATCCTCCGGTGCTGCGGGTGGACATTCGGAACTTAACCCAAGACACGAGCTTAGATGACTGTGAGAAGATGAGCCACGCCTTAGAAATGGCACTGGATACAGTGAACTTAATTCCAGATGCCTATGTGCTAGAAATCTCTAGTCCTGGTATTTCTCGTTCCCTGAGTACCGATCGAGAGTTTATCTCGTTCAAGGGTTTCCCCGTGGTTGTGACGACCACTGAACCCCACGATGGGCTAACCACCTGGACGGGTCAATTGGTGCGGCGAGACGAAGCAACGCTCTATCTCAGTCAAAAAGGGCGAACTATCTCAATCCCGCGTCACTTGATCGCCCAAGTTCAATTGGTGGATCGGTCTTAGCATCCAGGTTTGAGTAAGTTTGTGCTTTGCAAAGATGAGATTCGAGTTGTGATTGGAGTAGGCAAAACTTGAGCAACTCGGTTCAATCTTTCAAACGTTGAATCGATGCCCTCTCTAGACTGAGCGCCCATCCCTCAATCATCTACTGAACCTGAGCCGCTATCCGTTTCTGCCTGTATTTCAAACAATTCAACACTCTAAAAACTGAAAATTTCAAGGAGGCTCCTCCGATGTCAATGGTTACTCTCCCTGGGCTGCAAGACATGATCGATGGCATTAGCCGTGAACGCAATCTTCCCAAACATGCGGTTCAGGCAGCCCTGCGCGAAGCCCTACTCAAAGGCTACGAACGCTATCGCCGCACCCACCGCCCCGATGCCACCAACTTCGATGATGAATATTTCAACAACTTTGAAGTGGAACTGGATGTCGAAGACGAAGGCTTTCGCGTGCTGGCAACTAAAACCATCGTCGAAAGCGTCAACAATCCCGATCACCAAATTTCGCTGGCAGAGGTGCAGGAAGTTGCCGATGAAGCCCAGCTTGGAGACACGGTGGTTCTAGATGTCACTCCTGACCAAGGCGAATTCGGACGGATGGCAGCAATTCAAACCAAGCAGGTGTTAGCCCAAAAACTGCGCGACCAGCAACGCAAGTTAATTCAGGAAGAATTCCAGGAGCTAGAAGGCTCGGTGCTGCAAGCCAGAGTGCTGCGGTTTGAGCGCCAGTCGGTGGTGATGGCGGTGAACAGCGGTTTCGGACAGCCGGAAGTAGAAGCTGAACTGCCCAAGCGCGACCAGTTGCCCAATGATAACTATCGCGCCAACGCGACGTTTAAGGTCTATCTGAAGAAAGTGCTGGAAGGCTCCCATCGCGGGCCGCAGTTGTTGGCATCGCGGGCAGATGCCGGGCTAGTGGTGGATTTGTTCGCTACAGAAGTGCCGGAAATTGAAGATGAGATCGTGCGGATTGTGGCCGTTGCCCGCGAAGCGAACCCGCCTTCTCGATCGGTCGGGCCGCGTACCAAGATTGCCGTAGATACGCTAGAGCGAGATGTTGACCCCGTTGGAGCCTGCATTGGCGCACGCGGATCGCGGATTCAAGTCGTCGTCAACGAACTGCGCGGCGAAAAGATCGACGTGATTCGCTGGTCGCCTGATCCCGCAACTTACATTGCCAATGCCCTGAGTCCGGCTCGCGTTCAAGAAGTGCGGTTGATTAATCCGGATGAGCGTCAGGCCCATGTATTGGTTCCAGAAGATCAGTTAAGTTTGGCGATTGGCAAGGAAGGGCAAAATGTGCGGCTGGCGGCTCGCTTGACGGGCTGGAAAATCGACATCAAAGATGCGGCTAAATATGACTACGACGCTGAAACTCGCAAAATGGAAGCCATTGCAGAAGAACGTCGCCTAGCGCGGGAGGCTGCGATGGCAGAAGAGGAATTTGAAGAGGAGTTTGAAGAGGAATTTGAAGAAAATTTGGATGAATTGAACGAAGCAGATGAGCAAGATGACGCAGAACTAGACGAAAACAACGAGATGGACGAGTCCAACCCAGCAGATGAGCAAGCCAACCTCGGTCAAGGCGATCTTCAAGACGATCTCGATCAAACGCACATCCCTAACGAGGCGCAAAATCTTGCCCTAGAGGAAGAGGAATCTGAAGCCTCAAATAAAGATGGGTTTGGCTCTGAAGTGAGCGAAGCCTTGCAACGCCCGCAGTAAGTCTTAATAAAGCTCATACAGTAAAAGATGAGATAGAAAAAAAGATGAGATGATCTGAACTAAGCTGTAAACCTGTCAGCCTCTTGCTTATTTTGCAGAAGGTGTACTTCTCAAGCGGTAAGAGGCTGTGCAATCTTCCGGAAGAGGCGCTGTGAACCTTGTTGCAAATGGTATGCTGCCAAATCACCGTCGTTGTATAAGCTGCCGCAAGGTAGACCATAAGTCAGCTTTCTGGCGAGTCGTTCGAGTATTTTCGTCGCACCAGGTACAATTAGATCAAGGGATGGGGCGATCGGTTTACTTGTGTCCGCAGGAAAGCTGTTTGCAAGCCGCTCAAAAAAAAGATCGCTTAGGACGATCGCTGAAAACAGCAGTTCCGGAGGAGATTTATCAAACTTTGTGGCAGCGCTTAACCCCAAGCCCAGGGGCAGCGCCAAAAGCAGATTTAGACCAAATTTATGGCGCTGCTAAAGAGCGGCAGGGGATGGGTTGAAAGGATAGAATTGAAAGGAAACCCACAAACACTCACTCTAAAGCTCGATTTGCACCATTTTGCACTAAAAAGTTAGCTTCAATTTTTCTGAAATTCGTGCAAGATGGTAGAGGTAGCTTGCAAGCCATTGCAATGATGGTTGCACAGTTCAACTTAAGATCAGACTCAGATTAGAAAGACAGCCAATTGTCTACTCAAATTCTGAGCGATTCGTTTACAATCGCATGAAGTTTGAAATCAGCTTGTTTAATCAAAGTGTAGGTGTACTTTCAACAAAGCAGTAGGTCAAATATGTAAAAATCGATCGGGACGCAGAGGGGAGACTGGATGAACAACGGCAAAGTGAGAATATACGAGTTGTCAAAGGAATTAAATTTGGATAATCGAGAAATCTTGGCAGTTTGCGATCAGCTCAACATTTCGGTCAAAAGCCATAGCAGCACAATTACAGAAGCTGAGGCTACTCGCATTAGAGGGGCTGCTGAGAAATTTGTTAATAGTCATCCTGCTAAACCTCCAACTGCTCATGCAGCAGGTTCCGTCTCTAAACCAGCGAATTCGCAAGCGCCTGTGAAAAAGCAACAAATCCTCGAAATTCGTAAAAACCGTCCGCTGGCAGAGCCTCCAAAACGTCCAGAGGCGGAAGCGAAATCCTCTATCAATCCTGCTCCAGTGAAACCGGCTCTATCGCAGCCCGTTCGTCCATCTGAGAAGCTGAGTCAACCTGAGCGTTCCACCAGTCTGGAAGCGGAAGCACCAATACAATCTGTCGCAGAAGTAGAGATAAATGGTTCTGTGCCGCCTGATGTGTTCACGCTGACTGAATCGCAGCCAATTCCAGAGCCACCTACACAGCCAGAGGTTGAGGAAGAAAGGGAACTGGAAGCAGGGTTAGAAGTTGCTGCTGAACAAACCCCAGAAGCACTGACTCAGACCGAAGCACCCACGGAAGAATTAGTTCAACCGCCAGCACGTCCGGTTGCAGCTCCACCTTCTCAACAAAGTTTGGTGAATCGACCGATTTTAAAGCGCCTTCGGCAAGAGCCAGCGCCAACAAGCGCCAGGAGTGCAGGACAATCAACCGATTCGGCTCCTGTAAAGCAGCCTCCTAGAAGAGTTGCGGAAGTTGCCTCAGCGGAACCGAGCTTGAAGCCTAAGCCTGTTGTTGAACTCCTGCGACGGAAACCCGTGCGCCCGGGCGAGGCAGACGGTCAAGACGGTACAACTGCGAAGACTACGCCTGCTGGAGCCCCCATTGGAGAGGTTGAAGAACTCCGACGCCCTACACCACCGCGCCTCTCTACGGGGCCAAAGCGTGGCAAGGGATGGGAAGAGGAGGAAGAAGAAGATCTAGAGGCTCAGAAGGTCGCTAAGGCGGGCACTAAGACGAAGCGTCGTGCTCAGCCTGTAATTGAAGATGATGAAGACATCGACATTGCCCTAATCGACGAGGTGCTCGATGAGGATGAGGAGGATGAGGAAGCAGCAACACCTGTCAATCTATCCTTAGCCCGTCCGCCGAAGCCTAAAAATCGTCCAGGTCAAGCGAAGCCTCCTGTCTCGGCTCCGACTCCTCAGCGAGCAAAGCGATCTGGCGAATCGCGCAACTTCCGTCGGGAACGTCGTCAGGAAGAGGTGCGTCAACGTCCTGAGAAAATTATCCTCAAGGGTAGTATTTCAGTCCATGATTTGGCAGAAGAACTGGTGGTGCCAGAAACGGAGCTGATCCGGCTGCTGTTCATCAAAGGGTTGGCTGCCAACATCAACCAGATTTTGGATATTCCGACGGCCACAATGGTGGCTCAAGAATATGAGGTTGAAATTGAAACTGCTGAAGCTGAAGCCGAAGCCCGCAAGGTTACTGAGATGCTGGATGCAACTGATCTTGATCAGCTTCAGCGTCGCCCGCCTGTGGTGACAATCATGGGACACGTTGACCACGGTAAAACCACGCTGCTGGACTCGATTCGGAAAACGAAGGTGGCCCAGGGCGAAGCAGGTGGCATCACCCAACACATTGGCGCTTATCACGTCGATGTGGATCAAGGCGATCAGGTTCAACAGGTGGTCTTCCTGGATACGCCGGGTCACGAAGCTTTTACCGCCATGCGAGCGCGGGGGGCACGGGTGACGGATGTGGCTATCTTGGTGGTGGCAGCCGATGACGGAGTCCGTCCTCAAACCGTGGAAGCGATTAGCCACGCTAAAGCTGCGGGTGTGCCGATTGTGGTGGCTATTAACAAAATCGACAAAGAGGAAGCTCAGCCTGATCGGGTGAAGCAAGAGTTGACCGAGTATGGATTGGTTGCTGAAGAATGGGGCGGTGATACGGTCATGGTTCCTGTCAGCGCTATTAAGGGTGAAAACCTGGATTCGCTGCTAGAAATGATCCTGCTGGTCGCGGAAGTGGAAGACCTCTATGCCAACCCTGATCGAACTGCGAAAGGGACGATCATTGAAGCCCACCTGGATAAGGCGAAAGGCCCGGTCGCGTCGCTGATTGTCCAAAACGGCACGCTGCGAGTTGGCGATGTGCTGGTTGCAGGTTCGGTGTTTGGCAAAGTGCGAGCGATGGTAGACGATCGGTTGAAGCGGGTTGATGCTGCTGGGCCATCGTTTGCCGTGGAGGTGTTAGGTCTCAGCGATGTTCCTGCCGCAGGCGACGAGTTTGAGGTTTATCTGGATGAGAAAGAGGCCAGATCCATCGCCTCTAGCCGTACCGATCAACAGCGCCAGTCTCGTCTGCAACAGGCAATGGCTTCACGTCGAGTTAGCCTTAACACGCTGTCGGCTCAAGCACAGGAAGGCGAACTGAAGGAGCTAAACCTGATTTTGAAGGCAGATGTGCAGGGTTCGGTAGAAGCCATTCTGGGATCGCTGCAACAGTTGCCGCAAAAAGAGGTGCAGGTTCGGGTACTCTTAGCCGCTCCGGGTGAAATCACTGAAACAGACGTAGACCTAGCCGCTGCCAGTAGCGCCGTGATTGTGGGCTTCAATACCACTTTTGCGAGTGGTGCAAGGCAGGCTGCCGACACGGCGGGAGTGGATGTGCGCGACTATGCCATCATCTACAAACTGCTGGAAGACATCCAAGGCGCGATGGAAGGCTTGCTAGAGCCTGAAATGGTTGAAGAACCGTTAGGACAAGCTGAAGTGCGGGCGATTTTCCCAGTCGGTCGCGGTGCTGTGGCAGGCTGTTATGTTCTGTCCGGTAAGATTGTCCGAAATAGCAAGATTCGAGTGTTACGCAACGGTGCTGTGCTTCATGAAGGCAACTTGGATTCGCTGATGCGGATGAAGGACAAGGTGACAGAAGTGAATGCGGGCTACGAGTGTGGCATTGGCATCGATAGCTTTAAAGATTGGGTCGCAGGTGACATCATTGATGTCTATCGCCTCATTTCTAAGCGTCGGACGCTGTCTACCTAGCCATTCCTTGCAGCTTTGCGATCTACGTGGCTGACCGAATGGTTTGATTCGCTAGACAATCACTAAACTCGATAAATATGACCTGCTGATCAGGTTGAAAGAGCGGAGAAACTTTTAAAGCCTCCGCTTTTTGTCATTTTTGTTGGGATTCAAGTTTATGCGGGATTCAAGTCTGTGTAGGATTCAAGCAGTCTTAAAGGGATTTCCTGATCTTTTCAGCGGTATTCGTAAAAAGAAGATATGCCTCCTAAATGCGGGTGCAGCGGCAACTCATTGCTGCTTGAGCCTAAGTTTTTTAGAGAACCTGCTAGAAATTGTGTAAACAGGCTGTTGTTAAAATGAAGAATTCTTCCTGGCTGAACGTCCTGGAAAACCTATCGCTTGTTGGGTTAGGGGCTGGGTCGGTTGCATCTATCCTCCTCAAACAGGCGTTCTACACCACCACCCCGCTTTCCTTACTGGTCGTGTTGGGATTGCTCAATCGCCGCCGGTTTATGCAGATGAGTGAACAGCGCGACACCACCCTCGCCGAAACCGATCAGTATTTAGCGCTCCAATTTGATCGCTTGCATCATCAGGTGACTTCTCTGCCCACACCAGAAACCGTCAATCGCTTAAGCCGCACGTTTTCGTCTAAGAATCAAGAAATTTCGGAAAAGCTCCAGAGCGAAATGACCACCCTTAAGCAAAGCCTGCATCAACGGTTGGCGGCTCTCGAACAGCAGGGCGTAGGGTCGGTGCGGCAAGAAATCCGGCAGTTAGCCGACCGCTGCAATTCCCTAATGGAGAAAGTGGCTCAGTTAGGAATCGATTTTGGCGATTTGTCTACTCAGGTTCAAACCAGCGGCGTACAGACCACCCTCACACAGTTAAAGCAAGACATCGCAACGCTACACGCTAATTTGGAAAGTTTTACCTATCAAACCAAGCCCAATATCGCAACGATGCAGGAACAGATTACCCGCATCGATCGGCAATTAAGTAAATTACCGCCACCTGTGGATGTCAGTTCGCTGAAGCGAGAAGTGGCTGAACTCATCAAAATTGTGGGGGAACTTGTTCCCCGTCGGGATCTCAGCAACATTGCCAACGAGTTAAAAAGCTTACACCAGGAGCAAGAAGCGCTAAAGCAGTCAATTGTGGCCATTGAAACAGCAGCGCTGAACTTCAGACGCACTTTTCACGAGTTGCCTAAATCCAGCGACGACGAACCAACCGCAGCGCAGGCTGAGCTTCCGGTAGAGTGGGTGAAACTGGAAGCCATTCCTGCTAGCGTTTATCCAGAGTTACAAGAGCTAGCCGCCAACTATCTAGGCAATTTGCGCGTTCAGTTGAGCACCATTCAGGAATTCACGACCCAGCTTGCCCAACAGCAAAAGCACCTGCGCGACCAACTCAACCAAGTGCCTCAAACACTAGATGTAGTTGCCCTTCAGCGCCAGTTAAGCGAACTCTCGCAGCGCATTCCGGCTCCCGAAAGCACCGTAGAAGCCTTCAAAATGCGGGTTCAGGATGTATTGCAGCAGGAATTACACTACATCAACCAGCAGTTGCAAGCTGTCGCCGCCACTCCTCATTCCGAGCTAATTTTTGACTTTCATCCTGCATCCGAGTTGGAATCAGAAATCGCAACAGTAAGCAGCCGCGCCATTTTAGAGCAAGCTTTAGAAACCACTCAAGATCGGTTGATTTTGATTTGGCCTTGGTCAGAGCAATGCCAAATGGACGACCTGCTCTTCCGGCAGCTAGAATCCTTTTTGCATCATGGACAGCGGCTCGATATTGGCTGGTGCTACTTAGCCGAACGTCAAGAAGAACGCCTGCTGACCAAAATTCAGCGCAGTTGGATGAACAACTTAGCCGATCGCAACCAGATTCAAGCTACGCTGCATCAGCTATTGCAACTGAAGCGAACCTATCCTGATCAATTTCAGTTCAAAATTTTGGGCACGAGCGAAAACTTTTTGGTGTCCGATCACAGCTTTGCAGTCATGGGAATTACCGACGCTCTCAAAACTGCAACGCCGTTTCCCGAATTGCAGCTAAAGCTTAAAACTAGCGATGCAGGCGTGATTCAGCGCTTGATTGATCGATTTGATGATCCAACGATTGCCGACGAAGATTTGATTTCCTACTGGAATCGGGCGGTGACGCGACATGACTTGGGCGATAAAGTGGGGGCAATTGCCGACTACAGCTATATTCTCAGCCTCAACCCAGTCGATCCAATTACCTACAACTATCGCGGACTGTCTCACTACGACTTAGGTGAGTTTGATCAACGATCGCCGATTTACCGAA
>JAAUQT010000220.1 GCA_012033495.1 Cyanobacteria bacterium RM1_2_2 | reverse complement strand
GGCGAGAGGGGAGTATAGAGTAGGCGTGAAGGTTGGAGGGGTGAGGGTGACTAGCTGGGGGCGTAGCCCCCACACCCCCCTATGTTCTAAGCTCATTGCGTAACGCTACAGTAGGCAACGCAGCCCAAATTCCCAGACTCAGCCCTGAAAACTTAACAATTGCCAGATGACCAAATTGAGCAACTGGAGATCTCCTAAATTCATACTCTGATTCCGCAACACCAATTTTCTCCTCTTCCGTCCTCTGCCTTCTCCCTTCTGCTTCATTGAGCCACTTTCTGTAAACTGTGCCAAACTGACTAGCGGAAATGAATCCATGAAGGACGGCTAGCGCGTGACGGATTATCAACCTTCGTTGTTCTCTGCGGCTGAGTTGAGCGGCTGCTATGCGGTGACTCCTGCTGCTGGGGGAGAGATGACTCCAGCGGCGCTGTCGGATTGGAAACAGCGGATTTTTCAGTATCAGCGGCATGTTAAGGTACAGCAAATCCAGCAGGGAAGTTTGTTTGAGCCGATGTCAGGGGTTGCAAGTGTCCCTGACCCAGAGGCAATCAATCCCTTCAGTTTACCGCAACGGAATACCGAATTCTGGCGCTGGAAGGCTGAAGATAGCGGCGTAGCGGCTTTGTACTTTGTGATTGACTATGAACTGCCGATTTTGCTGTATGTTGGCGAGACGGTGAAATCGAATCAGCGCTGGAAGGGCGAGCATGATTGCAAGCGGTATTTGTTGAATTATCGACAGGTGCATTATCAGCATCAGCTTGCGTCTACGTTGGGGATTGTTTTTGGGCGCAGGCTCCGGTGCAAACTCGTGCCCGTCAGCGGTTGGAATCTGCGCTCATTGACAAGTGGCGTTCACCTTTCAACAAAGAAAACTGGCAATTTTGGGGAACTCCTTTCATTAGCGAAACATGAAACGATTTGAAAGAGTGATTTGAAGTGATTTGAAGTGATTTGAAATGGGTAGAGGAATGGTAACTCTAAGGTGAAGTAAGATGCTGTTGCGTAGGTTTTACTATATCTATGTCTTGGGGTGTAGATCATGCTTTTAGTATGTTGATATACAGAACTTTAGAGAGAGTCAATCAGCACAGTTGAATTTGTCTGTCTAAAGATGGACGGAGGGGAGATCGAGTTTTGTCTATGGTGTAATAGCTGAAAGGATTGACTGAATGCAGATTTTGCTGCGCTGTTTCCTGGAGCCTTATTCCCATACGCCACTCAAGAATATCGTTAAACCCAAAGTCATGATTGAGACGTTACATCTTGATTACTCAGTTGCAGAAATGCCAACTGCACGACCAGCTATTTCTGAATCTGTAGATTATGACGCATCAGAGCAGCAGTTCATCCAATTGCTCAATCAAGAGAACTTGGATCAACAAATTGATGCTTGCCCTGACATAGCCCATGAGTTTGAGAAAGCATTAACAGCGGCGTTGGATGTTGCCTATCTTGATGTATCCCCAGCAGCGTTGGAACAGCCTACAGTGGAAGACCTCGAAGCTCGTTCGTTTCTACAGCGTATTCTCTATCGGATTAACCGCCTGAACCTATTCTGGTTCGATGATTTGCGGCACTATGCGAATGAGCGGTCATATTACTTGCAGCGAGTGCGCGATCGAATTGAGGCAAACTGGCAAGCGTGGGAAATTGCGCAATTTGATTTGGAGCACTATCAGCAAATAGATGTCCAGCAAGCTTTGCAAGAACGGGGTGAAGCCGATTTAGAACCGCCGATGACACCGAGCAGACGCTATTTACGCGAAGCAATGTCGTTAGAAGGATACCGCTATCTGTTGGCGATTGCTTCTTTAGATGGGTTGGTTGAGGCCAGCCGCATGTCTCGCATTCTTGGTGGAGCTAGTAACGAGATTCAGGCAATGCTGATTCGCGTGTTGATGGAAGAATATGGGAACGGGCGTTTTAATCGCAAGCATTCCACCTTCTTTGCGCAAATGATGGCTGAACTGGAGTTAAACACGCAGCCAGAGTTTTATTTTGACCTTGCTCCGTGGGAGCTTTTGGCAAGCATCAATCACAATTTTCTGCTGACAGAATGTAAAAAATATTTCCTGCGTTACAACGGTGGATTAACTTACTTTGAAATTGTCGGGCCTTCCATCTACCGTGACTACATGGCTGCTGCCCAGCGGTTAGGGTTGTCGGATACGGCAATGGGATATTGGGAGCTACACATCCGAGAAGATGAACGGCATGGGCAGTGGATGCTTAAAGAAGTCGCATTTCCCCTTGCTGAAATGTATCCAGCAGATGCTTGGCAGATTGTACTTGGATACGATCAGGAAAAAAGAATTGGTGATCGGGCTGGAGCCGCAATTGTGAATGCTATCCGGTCGGCTGAACAGACTGGAATCTCCCTGTAGAGCAAACATTTTAGGTTTGATTTCATAACGTATGCAAGAGACATTACTGAATTCCACCAGACAAGCCAATGCGGTTTCATATCATAATGTGAAAACCTATTCTCCGCATGAAGTCTTTTTCTGCCCAGAGGAGTCCCAGTTTTACGCCCAGTGCTTAGAAAAAATGGTGCTCAGTCCCTCTGCTGACTCAAAAACCGTCATTGAGTTTGGTGCGGGAGATGGCAGCCCTGTGATTAGCGGACTACTGAAGACACAGTTTCAAGGCTCGATTCATGGCTATGAGTTAGGTGCGGCTGCTTGTGAGGTGGCGTGGTCGCGGATTAAGCAGTACCAGCTTACCGGAAAATATATGGTGCATCATCAATGCTTTTTGAGGGCGCAAAGTCTACACCAGCCAATTATCTGATTGCGAATCCGCCCTATCTGCCTGCACCGGACGACCGGATTTGTATGCCTGCTCTCCACGGTGGCACTGACGGAGCAACCATTACCAACCGCTTGCTTTCTGTCGGTTGTAGCAATGTGATGTTGATGATTTCAGCCTACTCAAATCCGGTTGAAACGATTCATCACGCCCTCAATCAAGGATATCGAGTTGCAGATTTTATGGTGACTCCGCTCCAATTTGGCTACTATAGCTCCGAGCCTAAAGTTAAACACTGGATTGCTGAACTCCGTAGGCAAAAGAAAGCTTTTTATTCCAGCAATATTTACTTTCTAGCAGGTGTTTTATTCCAAAAACAGCAGCCTGCACAAGTCGATCTCTCTCGTGAATTTCTGAAAGTTATTACGGCTCTCTGATTCAGCAAAAGTCACAAAATTGAATCGAGAGGATGTGGAAACTAGAGTTCTGCATCCTCTTTTCTCTTGATGAATTCACACTTTAGATTTGTCATTCTTTGACTGTAATTCGCTTGGTTTCCTTTGTACGATTTCGTACTTTGTGATTTATAATCTGTAATAACGGAGTAGAGAGTTTTTGATTGGCGGATCTGTTTGTAAATAAATGGACAAAATGAACGGTCAAATGCGTTTCGGCTCCGCCCAACGCACAACCCTTCAGCATTCGATCAGTTGAGCGCAGCCGAACGCTGGGTTGAGCGCAGTCGAACAGTGGGTTGAGCGCAGTCGAACAGCGGGTTGAGCGCAGCCGAAACCCGAATTTTAAGTCTATTTCATTGGGTTCTTCAACTTAACATCCGTTCTATTTCAAGCTTAGAGGGGAACTTCAGAGGGGAGCTTAGAGGATCAAGCACGGCTCAAAAAGTTGTGAAGGAGTGCTAACGCCTATTCAGATTAAGTCATCTCTCCTAAGGGAGAAATTGCTGCTAAATAGATAAGAAATGGAACGGCAGATCATTTCTTTCACTGACTTGGTTTCGCTCTCGGTTCATCTATCAGTGGTCTAAGTTTAAGAAATTGATGTGTTAAATATAGTTGTTCTTGAGGCTACAAGCTAAATATATTCTTCCTGTGATAAAAAGTAGATTCCAGTATATTTGTTTGCTGTAGCATAATAGATAAATTGTATAATTTTCTACAGCGGCTTCTAGATTTGCTGTGAGCCTAATTCCTGTAAGTAAGTGTAGTCCAGACAAATCACTTCAGAATGTCACTTGCTGCTGCTTAATGAGTTATATCTACAACAGGTTATATTTACCGAGTAGCAAATTGAATACTTGGTTTAAGCGCAAAATAGTCATCAGCGTATCGCTTAAATTCTGTCTAAATTACCTGATTTCTGGTGTTTCTCCCTCTTTTGATAGAGAAAAGACAGTGCAACTTTAGGTTGTAATTTAGGCACAACGTGTTCTCGCCATTTATTAGACCCTTACAAATCTGGTAATGCAGTTGAACAATACTTTACTGTGGTCAAAAATGAATAGCATAGCAACATTCACTCGCCAACTCGAAGCAATGTATAGGCGCTTAAAACAGTTGTATAGTCATGCTGAGCAACCGTCTTTAGAACTCATTCCTGAAACTTGGAAAGAGCTTGGAGTTGCTATGGAAGTATTGCAAAGGGCCAATCAAGAACTGCAACAGCAAAGTGCTCAAGTTACCACAACCCTCCAAAATGTGGCACAGCAACATCACTACTATCAAAATCTGCTCAACCACATTCCTGAAGCCTATCTGGTCACAACGGCAGACGGCAGAATTCGGGAAGCAAACCTGATGGCGGCTCGGTTGCTGCGTGTTCCTCAGTCGTTTTTGAGTGATAAATCGCTGCTAGAGTTCGTGCCTTCAAGCCAGCATTTAGCCGTTCGGACAAAGTTGACTCGCCTCGCCCAAGGCAATCAACCGCGAGTTTGGTCGGCTTGGTTTCAACCGCGCGATCTAGCGCCTATCCATCTTGCGCTCACCACTGCTGCGGTTTATGACTCAGACAGCAAACAAGTGAGCATACACTGGATTTTGCGAGAAATGACCGAAACTTGGGCAACGGTTGTGCCCCAAACGTCGTCATTGCATGAGTCGGGGCATAGCATGATAAGCCGACCCATCCAAACTTACAGCAAAGGTGAATCAATTCCTCTATATCCTCAATTCATCTGGCAAGTGCAGCAAGGCTTGGTGAAACTGCATACCCTCACCGACGAAAATGAGGAAGTGCTGATCGGTTTGCTAGGAAGCTCGCTGCTGTTTGGCACTGGCTCAGCTTTCCTGCCAACCTATCAAGCAACGGCGTTGACCAATGTGCAGTTGATTCAGTTCTCGCTTGCTGAAGTCAAAGCGTCTCCCACTTTGGCGCAACTCCTACTACCGAAGCTCAATCAACGCACCCAACAAATGGAGTCTCTGCTAGCAATCTCTGGACAACGACGAGTCAGAAATCGCTTGTATCTATTACTGAAACTCTTGCAGCAGGAAATTGGTGAACCTTGCCGTGAACACATTCGGTTAAGTTTGCGCCTCACTCATGAGGACTTAGCAAATGCCTGTTGCACAAGTCGGGTGACGATGACGCGATTATTAGGTGAACTGCAAAGGCAAGGAAAGATTGAAATTGATGACAAATTTCATATTATTTTGCTTAATCGAGCAGTCGAGAATTGTGCTGTAACCAGTGACATGACAAATTGGAGAGACTGAGATTTCTGGGAAAAGCGGTCGCTACGTTGGGGCAGGTTTGTCCCTAATCCCACGGTTCCCAGAGGATTCATCTGAAAAACCTGCCCATACTGGGGTAGAGGGTTTGCCAGAAATCTCCTAAATCGCTTGAAGAGCTTGAAGGATGTAAATGGTAAATAGTAAATAACTGTTGATGTTGATGTGAATGCACCCATTAGCGAGAGCCAAGCACTTGTCTGATTACATCTAACCCAATTTGCGTCGTTTCATTCAACAAGTCAGCCTCTACCTGCAAATCGTTTGGGGTATGGTAGTTGGCATCTTGCCCTCGATTGAAGAAGAGAACGGGCACATCTGCGGATGCAAAAGGCACATGGTCGCTGCCTCCAATGCCGCCTTCCACCGTTGAAACTGGCTGATCGAGCGTTCCCACCAGTGCGGTTAAAGTCGGTGTGCCGCTGGCTTGAAGCGCAGAATTAATGCCCACCATGTCGAAGTTCAGCATTCCTTTGAGGTTGGAGAGAAACTGGGAATCGGCTTCGCGCACAAAGGCACGGGAACCATGTAAACCGTCTTCTTCGCCATCAAACGCCACAAACCATACCTGCTGAGCCAAGGGCGTATTCGCCAAATTTCGAGCCATTTCCAGCACCACTGCTGTGCCTGAAGCATTGTCATTTGCGCCCGGAGAACCTTGCACAGAGTCATAGTGACCGCCGACTAAAATGCTTGGTTGGTCAACCCCTGCCAAATGAGCGATGATGTTGCGTCCGGTGACGGTGCGTTCGGTGATGTTGACGTTGAGGGTAATCTCAAGTTGTTCGCGTTCGGCTTGCTTAAGCAACGGTCTACCTTGCTCTTGTGAGAGCGACAAAACCGGAATGTCGAACCCATCGCCGAGACTGCCAGAGAAATCGCCGGGTGCGTTGTTAACAATGATTAACCCCACTGCACCCGCCGCCGCCGCGTTCGTTGCTTTCTCAGAAAACCGAATTTCGCCTCGTTCAACAATGGCGATGGCTCCGCGAACGTTGACCTGCTCAAAGTCGCTGATTTGTCCCACATTGGGTATGGCTACCAGCGATGCCGAGAGATTGCCCGCCTCGGAACCGTTTAATGCCCGTCCTGTAATCGTTGTGCGCTCCACGATGAGATTGGAGCCTTGGTCTTCAACTTTGGAGTAGCTAAACGGTTGAATTTTGGTGGCATAGCCTGCTTTGCGGTATTCCTCAATCAGGTAGGCGCTGGCTTGATCCATCACAGGCGTGCCGGCAACTCGTGGCCCCAGCGATACTAACGCCTGCACATCAGTAGCAGCACGATTGGCAGCAGCCGGACTCACATTCGATTGAGCGGACTGGGGTTCAACAATCTCACTGCCAGACAAGGACACGGACTGAGGACAGCCTGTGATTCCTATGATAAGGGTTGTACTGACAAGGGAAAAAATGAGTCGAGATGAGCGCAGCAAACTCAGCATTTGATTTCAGCATGAAAGAGAGTGACAAGGCAGGTGATGAAATGCAAGGGATGCAGATGATTTGCGGCAAGACTCATAAAAATCAGGTCGTCCATGAGTTGCGTTCATTCAGACTATTCAACGCTCCCAACCCATTGCAGCCATCCAGAGCAGCAAAGAAATTGCAGCAACGTGAGCATCGACGAAAAATAATTCCCCTGTTCCACAGCTTAGCGAATTAATTGAGAACTTGTCGCAGAGCCGCTACGCTCACCCGATTCTGTTATTCTGGCGGTCAAATTCTAAAGGGTTATCTCGGATACAACTCCCCTCAGTATGCCTCGATTTAGCAATGTCGTTTTTCATCCTATCGGCTTCAGGATAATATACTAAAAACCCCTAGCTTAATAATTTTGGACGCATGAGATCCGCTGAAAATTCTGAATTTAAAATCCCCGCAGAAATCACAGAACTGATTCCGCCAGAAAAGTTGGACAAAATCAAGCAAGCGTTTGACCAACTCGATCTGAACCATGATGGCAAAATTGAGCGGGAGGAATATGTTGAACATCTACTTGCAAAAGAGCGTGAGAAGCTCAACAAGCGGTTCGACTACCTCGACAAAGACCACGACGGCACCATTGATTTTGAAGAATTTTTGGTTGCCTCTGAACCAAACTACCCGCTACTCAAGCGATTTAAAGATTTTGATTCCAACAATAACGGGCTGCTTTCAGTAGACGAAGCCCTACAAATTGCTGAAGAGTTCAGCTTTCCGATCACGCGCGAGTGGCTAGAACAGCAGACGAATCGGGTTGATTACAAAGGACGAAAACTGATTAGCTACAACGAATATTTGGGAGCCGTGACGCGGTTTGGATTCCAGTAACGAGCGATTCTAGTTTTGGTGGCGTTGCGAGACGATCCTCGTTTTTTTTGATCTGGTCAGCGAGTATAGCGTTCGATGTGAGCCATGATTAGTCATTTAGGAATGGGAATTCAATCCGTTCGATCGTGGGTCGGGGCGGATGTTGCGGTCAAATCGATTGCTACCCATTGATCTGCTCAACCCTCCCGTTCAGGTTACGGATTGATTCAATTCACGATCCCTAAGCTGTTTGAAAAGGTATTGTCATCCGGATCTGCTCCCTAAATCCCCCATTCTGAGGGACTTTGAGCAGCAACGGTTCGGGAAAGTCCCGCACTGGTGGGGGATTCAGGGGGCTTTTCAAACAGGTTCTTAGATCCCCAGAGTCTTGAAGATTCCGGGGATTTTGCGTTCATGAATCGTCTAGAACTGCCTTATCAGAGGATCTGTGCCGCCTTTTCATACCCCTATCAGCAACGCTGGCTCTCATTGTCGTTAAAGTTTTGAGAAAGATCGCATCCTCCGGTGATTGTGCATTCTGCCTGGGTAATCTAAATCTAGCCCTAGGTTGCCTAAAAACCTGTTTAAAAAGCTGCTATCGGTTTGGACTCTCCTTGATCCCCCCTACCCCCTTCCAAAACTATCGTGTGCACCCCCGTTGAAGATCCCCCTAACTCCCCCTTCCGAAATCTACTATGTACACACATCTTGCGTAGGAGTCTAAAACCTGGGCTGATCCCCCTAAATCCCCCTTAGAAAGGGGGACTTCAAGCCATTTTGGGTTCGGCTTCCCCCTTTTGAAGGGGGGTTAGGGGGATCGCTCGACTTGTGTGTACACCGTAGGTCTAGTGAGGGGAGAAGTATTAAGACCATCGG
>JAAUQT010000219.1 GCA_012033495.1 Cyanobacteria bacterium RM1_2_2 | reverse complement strand
AAATCTTTGTTTACAAACAGTTTCTTAGAATCGTGGATTTAATCAATCCGTAACCTGGACGGGCGGGTTGAGCAGATTAATGGGCATCCGGCAATCGATTTGACCGCAAAACCTGCCCCTACCCCCGATCGAACTGATTTAATTTCCATTCCTTACGTATGTCCGTGTATTTATCCGGACTCAAAGCCCACGATTCCAACAGCCTCTCAACCGGGCGTGCCTGCTCTATTAGAAGCTTTGAAATACTATCCAGCAATCTTAAAGCAGCATAACAATCTGCTTGAATCACGAACTAAACCTATCTTTGCTAATCTTGCACACTGCATTGATTCAAAAACAGCAGCAAGTCTTTCACAGTTTCTAAATTGAATTCGTCTAAACAGCCGCTAATATCAACGCCGAAGGTTTGCCAAAAGTCGTCGTATAGGCTCAACTCCCAGTCGAACCAGCAAACTTGCGTCCAATGCAAATCTTCGTTGAGGCGATCGGTAGGCAGCACGCGCCCAAACTCTAGCCCGGAGTAGTTGGGCAACCGTTTGTAAGCAAAGCTGGCAACCGAGTAGAGAACGCCTTGGGGCTGATAGAAAGACTCAAACCATTGATCGCAACTCAGGGCAGGTCGCTGCCGCAACGTTTGATTGACTTGCCGCCGAACTTTGAGATCAGGACTCAGAGCGTTATAGGTTTTGAGGCTAATAACGAGATTTTTGAATCTGTGCCACATACCAGTTTGGAGTTGAGTTGCCCGGAGTCTGCTCGCGGAACGTTGTCTTTCCAAAAGTATTCCCACGGTGGAGGTGAACTCTCGGTAGAAATCAGGAAGTTGTGCAAGCTTGTTGCAACGTGGCGGTGAAATCAGGATAGGAAATGGCGGCGGCTTCGGCGCGTTGAATGGTGGTTGGGCCCCTGGCAATGAGAGCAGCAACCGCCAAGCTCATGGCAATCCGGTGGTCGGTGTGGCTGTCTACCTCCGTGCCTGTTAAAGGCGTGCCGCCAGTGATTTCCAACCCATCGGGCAGTTCAGTCACGTTTGCGCCCATGCGGTTGAGTTGAGTTGCCATCACTGCGAGCCGGTCGCTTTCCTTCACGCGCAGTTCGGCCGCATCACGGATCACGGTAGTTCCTTGGGCAACCGTTGCCGCCACCGCCAAAATCGGGATCTCGTCGATCAAGCGAGGAATAATATCACCGCTGATCGTGCAAGCCTTGAGCAGACTGGAGCGCACCCGCAAATCAGCAACCGGCTCTCCGGCAACTTCGCGTTCGTTTTGGCGTTGAATGTCGGCTCCCATCAGGGTCAGCGCTTCCAAAATCCCCGTCCGAGTTGGATTCACGCCCACATTTTCGATCACCAACTCCGAATCGGGCACAATCGCCCCAGCTACGAGCCAAAACGCCGCTGAGCTAATGTCTCCCGGCACGATCACCGTCTGCCCGTGTAGCGGAGCCATGCCCGTCACCGTGGCGCTACAGGTCTCTGGGTCAACCGATACCTCGGCTCCAAATGCCCGCAGCATCCGTTCGCTGTGATCGCGTGATAAAGCAGGCTCCGTGACGGTCGTTTGTCCTTCGGTCAGCAAACCTGCTAGCAAAATGCACGACTTCACCTGAGCCGAAGCAATAGGCGACCGAAAATGAATAGGCTTCAGCGATTGCCCCTGCACTGCCAGCGGTGCATACCCGCCTGATCGACACCAAATCTGAGCGCCCATTTGCTGTAACGGATGAATCACCCGCGACATGGGGCGAGAACGCAGCGAAGCGTCTCCGGTGACGGTAAAAAAGCGGCGAGGCTGAGAAGCCAATAGCCCCAACATCAGCCGCATCGTGGTTCCAGAATTGCCAGCATCGAGCACGTCAACGGGTTCGCGCAGTTGCCCCAAGCCGATGCCTTGAACCGTGACTAAATCCGAGTTCAATTCCGAAATGATGGCTCCCATCGCTCGAAAGCAGGCTGCCGTACTGCGCGGATCTTCACCCAACAGCAACCCCTGAATCTGAGTCTCGCCTGTCGCCATTGCCCCTAGCATCAGCGCTCGATGAGAAATCGATTTGTCGCCCGGAACGCAGATTCGACCTCGAACGGCTGTGGCTTGCGGCGCGATCGTCAGCGAATCATGATTTGCAATTCGGTGCAGGGTAATTGTAGTGCTTGGCATTGGGATAGACTGCAAATAAACTGACTAAGGGGGCGTTAGCCATCCTACCCCTTTTCTTGCCCACTTATGCTGACTCAACACCACACGCCCGTCTGTCTTTCTGTTGCTGCCTACGATTTGCCGCTCTGGTCGATTGTGGAAACAAACGCCACCCTCTACCAGCGAGAGCCAGACCGGTTTCATTTGCTGCTGACGGAACCGCTGATCCAGGATTTTCAAGATCCATCAAGGCAACCGTCGCCACAACCGCCCACCGAAGCCCCAACGCCTCGCCTGCTCTGGTTAGAAATCTCGCCCTATCGCGTGATTATGACAATGCAAGGCAACGGGCGCTTCAGCTATCGGCATTTTTGGGAGCGCGGCATCTACGGGCTAAGCCGCTACTGGCTGCAAACCACTGATGTGACCGAAAATAATCAAATTCGGTTACGCAACTTTACCCGCAGTTTGTTCTTAAAAGGCAAAAAGCTGCCCCGTCATGTGCGGGTGGAATACGAACTGTGGTCGAATCAGGTGCAAATTGGCCATTACGTGATGAATGTTGAGATCCACCTGTGAGGGGTTTTAGAGGGTTTGCGAACGCAATCGCCTATTCGCTGCTTAGGATCGTAGATTGAATCAATCCATCAACTGGACGGGCGGTCTAGCAGATCAATGGGCATTCGGCAATCGATCTGACCGCAACCCCACCCCTACCCTCGATCGAACGGATTGAATTCCCATTCCTTAGTTCTCTGCCTACTTTCGGAGGGGCTGCAACACTCGATAAACCGGCAAAGTGAAATGAAAGCAGCTTCCTTGGTTAGGGGCTGAATCGACCCAAATTTGCCCATAGTGCGCTTGCACAACCCGTTTACAGACTGCTAAACCAATCCCATAACCGTCTTTGGCTTCGTCTCGCTGGAGCCGGAACCGATCTTCAAAAATGCGCTCTTGGTTTTCTGCCGGAATGCCTGGCCCACTGTCGCAAATGCTCACCTGCACTTTCTGGCTGGTGCGATGCAGGATAGCAACACTGATTTTGCCCTGACTGGGCGTGTATTTGATCGCATTGTCGAGTAGGTTGACTAACACCTGCCTGACGCGCTCTGGATCGGCATAGACATTGGGCAAATCAGAGGGGATATCCGTCTGGACATGCTGCTGGTTGGCTTGAAACTGCTCTTGCAGCCGTTCGATCACCTCTAAGCACAACTGCCCTAAGTTAAGCTCCTGCGGCTGAATCCGAAACTCTGCGCCCCGTTCTCGCGCCACCTGCAAAATGTCGGTAATCATCCGATCGAGCGATCGAGCTTGGGTTCGGGCTTGCCGCACCATTTGCGTCATCAGTTCGGGTGTCATGCGGGGATGCTTGATCTCGCGGGTCATGCCCATTTCGAGGGTTTCCAAGGCAATCGATAGGGTGGTCAACGGGTTACGCAGGTCGTGGGCCAGGATGGCGATCAACTGATCGTTAAACTGAAGCTGAGCCAGCAATTCTTCTTTTTCCCGCTGCAACTGAAACACATCATCGGAAAGGCGCAAAAACTCCGCCGACCGCACCACCGATTGGATCTGACTCTTGCTGCCTTCGCCGTTATTTTGGCTAACGGGTTGCTCAGAAGTTGGAGAACTAACGGGATAGTCTTCGAGCGACCGCTGCCAGCGCGGCCACCAGTTTTCAAGTTGGGCAATCAAACTGGTTCCGGCAAGGGTTTGGCGCGGCTCAGGATGAATTTTGATCAGAGACGGCGTTGCGACTAACTTGAAATATTCTGCTAAATGAGGTTGCTCACTGACATCAACAATCTGTAGCTCGTAAGGGAAAGCGGCATCAACCGCCAGTTCCTTGAGCCGCTGGCGAATTTGTCGAATGCGCTCATTTGAAATTGGGCGCTTGTCTACAAACAGGAGAAGCCGCAGCGATGCATCAGAATGGGTCGATGGTTGTAGCGATGCCTCCATGGAAGTCTACTCAATCTTGAAAAGAACTTGTTATGAAACTGGATTGGGGAATCTATGATGAAAAAATAGCTTTAATGAATTAAGCAAATAAATTGGGTAGGCTTGTTTACCCATTTCTCCTGCCTAACCCTGCCACTTGAAGGTTTCTTGAGGTGCAGCCTGCTCCGTTGAATGAGAACTGATTCAGGTTTTGCTGCTCAGCAGCATTGGAAAAATGAATTCGGTAAACCCACTCACTCACATTGAGGTTTCTTAATTATTTTGACAGATTTGGGGACGAATCATTTTGCGATGGAAAATTCGGAGCGTCAAGTTAGGTAAGGGTGCATGGGTAGATGGGTAGGTGGGTAGGTGCATCGGGTCTATCGGGTGGATGGGTGCATTAGGTAAATGGATGGGCTTGGCTATCAGCTTTCGGCGCTTGAACTCAAGCAGGACACTCAGCCGAATCAAGGATGAATGAGTGGCTTATCCACCCATTCGCTTCTCCTTGAAACCCGCGAGATAAAATTGACAGACCACTGTGTTAGGTTGGTGGAATTTATTTAAATCCTATTTAATCTTCGGACGAGGGTCGCGGCTATGAAAATTCTGGTACTGGCTTGGGAGTTTCCACCGCGCATTGTCGGAGGAATTTCTCGCCATGTGGCAGAACTTTACCCAGAGCTAGTGCAGTTTGGACATGAGGTGCATCTGCTCACCGTTGAATTTGGTCATGCGCCGCATTACGAGGTGGTAGACGGAATTCGGGTGCATCGAATTGCGGTCAAAGAAAGTCACGATTTCTTTCACTGGATCGCCAACATGAACGAAGGCATGGGGCGGCACGGCGGTAAACTCCTGCAAGAAGACGGGCCGTTTGACATCATTCATGCCCATGATTGGCTTGTTGCTGATGCTGCCATTGCTTTGAAGCACCTGTTTAAAGTGCCGCTGGTGGCGACAATCCACGCGACGGAATATGGACGCTATAACGGGCTGTACACGCCCACGAATCACTACATCAACGCCAAAGAAAGCTATCTTGCAGCCGAGGCATGGCGGGTGATTGTGTGTACCAATTACATGCGCTCTGAAGTCGATCGGGCGTTCCGCTGCCCCAACAACAAAGTCGATGTGGTTTATAACGGCATTTGCCAAGTCAAAAAACAGCCCCGACGAGAATTTGACTTTTGGCGATTTCGGCGGCGGTTTGCTGCCGATCAAGAAAAAATTATCTACTACGTGGGGCGGCTCACCTACGAAAAAGGAATTGATATTTTGCTGAGTGCTGCGCCTAAAGTGATTTGGGAAATGGGCGGGCGCGTTAAGTTCATCATTATTGGCGGCGGCAATGCCAGCGCTCTGAAACGGCAAGCTTGGGATTTGGGCATCTGGCACAAGTCCTATTTCACGGGCTTCATGTCGGAAGACGAACTGAATCAGTTTCGCCGCATTGCCGACTGTGCAGTGTTTCCGAGTCGCTATGAGCCGTTTGGCATCGTGGCATTAGAAAACTTCTCGGCGCGGGTTCCGGTGGTGGTTTCCGATACGGGTGGCTTACCCGAAGTTGTGCATCACACCAAAACCGGAATCGTTACCCAAACCGGCAATCCCGACTCGCTGGCGTGGGGCATTTTGGAAGTGCTGCGAAATCCAGGCTATGCCCAATGGCTCGTAGACAACGCCTACGAAGACCTCGATCGCCGCTTCAACTGGGTTGATCTGGCGCGGCAAACCGAGCAGGTTTATGATCGCGTTGTCCGGGAGCGCGCGCAGATAGAGTGGTAGTGATCCAGTTGTTCGTTTCGAGTGATATTTTAATCGCTGTGCCAAAATTGAGGAACTCACCATAAATCCTAGTTCTGAGCAAGCTTTGGCTTGTCTAAGAGTTTGTCAAATGTTCTCTAACTCCTATCGAGACATTCAGCTATTTCGGTTTGATCCCCAACTCGGTATTGTGTTCATCTTTGCAGGCGAAGAATTGCAAATCATTGTGACTTCTGAGGGACAGTGAAGGTTTCTTGATGCAGCCGAATTTTGAAGCAATGACCAAAAGAGAATTGATTACTTACGCACTCGCTCACCGCAACGAAGCTGAGCCTCTGCGGGTTTTGTATCGTCGCCGCACTCCCGATTCGGAGGCGGTTTGGTTTCAGCTTCCAACGACCCCAGCGGCAGAGCAAGAGCAGTTTGAGCAGTTCAAACAAATGATCCAGCACAAGGAGTCACAATCGTAGATTCATTAATCGCGTCATCCGTGCAACCACCGATAGTAAGCACTAGCCAGAATGCTCCCCACCGATCTGCTGATCCATCGACAAAACGGCGAAGCCATCGACCCGAAACGATTGCCGCTGAATGCTCGCAATTTGGAGATTGCCAAAACGCTGATTGCCATTTTTCAGCAGGCGCAGGGCGGCACGCAGGGCGAACTCGATCGGCAGTTGCAGGAACTCGAAGGCGACAGCACCGATTACCGAATCAAGCGTGGTTTGGCGCATTTGCTCAGAGCCGATGCCTTCAGCAAGTTTGAGATCGTCAGTCCGCTTGATCCGCAAGAGCTACGGCAGCGGGTGTTTGCGCTCTCGGCTCAGGCGGCTCCTCTTCCCCAAACGGCAACTCAAACCCTCGTCACATTAGCCGAACGGCTCAGCGGAGAACTGGAACGCGAAATATTGCCCGACCAGATCCGCGCCGGACTCTATGCCGATTTGAACGAAAACCGCATCCTAACCCAATTCGACGCCCCTACGCCGGAAGCCCTGCTGCATCGCTACAACCTCTCGCAGGTGCAGGGTATTTTCTACAAAGCCAGCCAAATTCGCATCCACGCCCACCGCAACGATCCGGGCGAATATAAGCTGCTGTTTCGCTATCTCAAACTGTTTGGCTTGATGACCTATATCGAAGGCGATGCCGATCATGGATTTACGATCATCATCGACGGGCCAACGAGCCTGTTCAAACCCAGTACGCGCTATGGGCTAGACATCGCCAAACTGATCCCGGCGCTGCTGCATGTCACCAAATGGAGCCTCGCCGCCGAGTTGCACTGGCGCGATCAGCACACGAAGGAAGAAAAACAAAAGCGCTTTACGCTGGAATCGACCTGCGATTTGGTCAGCCACTACCCGCCCGGCAAGCCCTACGACAGCTTTTTAGAAATGGCGTTTGCCGAACGTTGGGATGCGTTCGACTCAAACTGGCGGCTGGAACGCGAGGTAGACTTAATCCCGATTCCAGGCAGCGTAATGATCCCCGATTTTCGGTTGGTGCATCCCGACGGACGCTCGTTTTTGCTGGAAATTGTCGGCTATTGGCGACCCGAATATCTGCGAAAGAAGTTTGCTCAGGTGCGCCAATCAGGACGCGAGGATTTGATTTTGGCGATTTCGGAACGGCTGAACTTGGAAAAGGCAGGGGTGAACTTCAGCGATACGGCCGCCCGCCTGATCTGGTTTAAAGATAAACTCTCACCCAAAACAGTGCTGCAAGTGTTGAACGGGTAGGAGGGGCAAAGCATTGGGCAGGCAGATTCTGCAATTCTGAGAAGAATATTATCCCAATGCTTCGTCCTGATTTTTTGGCGCTTTTTGGCGATAAAGTAGCTCTAGGCATCCTCGGCAGCCCGCCACTTTTAGGTTTTTGCTTTTAAGTCTTGGTAATTTGTCCTATGACAGCACCCACAATCGAATCCATCCTCCACGAAAATCGAGTATTTCAACCTTCAGCCGCATTTTCGCAGCAAGCTCACATCAAAAGCTTGGCAGACTACGAGCAGCTTTATCAGCAGGCTCAGTCTGATCCAGAGCAGTTTTGGGCAACGCTGGCTGAACAGGAATTGCATTGGTTTCAAAAGTGGGATCAGGTATTGGACTGGCAGCCGCCCTTTGCTAAGTGGTTTGTCAACGGCAAAATTAACATTTCCTACAACTGCCTTGATCGGCATCTCAGCACCTGGCGACGCAACAAAGCCGCTCTGATTTGGGAAGGTGAACCCGGCGACTCGCGCACCCTGACCTATGCCCAGCTTCACCGCGAAGTTTGCCAGTTTGCCAATGTGCTGAAACAGTTGGGCGTCCAGAAAGGCGATGTGGTGGGCATCTATATGCCGATGGTTCCCGAAGCCGCCATTGCCATGCTGGCCTGTGCCCGGATCGGTGCACCTCATACCGTCGTGTTTGGCGGCTTTAGTGCGGAGGCATTGCGGGATCGGTTGAATGACGGCAAAGCCAAACTGGTGATCACAGCGGACGGCGGCTGGCGCAAAGACGCGATTGTGCCGCTTAAAGAACAAGTCGATAAAGCGATTGAAGACAATGGTGCGCCCAGCGTCGAAAATGTGTTGGTGGTGCAGCGAACTCGGCAGACGGTTCGGATGGAGCCAGGGCGCGATCACTGGTGGCACGATCTGCAAAAGGGCGCTTCAGCCAACTGTCCGGCAGAGCCCATGGACAGCGAAGATATGCTGTTTATCCTCTACACCTCTGGCAGCACGGGCAAACCGAAGGGAGTGGTGCATACGACGGGCGGCTACAACCTCTACACCCACATGACCACCCAATGGATTTTTGACCTGCAAGATACTGATGTCTATTGGTGTACTGCCGACGTGGGCTGGATCACCGGACACAGCTACATCGTCTATGGGCCGCTTTCCAACGGAGCCACCACGCTGATGTATGAAGGTGCGCCGAGAACGTCGAATCCGGGCTGCTTTTGGGACGTGATCGAAAATATGGCGTCAATATTTTCTACACGGCTCCGACGGCGATTCGGGCCTTCAT
>JAAUQT010000218.1 GCA_012033495.1 Cyanobacteria bacterium RM1_2_2 | reverse complement strand
AGGAACTCGGTGGGTTGAGTGTAAGGAACCCGGTGGGTTGAGCGCAGCCGAAACCCGATCCCCATGTTGGGGATTCTGTTGCTGGTTTAATAGCAGCAAGGGATTTTGGTTTCTAGAAATTTACGTCCTGTGAAATTTTACTCATGCAAAAAAAGGGGGTAAGAAATAGTTGCACATGGCGTGAATTTTCCTTGGGAATGGGAATTAAATCCGTTCGAGCGTGGGGAGGGGCAGGTTTTGCGGTCAAATCGATGGCCGGATGCCCATTGATCTGCTCAACCGCCCGTACAGTTGACGGATTGAGTCAATCCCCGATCCTTAATCTTCCGGTCTGAGCGCTGAGTAATTTAGCGAGGATGCCAAAGACGACAGATTTGTCCGCCAGAGGAGTTCTAGCTGGGTCGCAGGCACGGTGAGATACAGCACATCGCCCGGATTCAGTTCAATATCCAGCAGATTCCAGCCGTGGGTGGTTTGCTTTTTCTTTTCGATGTAGAGCGGCACAAAATCCACATCCATGGCTGCATCTTTCACCCGTTTGCCGCAGAAAGGATGGGCTGGAGTAATAATGGTCGCCAATGCCACCCACAAAATGCCTGCCGTCATGCCGTTGCCCAAAATCCGTCCGCCTAATGCCGCTGCTGCAAAAGAAGGAGCCGCCAATTCCGCTGGGCTAAACACCGCCTCAAAGTCAAACACGCGCTGAGCTAGGGGAGCAAACTGCGGGTTCTGGTTGCGGACAATCACGGGTAGCTGAGGCGACAACCCTTTGGTCGTTAGGGCAATTTCTAGATTGGCGACATCATCGCTGGTGACGGCTAGCAGGGCAGTGGCTCCCTCAGCATGAGCAGTTTTCAGCGTCGTTGCCAAGTTTGCGTCGCCTTGAATCACAGGCACTTTCAGCGATTGCGCCACGCTCAAAAACCGATTTGTTGGGTCGCGCTCGATCACCACCACCTGACAGCCGCTAGCATGAAGCTGATTGACAATTTGAATGCCAACGCCACCTAAGCCGCAGACGACAAAGTGATTCCGGTGCGGCACTCGTGCAGTGTTCCAAAGCTGCTGAAGGCGGGTTCCCAGCACGAAATCATTCAGCAAGGCGTAGAAAATCCCGACGACTGCCGCCCCCACTAGCATCAGCAGCACCGTAAACAGCTTGATATCGGAGGACGCCGCTTCAACCACGCCCTCATTGCCGCCGGCTCCCGTAATCAGCCCCACCGAGAAATAGAGCGCATCAACCAGCGAGGTTTGGAGACTCGTCGCCGTGTAAAGTAGCGTAGAGCTCAGAATCGTGAGCAGCAGCACCAGTGAGATCCAAATGGTGGGGCGGATGTGCTCTTGAAAATAGCGAATGCCGGTTAAGAATCCTAGAAGCTTTTGGCGGAGGTTGCGCTGAGATGCTAACACGCGAGGTTGAGTGGCAACAATCAGCCGATCGCCGGACTGCAAATGTTTACCGCACACCACTGCCGAGACCAAATCCATTTGGCTGCGGGCGGGCAAATAGTAGATCAGCATCCGAGATTGGTCTTCCCATAGCTCGCTGAGCTTGCGGCCGCGCCACGGATGGTTTTCTTCGATGTATTCTTCTCGAATCGGCCAGGTTTGGTTAAAGAGCCGCAGTTGCCCAATCGCCCGACTGCCCAACGCCGCAAACGCAAAGACTGGAGCCGACAGAGCCGCCACACTCATCGAAAAGTGGTCGGGCAGGGTTTGATCTAGCCGGTCGCCCAAACTTTCGTTGAATAGCCGATTCACAATCCGCACATTTGGATTCAGAACGCGGGCATGGGTGAGGATTGCTAAATTCAGCGCATCGTCGCCTGCGGTTAAAACGAGGGTATGCGCTTCTCGAATTCCAGCTTCTAACAGCGGAGCCGTTGTCCACAAGTCGCCAATGATGATCTCGTCAGTTGGATCAAAGTCTTGGTTGGTAAGGATGCGGTCATTGATGCCAACTACGCTCGCACCCTGCTGCCTCAACAGCCGAAAGACTTGATATCCAGTCCGACCCAGACCACAGACGATAATACGGGTCTTCATAGGTTCCGAAAAATAAGCGCTAGCAACATTGGGCAGGATGCCTGTATTTCATTGTTGACGAGGTAGAGCCTTGGAACTGTAGCTCAGCGCACGGAGTCCGGATTTTGCTGCCCCAACGAATGTGAGGATTAACTAACATTCGGCTACACGACTCACAGCAATGCGGTAACTTAGTTTAGTTACGAACCCGGATATATTGTGATTCTTCCTTGGTAATGAGCATGAAACTGGCAGCACGTGTGGCACAAGTAACCCCCTCAATGACATTGGCAATCGACACAAAAGCCAAAGCAATGAAGCGGGAAGGAATTGATGTCATTAGTTTCAGCGTTGGCGAACCCGACTTTGACACGCCCGCCCACATCCGCACGGCTGCCGAAATTGCCCTAGAGCAAGGCAAAACCCGCTATGGAGCCGCCGCAGGCGAACCAAAACTGCGAGAAGCGATTGCCCAAAAGCTTCAGCGCGACAATGGCTTGTGCTACGGAGCCGACAACGTGCTCGTCACCAATGGCGGCAAACACTCGCTGTTTAACCTGATGCTGGCACTGATTGAACCGGGCGATGAGGTGATTATCCCTGCGCCGTTTTGGGTCAGCTATCCCGAAATGGTGAAGTTAGCAGGCGGCACTCCGGTGATTGTCCCGACTACGCTGGAGAGCGGCTACAAAATTACGCCAGAGCAGTTGCGGCAGGCTGTTACGCCCAAAACCAAGCTGTTTGTGTTCAATAGCCCTTCCAACCCGACCGGCATGGTCTATACGCCCGATGAAGTCAGAGCGCTGGCGCAGGTCGTGGTCGAGCAGAATTTACTGGTAGTTTCCGATGAAATTTATGAAAAGTTGCTCTATGACCAAGCCGAACACTTAAGTATCGGAGCCGTGAATCCAGATATCTTTGAACGCACTATTGTCAGCAGCGGCTTTGCCAAAACCTACGCCATGACGGGCTGGCGCGTCGGCTTTCTGGCGGGGCCGCTGCCGCTGATCCAGGCTGCTACTAAAATTCAGGGACACAGCACGTCTAATGTCTGCACCTTTGCCCAATACGGAGCCGTCGCCGCCTACGAAGCCCCGCAAGATTGCGTCCAGCAGATGCTACAAGCTTTCAGCGAACGCCGCCAAATCATTTTGGAGTTCATCAACGCGATTCCCGGCTTCAATTGCCCAAAACCTGACGGCGCGTTCTATGTGTTCCCCAACATCGCCCAGCTTGGCATCAGTTCGATTGACTTCTGCAACGGATTACTCGAAACCCAGCAAGTTGCCGCCATTCCGGGTATTGCGTTTGGCGCAGATGATTGCGTTCGCTTCTCTTATGCAACCGACGTTGAGAGCATCCGACGCGGCATGGAGCGACTGACGACCTATGTGAAATCACTCGCGTAAGTGCTGGTCTATTTGAATGTAAGTTGGGGGAACGAGATGAGCATATGAGTACATGAGTAGATCAGTAGATGAGTAGGCATCTTCACCCATCCCCGGTTCGGCTGAGCGCTCATGTCGAAGTCCAGCTATCATCACTTGCCACAGCATTGCGCCATCAATACTGACTGGCTCTGGCAAAATCTCCGATGGCGTAGCAGGCTGCCTTGAGCGTGGCCAGGGTTTTCTGTTCCAGTAAATGGTCTTGAATTTGGCGGACAACGATGAGGCGTTGCTCGTGACATTCAATGGCCTGCTGAGATTGTCCGAGTCCGTCGTAGGTGCTGGCCAGGTTTTCTAAGATTTGTTCTTCGGTATGCAAATCGTGCAGACGACGAGCAATTTCTAGACGCTGTTCTTGATAGGCAATCGCTTTTTTGAAGTCGCTCAACGTATAGCAAACGCTCGCTAAATTTTTGAGAACTTGCATTTCGGTTTCACGGGCAGGCAGTTGACGCACAATTGATAAAAGCTGCTCATAGCAGGCAACCGTTTGAGGATAATTTGCCATCGCGTGATAAGCGTTGCCCAAATTTCGCAGCACTTGCCCTTCAGTTGTGAGATCTTTTAAGTCACGGGCAATGGTCAGCGCTCGTTGATAGCAGTGGATGGCATGAACGCTATCTCCCATTGCTTTATAGGTCATTCCCAAATTGTTCAAAGCCGCCATTTCGCCCCGGTTGTCCTTAATTTCGCGGGCAACGTTTAGGCTCTGCTGGTTATATTCCACCGAACGGCTGTAGTCTTCTAAGTGGCGATAGGAGTTGCCCAAATTGGAAAGGGTTTGCCGTTCAGTGATGCGGTCGAGTACCTGCCGGGCAATGGCTAAACTCTGATGCGAACAGGCGATGGCTTCGGCGTAATTACTTAACGCATAGTAAATTATCCCTAAGCCTGCGAGTGCTCGACCTTCGCCGGGCAAGTCTTGGCTGCTGCGGTAAGCGGCGAGCGCTTTTTGCAATAGCTTAATTGCCTCTGAAAAGTTGCGAATTTGATAAAGTTCAATTCCTTGTTCCAGGAGACAATCCGCTGCTTGACGAAGTGGATCTGCGGCTGTATCGAGCGTTCGCTGAACATCCCAGCCTCGCTCAGTAGGAGGCACGAAAGTTCCGTTTTTATCTTGAAATGGCTTCACCATAGTTCAACCTGTTTGAGCTTGAAATTAGAGAATGACTTTGGAAGGAATTTGAATCGTTGCAGCAGCTTGTGCAGGGAAAATCCTTCTCTGTAAGAGGTCTATCAGGGAACGAGAAGGGAACGAAAAGGGAACGAAAAGGGATTTACAACGTGTATATACGGCAGTCGCCAAATTTGGAAGAGCGTTCTTAAAATCCTTGATTCGAGGAATCTACCGGGCAAAGGTGTCAGCCCTAAAAAGATGACATGAAGCCTTGACTGTCCTATTAAATTCTGGCGAAGCAGATGGGCTGCACCCACAGTGAATGTTCTGAACTTCTGTCCGGTCTGCCCGTCTTCGCAGTTTGGCTACTTCCGAAGAAACGCGCAGCAAAGACGCTGAAGTTCTGATAGATAGCCAGTACATAGCCAGTCGATAGATAGCCCAGTCTGACCAGGAACTCTAGTGCTAGGCTGGAGGAGATTTCCGTTGCATTCTTTTTATTTCCCGTGACTGCCTTTACTGCCGAACATCTCCTCTTTACGCCTGCCCAACCTCGTGCAGACGCAGTTCCGCTGATTTTTGCCTTCCCAAACGAATACAGTGTGGGGATCACCAGTTTAGGTTATCAGGTGGTTTGGGCAACCCTCGCCATACGGGAAGATCTGCAAGTCAGCCGTTTATTTACGGATATCCACGAACCGTTGCCGACTCATCCAGAGTTAGTTGGCTTTTCGTTCTCCTGGGAATTGGATTACGTCAACGTTTTCAGTTTGCTAGAGTCGCTAGACATTCCACTTTGCTCTGCCGACCGCTCCGAGCACCACCCGCTGATCTTTGGCGGCGGCCCCGTTCTAACAGCCAACCCTGAGCCATTTGCCGACTTTTTTGATCTGGTGCTGTTGGGAGACGGTGAGAACTTACTCGATCAGTTCATTGATGCCTATCAGCAGGTGCGGCAAGCCGACCGCTCGACTCAGTTGCGGCATCTAGCGCAGGTTCCGGGCGTGTATGTGCCGAGTTTGTATCATGTCACCTACGCTGCGCCCGATGGCGAAATTCAAGCCATTGCCCCAGTTGATGAGCACATTCCAGCGCAGGTACAGAAACAAACCTATCGCGGCAACACCTTATCGGCATCCACGGTGGTGACGGAAAAAGCCGCCTGGGAAAGCATTTATATGGTGGAAGTGGTGCGAAGTTGCCCGGAAATGTGTCGCTTTTGTCTCGCCAGCTATCTCACCCTGCCGTTTCGTCCGGCTAATTTGGTAGGATCGCTGATTCCAGCCATTGATCGCGGCTTGCAAGTCACTAATCGGCTCGGCTTACTGGGCGCTTCTGTCACTCAACATCCTGAGTTTGAAGCCTTATTGGATCACCTCAACCAACCTCAATACGATGAAGTGCGGCTCAGTTTGTCTTCTGTACGCACGAACACCGTCACCGAGAAGTTAGCCCAAACGCTGACGAAACATGACACCCGTTCAATCACAATTGCGGTTGAAAGCGGCAGTGAACGACTGCGACGGGTAATCAACAAAAAGCTGGAAAATGATCAGATTATTCAGGCAGGCATCCACGCCAAAGCAGGTGGACTGAGTGCACTCAAACTGTACGGAATGGCGGGAATTCCCTCTGAGCAACCCGAAGACCTAGAGCAAACGGTAGCGATGCTGAAAGCCTTAAAAAAAAGCGGCTCCCGGTCTCCGGCTCACCTTCGGATGCAGTACCTTTGTGCCGAAAGCACACACCCCTTTTCAGTGGTTTGGCGTGAATCGAGCGGCAGAAAAACGGCTGAAGTTTCTGCAAAAGCAGTTAGGGCTGCAAGGCATCGACTTTCGCCCGGAGAGCTATAACTGGTCTGTGATTCAGGCGTTGATCTCTCGCGGTGATCGACGACTAGCGCCTCTGTTACAGCAGGTGCGCCACTATGGAGACTCTTTAGGCAGCTATCGGCGCGCCTTTAAGGAGTTGCGGGGCACACTACCCGATTTGGAATTCTATGTTCATGCGGATTGGTCATCCGAGCAGATTTTGCCGTGGCAGCATTTACAGGGGGGGCTGCCAGTCGCCACGTTGCTTAAACATTTGGAAAACGCAGTTGCAGCCGCAGATGCACCGGATGCCGTAGATGCACCGGATAGGATGGCAGTCTGAATACCTAATCCCCCTGCTGACAGATGTAGAACTCTTGCCCTATCTCATAAGCTTTTAATAGTTGGTGGCGTATTGGCTTGTTAACTCAAAAGTGTTGACTCAAAGTTGACTCAAGAATACTGCACCCAGACTAGTTAAGCCGAGTGAGGCTGTAGATTTTTTAATTCAATTGGGGGAGAAATATGCTTGGATTTTTCTTAACTACTTTAGCAACTGCCTTAAGTTTATTGGTCGTTGATTTGGTCGTTCCTGGTGTTGATCTTGCTAACTTTCCGGCTGCCATTATCGCTGCTTTGGCAATTGGGTTGATTAACTCTTCCGTCCGACCAGTCATTTCGGCATTATCACTGCCGCTTAACTTCCTGACGTTAGGTTTATTCTCCTTTGTTGTCAACGGGCTGTGTTTCTGGTTGGCTTCTGTGTTAGTGCCAGGTTTCTTGGTGAAAGGGCTGATTGCCTTCCTGTTGGGGCCGGTTATTCTCACATTTGTGAATACTCTACTGAGCCGTTATTTTGCAGAGCGCAATCCAAACGTGACCAGTCCAAACGTGACAGTTAAGCCAGAAGCATAATATTCTGAAGGCTGGAGCACGGTTAAGTGTTTTGATTCAGCTTCTTTGATTTGGTAGAAATCGGATTGAGTACCCGCTGGGGTGCTCAATTCTTGTTTAATTTGGAGTAAAGGGGTAGGAATGGTAACACTAGCACGGGCAAAAGAATTGAAAACTGCTTTAGCAGATTTCATCTTAGATGCGGAAGACGAACTCGCCACAGCATTGGAATCTTTTAGCGCTGAGCAATTAGCCCGCACGCAGCAAACGGATATGTATCGGCGCGAGTTTGTGGTCGATCGATTTTCGGTTGAAGGGCAAGTAGACAATCAAAGCCCAATTGATCGATTCATCGCAGAAATACCTGATTTAACAGCATCTGAGCGGCAGTTGCTAACAGAATGGCAGCGTAGTTTTATGGGTTTGTTTACCGTCACAGAGGTGCTAGAAACGGGATTTGAGCTAATGAATTGGACGACGGCTAAGCAATACACCGTTCAACTCACTGAAGCGGAATTGCAGGCAACCCGTAAACTCCAGCAAGGTGATATTCTCCTCACTCAAATTGCGCCGCTGTCTCTGTCAGATTGGATGTTTTATGGCAAATGGATCTCGCTAGGCAGACTCGGAAAACCTAAATTAGCGGTTGCTATCGGAAACTTCAAACAAAACTATAAAATGCACCTTTACAGCGATGCGCCAGAACTGTTAACAGAAGCTTGGAAATCTGTCGAGAAGCACCATCAAAATTTCATTGACTTTTTTGAGAGCGACAAAATTACGATGTCAGGCTATCTGCTGAATAAAAAGCTAGCTGAATTTCAGGAATTGGTGACACAGAAACAGCTTGAAGAATCAGGAATTGATCAATCAAAATCTCTGAAAGAATTGGCTGAAGAATCAGGAATTTCTCAGGACGAAATGGAAGATGCTGCTCTTGCTATGGGAGCAGATGCTAAGGTTATGAAACAGGTGATGAGCAGTGAAAAAACAGTCAAAATGATGGCTCCTAGCATTGAATTGCCGCCCCATCTCAAGAAGGCTGAACAAGTAACTGTGCTCACTGATCCGCGAGCCGGGCAAGTCTTTCTGCCAACCTATGCTCAGTTTCAAGCAATTTTGGAAGCTGAGGATTGGAGTAATCCAACTGCTAAAGCACTCGTGAAAAAGTATCTCGAAGATCCAGAAATTCTGGCTTTTGTTTGGCATCATTTAGCACAATCTTATCCCACTGCATTGGAACAGCTTCTAAGAGAAGCATTGGTTCAGCCTGACTTCGATCTTGCGAACGATCTTGATCCCTTACTGCAAGCATCTGGTAAGTTGCTTCAGCCTGAATTACCTGAGATTGCCAGTGTTCCCCTACATTTGCACAACCTGTTTCAAGAAGCTGTCTCGGAAGTGAGTAAGGACAAATCTAAGAAGAAGTCCAAACCAAAAACAGCAACCGGATTTCAACGCCAGTCTTCTTAAGTAGGCGAACGAAACTAACTGTCAGATGCGTTTCGGCTCCGCTCAACGCGCCAACTTCGCGCTCGGTGAGTTGAACGCAGTCGAACGGGGGGGGTAAGCGCCGCCGAAACCCG
>JAAUQT010000217.1 GCA_012033495.1 Cyanobacteria bacterium RM1_2_2 | reverse complement strand
TACATTGGCACGGTGGGAGATGGCGTGAACAGTGAGATAGTTAGGCGGTACATCCAGGAGCAAGGGAGCGAGGAGGAGCAGGCTAGAGCCAAACAGTTGAAGTTATTTCCTCTCTTCTAGATACCCCGCAGCTTGCTGCGGTTGGGTTATTCATTTATTGATGAATCTAAGTATGTGCTATTTAATATAAACTTTGGATTGTAAGCAAAAAAGATGTAAAAAAGTTTATACAAACTGGAGCCTGGCTGCATGGAGAGCTTGCCATGACATTGGAACGAAAGATAGCGTCTGCTTTTCAGATGAGCGAGGAAGCTTGGGCACGTCATGCCAACCCTTGGAGTGGATGGACACGCTTTGTAACAACCTTGCCGCTGCTCGTTTTAGCCGTTTGGAGTCGGGTGTGGCTTGGCGGGTGGTCGCTGATTCCGGTGATAACTGCCGTGCTTTGGATCTGGTTAAACCCCCGCATCTTTCCTAAACCGCGCTCAACAGATCACTGGATTTCTAAAGGAGTTTTAGGAGAGCGAGTTTGGCTAAATCGAGATCAAATTCCAGTTCCCCAACATCATCATCGCGTTCCCAATCTGCTGAATGTGGTCTCTGCTTTGGGTGCGGTTCTGATGATTGGGGGTTTAATTCAACTTGATACTTGGCCGACTATGTTTGGAGCCACTTTAGTCATATTCGGTAAGCTGTGGTTTATCGATCGCATGGTGTGGCTCTACGAAGATATGAAAGACACTAATCCAGAGTATCGAAGTTGGCTATATTAATAGCACTGGAGTTGGGGAGAGGAAACCGATGGAACAGCCGATTCAGCCAATTGAGGAAAATCTGTGGTGGGTGATCCCAGGCAAACTAGCAGGCGTGCGAAAACCTACAGAGGCGGAAATTGCAGTGCTGCGAGCTGCCGGAATTGGAGCACTAATTTCGGTGATGGATGATCCTTCTAATCTCGATTTATATCAGCAAGCCGATCTGCCTCATCTCTGGCTGCCTGTTAAAGGTGGCACTGCACCAACCCAAGAGCAGCTTCAAAAATTACAGAATTTCGTAGATGAGCAGAACCAGCTTGGTCATGCCGTTGCAGTTCACTGCACGAGCGGCAGACGGCGGACAGGAACGATGTTGGCGTCTTATTTGATTCGGTCAGGAACAGCTTATGAAGATGCGATGCAGACTGTTCTGACTGCTAATCCTGATGTGGAGCTACGAGATGCCCAAATCACCTTTTTGCAAAATTTGGCGGAAGCTCAGTGATGACTAAATTCACTGAAAGTTAAATTCATCGGCAGCAAAATTCATTGGCAGCAGAATTCATTGGCAGCAGAATTCATTGGCAGCAAAATTCACTGGCAGTAAACAGTCACGTCTTCGCCGCAATGGTCGGCTAAATAAACCAATGATTTAAATCGTAGATTCATCACCTGCTCATAGAAAGGATTGAGTTTGCATAGGGGCGGAATCCGCAGAATGGTACGGTTCAGCAGTTTGATGTCTCGCGCAAAGGGACAATGGGCCGGAATGAGTTTGCAAATTGACCGAGCCGTTTGAGGATCACAAATTTCGATTGACTCTAGCCGCTGGCGGATCGGGCGCAGGAGAGCACCAAAGCAATTGATAGGAGGGTTCACCATTAAAAGTTAGGCAGCTTAGCTGCTGTAGAGGAGTTTGTCTAAAGAAGAAGATGCGGTCAGTTCACCTTTTGCTTTAGCTCGGTTTCTACGGTAAACCTGAAAAATGCAGATGTTGTGCAGATCGTGATCTTGCTTGAACCGATCCCAGCCTGCTGGTTGTCAGCCATTGGGGAAGGGGGGAAGCTTCTCATCCCATTTTGGATTTTAGATTGGCGATTTTGGAGTGAATTAGAGTGAAATAGCCTGTCTTAGCCTTGTTTCGGTGATCATCTTACCCAATCTGTGATTTAAACTAGTTTTACTGATCCACCCATCCACTCATCCACCCATCCACAAAACTTCGCCAGCTTACGACTCATCCCAGCCTAAAGTTTTGGCAATTTGACCTGGAAGTTTCATCGCTTTGAAAGGCTTAGCAATTACGCCAGCAATCCCCAATTCGGCAAATTGTCGCTGTTCTGCGGCTTGCACCTTGGCCGTCATCAAAATCACTGGGATCGCCTGCGTTGATGAGTTTGCCTGCAATGCCCGAAACGTCTCAATGCCGTCCATATCTGGCATCATCACATCCAGCAAAATCACGTCGGGCTGTTCTGCGGCTGCCTTTGTCAACCCCTCAGCACCAGAGGCAGCAAGAGAGACATCCCAGCCTCCCACTGCTTTCAACGTCAGTTGAGCCACGGCTCGAATATCAAATTCGTCATCAATAATTAAAATGTGTTTTGTCATCAGGGCAGTTTTCCTTCTTACCTCGAATCATCCGGTTGAGTAGGCTGATGACCCGTTGCTCAAATTCTTGGGGGGTGATCCGTCCTTTGGTCAGGAACAGAGTTTGTCCTAGTTTTAAGCGTTGGCGATTAACATCATCCAAATCACGGGCAGTGTAGATCACCAGCGACACCTGACACAGCCGATTATGCTGGCGCAACCAGTCTACAACGGCAAAGCCATCTTGTTCGGGCAGTCCCAAATCTAACACAAGTAAATCTGGGAAAAGATGCTGACTCAGTTGAATGGCTTCCCGTCCGGTCTGAGCATGAAACGTCTCGATGTGATGGCGAGAAAACATGGCCATCAGCACCTGCGCTAGATCGAGGTCATCTTCAACCACCAAAACTTTCAGCGGCTGGTTTTCAAGCGGTTGATTGTGAGAGGCTTGACTGTGGCTGACAATCGCTCGTTCTAAAGCTTGACGCAGCACTTTAGGGTCGGGAGGTTTAACCACCCAATCGCTGATGTCTGGGTGAGGCGCTTCTCTGGCATCGGGCAATAAGCCGCTAAAAATAATCACCGGGATCGTTTGAGTGGCTGCTTGCTGTTTCAACACAGACAGGGTTTCCCATCCGTCCATTTCTGGCATCATCAGATTAAGCAAAATTACATCGGGCTGTTGAGCAACTGCCAGTTTGACGCCTTCCTGCCCCGATGCGGCCGTCAGCACCCGATAGCCCTGCCGTTCTAGCCCTGCTTGCACAACTGCTCGAACCGAAGCATCGTCATCGCAAAGTAACACCACTGGATAATAAGGGCGAAATTGCGCTGCAACGACTTGGGTGGCTTCGACTTCCACTGCTGCGGCATCGGGATGGGCAGGCAGAGCGGGCAGGGTAAAGTAAAACGTGCTGCCTTTGCCGAGCGTACTCTCTGTCCAGATTTGGCCGTCATGTTGCTCTAAAATACTGCGGCAGATTGCCAAACCCAAACCCGTTCCTCCTTTCTGGCGAGAATCAGAGGCATCGACCTGTTGAAACCGCTCAAAAATCGATTCGAGCTTATCTGCGGGAATGCCGCGCCCTTGGTCTTTGACGGTAAACAAAAGGTAGGGAGTGAGGGTTTCAGGGGTTGTTTCCAACGTTGCACTTAGCCAGACGGTGCTACCCGATGGCGAAAATTTAACCGCATTACTGAGTAAATTGGTCAGGACTTGCACAATCCGGTCGGGGTCTGCCCACAGTTGAGCCGGCAGCGGCGAGATGGATAGAGCAACGCCCGCTTTTTCTGCCATGTCTTGAATCGCTTCAACCGATTGGCTCATCAGGTCAGCAGCGTCGCAGGCTTGTTTTGTCATCACAATTTTGCCCGACTCAATCCGCTCGATGTCGAGAATGTCGTTGATTAGGCGCACCAGTCGATCCGTGTTGTTGGCGGCAATGCTTAACATTTGCTGAGCCGCTTCGGGCTGGTTTTGCAAAACGCCTTCTGCCAACAGGTCAAGGGCGGCAGAAATTGAAGTCAGGGGCGTGCGGAGTTCGTGGCTAACCACCGAAATGAATTCATCCTTCAAGCGCTCGATCAGGCGCCGATCGCTCACGTCTTTCACAAAGCAATAATTGCCAGCAAACTGCTGATGGCGACCGTAGGCTTTCACCAAAACAACCTGCTTGTCGAAAACCGTACCGTCTTTGCGAATCGCTCTGGCTTCTACCTCAACCTTCCCGTCATGCAACATCGTTTGATAGGCCGTTTCTACAACCGTTAGGTCATCAAAATGCACCGTTTCTCGCCAATTTGCTCCCATCAATTCTTCAGGCTGATAGCCCAACATTTGGGCATAAGCTGGATTCATGTGAGTATAGCGTCCCTGCGGATCTAACTGAGCAATTCCCTCAACCGCACTCTCTAGCGCCTCACTTAGATTTCTCAGCTTCTCCTCTGATGCTTTCCGAGCTGTAATATCTTCAATTTGCGTCACAATATATAATGGCTGATCCTGTTTGTTTCTCACCATTGAGCGATTCAACGTTACCCAAACGACATGCCCAAGCCGATGTAAGTAGCGTTTTTCCATGCGGCAAGAGCGAATTTCACCCGACAAAAGCTGCTGAAAAGATTGCAACACCATGTCTAAATCATCAGGATGGGTGATTGCTTGAAACGTCGTTGCCAGCAGTTCCGCCTCAGCGTAGCCCAACATTTCACAGAGGGTGCAATTGACCTGAAGCCATCTGCCTTCTGGCGAAACTAACGCCATCCCAATCGCCGCATTTTCAAACGCTAAATGAAACCGTTCTTCGCTTTCTCGTAATGCCTCTTCTGCCTGTTTTTTCCCCGTCACGTCGCGGGCAATGGCGTAAATTAAGCCTTCTTCAACCACAGAAACCGATCTCCAAGACATCCAGCGGTAGGAGCCATCTTTACAGCGATAGCGGTTTTCAAAATCAAAAGTGGCTTGCCCCTCAGCCAGTTGGTTGAGTTCAGCGAGGGTGGCTGCTCGATCGTCTGGATGGACAAATTCTAGCAACGGCAATGCCATTAACTCTGAGTTGGTGTAACCCAAAATCCGCTCGAATGCTGGATTCAGCCGTTTGAAGTAACCGTCAGTGCCTGCAATGCACAGCATATCCAAAGAAAGGTTGAAAAACCGATCGCGTTCTTCTTCTGCCCGCTTGCGTTCCGCCTCAACGCGGACATGCTCGCTGATGTCGCTGCCAATCCCCAAAAATCCGGTAATTTGCCCATGTTCATCGCGCAGAGCCGTAATCGACAGCAGCACCGGAAACCGAGAACCATCTTTGCGAATGTATGACCACTTCTGCTCGTCCACCTCACCGCGACGGGCCCTGGCCACAAACACCTCAAACCCAGGTTCAATCGGCTCTCCTAACGCCTCTGAGAGGTCTTGCGCCCGCTGCAAAATTTCATCTCGATCGTGGATCAGCACTGGCGTTGTTTTTCCAACCACCTCGACTGCTGTGTAGCCTAGCCATTGTTCTGCTGCTGCATTAAACGTGAGAATGGTGCCGTCAGTGGCAGTAGAAACGATACTGTAGTTAGCGCTATTTAAAATGGCTCGCTGGAGGGTCAGGGTTTCTTGCAGCACAATTTCGGTTTGTTTGCGTTGGTCAATGTTGCGAAAGTAGACCGACAGCCCTGTTTGAGCAGGATAGGCCTGAACCTCAATCCAGTGGTTGAGCGGTGCATAAAAGGCTTCAAATTTGACGCTAACCTGCTCTGAGACGGCGCGGTGATATTCGTGATAGAACGGTGAATCGACCGCTTCCGGAAATTCATCCCAGACGACGCGGCCCAACAACGATGCTCGCGGTCTTTGCAAAAGCTCCTCGGCTTGGGAATTCAAATAGATAAACCGCCAGTCTTGATCGAGGGCAAAAAAGGCATCGGTGATGCTTTCTAAAATGTTTGTTACTTGTGCTTCTGCCGCTTCTGCTGTGTTTCGAGCCGCCTCTGCTTGCACCAAAAGCCGACTCCGGGCTTGTTCTGCCGCTTGAAGTTGGTTGGTGGTTTGGGCGAGGCGGGCTAAATTTCGGCGTAGTTCCAGTTGAGAAAGCACCTGACGGCTCAATCGTCTCAAGGCTTCGAGTTGTTCAGGGTGCAGTTGGCGCGGCACGCGATCAATGACGCAGAGCGTTCCCAACGAATAGCCGTCAGCGGTCGTCAGCGGTGCGCCTGCATAGAAGCGAATATGTGGCTCACCTGTCACCAGTGAATTGTCCGCAAACCGAATATCTTGCAGCGTGTCGGGCACAATCAACACCTCTTCGGGTTGCAGAATTGCATGGGCACAGAACGCTAAGTCGCGCGGGGTTTCTGAGACATCCAAGCCAATTTTAGATTTGAACCACTGGCGGCAATCGTCAATCAGGCTGATCAAGGCAATGGGCACGTCACAAATGGCAGCGGCAAGCTGGGTCAAATCATCAAAGGCAACTTCAGGGGCAGTGTTCAAAATCTCGTATTGCTGAAGGGCAAAAAGCCTTGCAGATTCATTATCGGGCAGTGGCGCTTTCATCATTCCCTCTTCAACAGATCGCTTCCTCCCTTTCTATCTTGGCTTAAACCCATCTCGACTGAGCATATTTTGTGGGCGTGTTTTGGGCATGTTTTGGGCGTGTTTTGGGCATGTTTGGGCCCCGTTTCGGCTACACTCGACACTCAGTGGGTCAGTGAGTCAGTGGGTCAGTGAGTCAGTGGGTCAGTGAGTGAGTGAGTCAGTGAGTCAGTGAGTCAGTAGGCGGGTTGAGCGCAGCCGAAACCCGAAATTACCTCAACACAGTGCTCGCAGCACAATACAACGCCTGCAAATCAGCCCCATCTTGAGGATATTCAACCACGCCCGCCTGCAAAGTGACTTGAAACAGCAGACCATTTTCGGCTTTGAACTCGAATTGGTGCAAGGTGTTTTGGAGGACAGCCAGCCGCTGGATTCCTTCGGCTTTGCTCATGCCAGCCATGCCCACCACAAACTCTCCGCCGCCCCAGCGCCCAATGGCATCTTCGCTGCGGAAGGTTTGCCGCAACAGTTCTCCTAGGCGAGCTAAAACAGCATCGCCAGCAGCATGACCATACTGTTGGTTGATCTGCTTCAAGGAGGCGACTTCCAGCAGGGCGAAGCAAAAAGGCTGGTGGCAATGTCTACACCACAGCAGAAATTCGGTCAGGTCGTGAGTTGAGTGATGTCGGTTGGCAACACCGGTGAGGGCATCCACTTCTGCCATGCTCTTGAGCAGGCGCGAGCGCTCTAGACGATTGAAGATCCGCGTCACCAGTTCAGGTCCCACAATCGGCTTACACACATAGTCGTCTGCTCCAACTGCGAACACGCGATGCATGGTTCTGGCATCGGAATGAGCTGTTAGAAACAGGATCGGCAAACCACTCCAGCGGGGGTCATTGCGAACCACCTGACAGAGTTCGATGCCGTTAATTTCGGGCATTTCGACATCTAAAATCAACAGATCCGGGTGAGTTGCCTCTAATGTATCCAAGAATCGCAGCGGATCGTCGAGCACGGAAACATGCAGCCCCCAAGGAATCAGCAACCGCTGAAGCGCCGTTAGCACCTGTTGATCATCGTCTACCACCATCACCATTGCCTGCGTCGGCTGGGTATGTTGCAGCACTTGGTTGACGGACTCCAAAATTTGGGTTGGCGTCACTGGCTGGCGTAAAACTCCTCGTCCGCCGAGGCGAACCACTTTCACGCGATCGATTAAGCTTTCCTGCTCGGTGAGAACAACCACCGGAACGGGTGGTGTATCGGCACTCAGTTCTGCCAGCAGCATCCAATAATTTTCCAGAGCGTTTGCAGCAGCAATATCGAGTAATACGATCTCAGGACGCTGCTTCGAGATTTGCGCTCTGGCCGTCACCGGATTGGCAGTGCTTTGGGAACGCATTCCCCATCGAGGGGCTTCAGCCGCGATCTGCTCCGCCAGCAGAGAATTTAGGCTGACCACGAGCAGACAGGGGCGCTGGTCATTAAGTTCTTCGGGAATGGGCGTTTCCAGCAGTTGCCCTTGATCCATGCTTTGGAGTTCTTGCCGCAACTGAACCACCAGTTGAGTCAGGTGCTGCTTTTGCTTCAAGTTGAGGGAGCTTGCGACTTCAAACAGTAGCTCGATTTCTTGAGCTACTCGCGATCCTTCATCAGCGCCAAACATGCCGAGAGAGCCAGCCAGCCGATGAGCTTCCTGTTCTGCCTGTTGCCGTAATTCTTCGCTCAGTTGATCTTGGTGCAGCGACCCAACGGACTGTTCCAATAGCACAACTCGCTGCTCGACCGTTTCTTTAATTTGCTCCCAAATTTTCAGCAGTTCGTCTGCTTGTGATTCAACCGTTTCCACTCTAGTTTCTGTCCCTGTTTCCATCCCTGACTGCTTGCTAGTTTTGCTGCGTCGCGCTTTAGTTCCTTGCGAGTTGTCTCGTTTTGCTCGCAGGCGATAGCCAATGCCGTAGACCGTTTCAATCGGATCATCTGATACGCCTGCCGCCTTCAGTTTTTGGCGTAACCCTTTCACGTGAGAGCGTATCGTATCTTCAGTTGGCAGTTCTTCAAATGACCAAATTTGATCAATCAGGGCACTGGTGTTAAAAATGCGATGCGGGTTTCGTAACAGCAGTTCTAGCAGCGCATATTCTTTGGGCGTCAGCCTCACGAGTTGATCGTTGCAAGTGACTTCACAAATGCTAGGGTCGAGCTTTAGGCTGCGCCATTCGAGTAGAGGCGGCAATGAGGGTTTGCCCCGCCGCAACAGGGCCCGAATCCGCGCTAGGAGTTCTTGCAAGTTAAACGGCTTTGCCACATAATCATCGGCTCCGGCATCCAAACCCATGACTTTATGGGGGCTAGCAGTTTGAGCCGTTAAAAGCAGAATTGGGGTTTGGTTCCCCTGAGATCGCAACTGTCGGCAAAGCGTAATTCCATCGATTTAGGCAACATTATGTCTAGCAGGATCAAGTCATAGGTAAAAGATTCCAGCAAATCCAAACCAGCTTGACCGTCTGTTGCC
>JAAUQT010000216.1 GCA_012033495.1 Cyanobacteria bacterium RM1_2_2 | reverse complement strand
TCGAGCAGTTGCTGACGTTCTTCAGCAGTCAGCGTCACTATGTACTTTTCTGCCATAAGGATTCCTGGTTTTTCTCAGTTTCCCTGATCCAGGTCTACCTGTCAAAACTACCATGGCGAACTACTAGAACGATATCCTACATATCAAAATCTAGCTTTTGTTTTGTTAGAGCAGGCGATCTCTCAGAGGAAAACTCAGCTTAGAATTGCTGATTTTTGCCCAACCACAGCAATTTTAGCTTTAGCTTTGCTTGACTCATTCGCCTTAATAGAGCATGTTTCAGAACTTTATAATCTGCCTTTAAAGTTGCCCAGTGTTGAGATTTACTTGGTTGGAGATATTGATAATTGTCTTGTAAATAATTTACTACACAACTATCGAGGAGCAAAACTTGAAGAAGCTGCTCAACACATTGACTCTTGCCAAACATCCGTAGAAATTTTACAAATAAATGAACTACTAGTTGACGTAGATTTTCTATCAGCAGCGGAAACATCAAGTTCTTCTTTTCCTGAACACGCATATACTTTTAATGAACTAGAAGATTTGGTCAATACCTTTATTCAAGAAGTAGAGGATGCTGTATCTTTAGAAGCCCAACCAGTTAATTTTGATCGACCTGTCCTAGATTACTTTGCGCGCCGTTACTTTCTAGTTCCAGAACTGAAATTAGAGCAGCTACAGCTTATACAGAGAGCACTACGGAATAAGTCAGGATTGGGGCTTTTACCAACCGGTTTTGGTAAGTCCTTAGTCTATCAACTCTATGCTCTCCTAATTCCACGAACAACGCTAGTCATTAGCCCACTAAGGGCATTGATTCGTGATCAAATGCACAATTTACATCGCGCTGGTCTTACATGTGTAAATTTTATCGATGCAGCAGATACTCAAGTGCAGAGAGAAACTACGCTCCATAACTTTCAGTCTCGTCGCTACCGATTATTGTATATTTCACCAGAACGTCTGCAAATTAAGGGATTTTTTGATGAACTAAAATCTACTATGCAACAAACACCAGTGGGAGCATTGGTTATAGATGAAGCTCACTGCGTTTCTGAGTGGGGACATGATTTTAGACCTGCTTATCTACAGGTTGGAATTCTGCGAAAGGCTCTTGAAGAAGCTTGTGGCAGATCCATACCTATTATTGCCTTAACCGCAACAGCATCTGAAGCAGTCCGCAGGGATATCCTTCGTGTACTAAACTTAACTTCTAATGATTTGGTACAAGGTAGCAGCAGCGATCGACCGAACCTCAGCCTTTCCGTACATGCTGTCGAGAAGCCTGAAGAGAAACCACAGAGATTAGTTCACCTCTTACAAAATGTAGTTTCTAAAACGCTCAATATCCCGTTTTCGGAACTCATCTCTCAGATTTCCCAAGTTCCTCATGCTGGAGTCATTTTTGGCATCTATGCTAATCCTCACGGTAAATCTAATATTCATGAAGGTGTACATTTCATTGCTGATAAACTTTTGGATCAGCTAATTTCGGAGGAAGAATTAATACAAGTTCACGCCAACACAGCACCAGAATCCTGTCCAAAATGTGGTTCTTATTTCTTTATTAGATCAAATGAGCAAGCCAATTGCCTCTCCTGTAGTACGTCCTTTCAAGCTCGAAAAAGTGTGAGACATACCAACTGGGATAGGCAGATTCGACAGGTTCAGGATGCTTTCCAAAATAATGAGTTTCCCCTGCTAGTGGCTACTAAAGGATATGGCATGGGAATTGATAAACGAAATATTCGATATGTGATTCATTATGCGTTCTCAAGCAGTCTTGAATCTTATTATCAAGAAGCAGGTCGTTCTGGACGAGATGGACAGCACGCTCATGTGGCACTTCTGTATCTTCCACCTCATTCTAAGTGTCGAGAAGAATACCTCGATGCAGGAAGGATTGAGCCACCTTGCGTCTCTAATGGTCAAAATTACATACGCCATCATTGTCCGTACTATAAGACTCACTTGTGTGATTATGGGCTTCAATCTCACTTCATAAAAGATAATTATAAAGGTATAAGTAGGGATATTCAAAATACGCTCAATGTATATCAAGAATTGGCATCCGGGAAGGTTTTAGAATTCGCAAGTGACAAAGATGATAAACAAATAGAGCTTTATCGACTTCAACAATTAGGCATAGTAAAAGAATACACCAAAAATTACTCAGGACAATTGAGAGGCAGCTATGAAGTTGAATATGATTCCAAGTGGAGAAGTGAAACAATAAGCTCGAATTTAAAAAGATTTTTAATTGAGACAGGAATTAGCGAAACTTATGCTGATAAGCAATTAGAACCGTTTTATAAGCTTACTGTAAATCAGTTCAATTTCAATGAAGATGTACGTGAAAAAGCACTCAATCAGGCACTGAAAATACTATTAGAGCGTGTTTATGAAACTGTACCTCGAATGCGATATCAAATGCTTCTCAATGAATTAGATTATGCAACGGCGCATGAGAGTGAGACTTGCCGTCGTGTTGTTATTAGAGGACTTTTTGACTCAATTGAACACTTAACTACTGAGAAATATCGTTGCGGATTCTGTGATGTTTGTGTTCCTAGCCTAGAGTTTAAAGTAGGTAAAGCAGCTATACCTTTGCAAGATGCTCAAGTTGATGAAATCGCTGATCAGCTTATAACTTTATTAGAAGGATTTAGAAGGGAGGTGCTTTTAGCAGTAGTAAGGCTGGCTATTGAGCGAGGTGCTGTCGCTGGGCTTTTCTCCCATGTTGTTAATCGACTTGAACGCGATCCTACAAATCTAGCCGCTCTTTATCTGGCTGGGGCACTTGCCCGAAATTGGCGAGGGCGTGAAACTCGTGCCTTTAGTTATCTAGAATTTGGTTTTACAGAAGGACTTAAACAAGGGTTAGGCTGTGACGATTTACTAATGTTCTATCAAGAAGCTGTTCTTTTAAGGTTTGAAGAAGCTTTTCAGTGGCTTACCACAATTGATGGATTGTGGGATAACAAAGAAGGACTTGAATTCTTGATTCAAGAAGCCAAGCAACGTTTTGGAAGCAATTCAAAACATTATCGTATCCTGCTGTTACGTTGGAAGCTTAGATATTTAGAAAAAGTGGCTGATGACTTTACTGCAATGCGGCAGCATATCAAAACTTTAAAATCAGAACTTTGAATAATTAGAACGGGTTTAAGGAGATTGCAACTATGGCAGATAATTTACTAGAGCTAGAGCAATTTGAAAGTGAGATTGACCAGTATCGTCAAAAGTTTCAACATTCATCTGAGCTTTTTGACGAATTAGTTCAGATCCAGTTAAAGTTTGAAAAATTAGCAGAAGTCTATCAAGTGTTACAGCAGAAATACCAGGAACTTGAGAAATACATAGATGAATCTCGAAAGACTTCAGCATCTTTAATAGCTGATACAAGAGATAATTTGGAGGGCTTAGCGGAAGCGCAAAAAAGTTTTGAGCAACATCATACGAATCTTCGACAGCAATTATCGGAGGAGATAAAACAAGCACAAGAGCACACTGAAAAACATTTCAAATCACTCGAAAGCGACTTAAGTTCTAAGTCAGAGGAATTACGTTACTCGGTTCTCAAAGGGTTGGCCGATTTAGATAATGCTATCGAACAACTCAAGGTTAAAATTGCCTCTCTAGAGACTAAAATTGAAAAACGATTTGAAGATGTTAAAAACCAGTTTAGTTCACTTGAAACCGTCCAGCAAAGTTTACAAGCTAAGATAAATAATATTGAAAGTAGTTCAATAAAGTTAGGGGGAGAAACTCGTCAAAGTTTAGAAATGTTCAATCAAGAAGTCAAAAGTCTGAGAGTGGCCATGTCTCAGCATGACAAAACATCCTCAGATTTGCAAAAAAATTATAGTAAAACTCATGAGAAATTAGCCTGGTTAACTTTCGTAACTTTCATAACTTTGCCAGCCGCTATTCTCTTTCTATTCCTGTTTGGCAGAAATGTTCTTCATGCTATCAACAATCAAGCACCTTCTGCGCCTGCAAATACTCCTGCCCAAGTCAGCCCCAGCATTTCTCCTTAAGTAACGTGAGGTTGAGACAGAATTGCCCTATCCATTGGGAGCAATCACACTTTCATCCCTGCAATCATTCTTAACGCCCAAGTGTATTGAGCAAAGCCTTACCAAAACTGAACTCTGGGGTATGAATGGACATACGATAGGCGCTGGGGTGACGCGATGCAGATTACAAAACGCAACGTTAGCTTAACGGTGGATGACAGCTTGATGCGGGTTTATATGGCGGCTCCCAAACCGGAAGGACAATATCCCGGCGTTTTGTTCTACTCCGACATTTATCAACTCGGTTCCCCGATTACGCGCCTTGCCGACCATCTGGCAGGTTACGGCTATGTGGTGGCGGCTCCCGAAATTTTCCATCGGTTGGAACCTGTGGGCACAGTGATTGAACCCGACGACCTCGGACGGATGAAAGGCAACGATGCCGCCCGCCGCAGCGAAATTGCTCACTACGATGCTGACGCCTGCGCCGTGCTGGATTTCCTCAACGCTGATCAAACCGTTGCTCCCGGCCAAATCGCCACGATGGGATTCTGCATTGGCGGACATTTGGCGTTTCGGGCTGCCTTTCAATCGGAAGTGAAAGCGGCGGTGTGCTGCTATCCAACGGGCATTCATAGCGGCAAGTTGGGGCGCGGTGTTGCTGATACGATCAGTCGGGTAAGTGAAATCAAAGGGAATGTGTTGATGATTTTGGCTCAATTGATCCGCATGTACCTGTGGAAGGACGAGAGAAGATCATCGAAACGATGCAGCAAGCCAATTTAAAACACAAAGTTGTACTTTATGAGAATGCCGATCATACTTTCATGCGCGATGACGGACATCGATTTGATCCGGTTGCCACAGATGCCGCATGGCACGAAATTACCGCATTTTTGCAGCAGGTGTGCGCCTAGCGCTATCCCCCACTAACCGGAGGAATCAACACCACTTCGTCTCCTGTTTGCAGCAGTGTCTCGCCTTCCACAAACTGCAAATTTACGCCAAATCGAGTCAAATTTCGCCACCGCTCCAATTCTGGATGTTCTGCAATTAATCGATCACAAACTTGCTGGACGGTGGTTCCGGCCGGAAACTCTAGCACCAGTTCGGAAACTCCATAGGCTTCTTGATAGGCGGCAAACAGTTTGAGTGTAATCGTGATGCAATTAGACATGGGCAATTTGTAGAACTACTACATTTTCATCTAACGGTACGTTACCCTAAAGTGGTTGACTCTCTGCATTTGCATTTCTATCTGCTTAAAAATCCACGCTTAAAGTTAAATTCTCCTATGCTTGGCACGTTTCAACAAAGCAACCTCCGCATCGAAGTCAACGCTTCCGAACAGCAAATTCGAGATAGCCTCCTGCGTCCGGATCAGTTTCGCCAGTGGCTCACACCTCAAACCTTTACGGCTGGATTACCGGAACAACTTCACAAAGGACTTGTGTTCTTAAGCTGGATTGGCCCAATCGCAATTCGTCATCAGGTTGATATGGCAGAATCAAACGGTTTGCGGTTATTGATGAGCCAAGGCATTGATGGGTTTCACGAATGGTATTGGGGCGACGGCTGGATTCAATCGAGCTTAGAAGGTGTTTCGCTGTTGCCCTTAAACCTAGGGCAAACGTTAAGCCTGCTGCGACTGCGGCTGTTTCTGTCTCGCTCTGGGTCTTGAGATTTCTGAGCGTCTGGGCTTTCTTGAGATTTCTGAGCGACAGTATCTCTCAGTGAGGGCAGGTAATTGGAGCAGGGTTTGCTAAAAGATGGGTTGCAAGGCGAGGATTTCATGCCTAAACCTTGCCCGTACAGAGGTTTTTTCTAGATTTCTCTATTCACTGCGGTTCTCCCAATCCTGACGTTCTAATCGGTAAATCAACACTTCTTTGCCGAAAAGTTCGGTTCTGCCTGATGGCGTTTCGCCGAGTTGTTCTGCGACCCGAATTGAGCGTGAGTTTGCGGGATTAATTAAGCTGATCACATGAGAGCGGTTGAGCTGCTCGAAGGCATATTGTACCGAGGCTCGCGCTGCTTCAATCGCGTATCCCTTTCCCCAGTAGGTGCGGCGCAGCGTCCAGCCGATCTCAAAATCAATCCAACCTTCGGGTCGCCAGCAGCCAATCCGTCCCATCATTGCGCCACTGATTTTCTCTTCAACTGCCCAAAGCCCGAAGCCGCGCAACTGCCAGTGTCCAAGCACCGCTGCCATGCTGCGCCACGCCTCAAACCGAGAGATTTCCTGCCCAATGTAGCGCATCACTTCTGGGTCGGCACACATTTCAGCATAGGCGTCTAGGTCTGATTCCCGAAACTGCCGCAAATAGAGACGATCGGTTTCCAGCGTGTCTGTCATGGCTCAATCCATCGCTGTATCACTTCAGCTTAACCACCAAAACGGAGCAAGGCGCAGCCTCAACCACCTCGTTGCTCACCGAACCTTGCAGAATCCGGCTCATTCCGGTTAATCCGCGACTGCCCATCACAATCAGATCAGAGTGGTGAATGTTGGACAGCCGAACAATCTCCTCAGCCGGATCACCCGTCACAAGCTCAATGGTGCTTTTGCAGGGCAGGATGGCTTGATAGGCTTGCAGGCGTTCTAACTGGTGGTAGGGAATCGTTTCAGTCTCGGCTTGTGGGCGATCGACTGCCACATCCGGATCTGCCCCCGAATTAACGATCACATGAGCCATCACCACCGTAGACGCTGGCTCAAGGTGAAGTTGCTGCACCATCTCAATCACTTGTTCCGACAATTCTGAGCCATCTAGGGCGACAAGTATTTTCCCAAGCACAATCGTCTCCCAGTTTTGGTTTAACCCGCTTTGGTTTGAACTGTTTCTATCACGCAAAGCGTTAGGCGTAACTTATCACCCATTTCCGAGAATTCAAAACCCAAAACTCAAAACTTAAAACTCGAATCGCTGGCTGTGGCGCTAGCTTGTGACGCTTGAGGCTTTAGTTTAAGCTTCAGGTTGCTGCTCTGTGCTCGGTTGCTTGTCCTCTAGGTGGCTTTGCATCCTCAACTTCACTGAGTCGGCATGGGAAGGCAGCCCTTCCGCTGTTGCCAACAAATTCACTGCCGAAGCAACTCGCTTCAGGGCCTTAGGCGAATATTGAATCAAACTAGAGCTTTTGATGAAGGTCTCCACGCTGAGCGCCGAGGCATAGCGGGCTGAACCAGAAGTGGGTAAGGTGTGGTTTGGCCCTGCTAGATAGTCGCCGACCGCTTCGGGGGTCGAGTTGCCTAAGAAAATGGCTCCGGCGTGGCGAATTTTTTCCAATAGGCTCCAAGGATCTTCGATCTCTAATTCCAAATGCTCTGGGGCAAATTCATTCGATAATTCTGCTGCCACATCCAGCGACTCAACTACCACCACCAAACCGTAGTGAGCAATCGCTTTCTCGGTCAACATCCGGCGCGGATGGTTCACCAACTGCTGCTTCACTTCTGCTACCACATTCATCCCAAGGTCAATATCTGTTGTAATCAGAATTGCGGCAGCCATGGGGTCGTGCTCAGCCTGCGCCAGCAAATCCGCAGCTACATGCCGGGGATTGGCAAACCGATCGGCAATGATTAAAACCTCAGAGGGCCCTGCCAGCGAATCGATCCCAACGGTGCCATAAACTAGCTTCTTAGCCAGCGTCACGTAGATGTTGCCAGGGCCCGTCACCACATCCACTTTCGGGATCGTCTCTGTTCCATAAGCCAAAGCTGCGATGGCTTGCGCGCCTCCAACCCGATAGATTTCATCCACGCCCGCTTCTTGAGCCGCCACGAGAACGGCAGGATTGACCGCCTTGTCTGGGCCAGGGGGGGTGGTAATCACAATGCGCGGCACTTTTGCCACCTTGGCAGGGATGGCGTTCATGATCACGGTGCTAGGGTAGGCGGCTCGCCCGCCCGGAACATAGAGACCCGCTCGATCGACTGGCGTATAGCGTTTGCCTAACACGACTTCATCTTCACCAAACTGCACCCAACTTTTGGGAATCCGTTGGCAATGGAATGACTCCACTTGGCGACAGGCAAGCTGAATCGCGCTAAGCAGTTCTTTGGAGACTTGCTGGTAAGCAGCATCGAGTTCTGAGCCACTGATCCGCAGCTCTTCAGGCTTCAAGGAAATTTGATCGTACTCTTCGGTGTAGTGGAGTACCGCTCGATCGCCTTGCCGCTTAACAGCTTGCAGCACTTCTCGTACCGTTGCCTCCTTATGCACAACCTGATCGTCATGAGTGCGATCGCAAATTCGCCGCAGTTCAGTAAGTGCCTCAGCCCGCTGAGTGATGAGTCGCAGCATTGCCACAGTTCAGTTAGAAACGCTAAATCGGGTAAGTAGCCCATCAACACAAGGCTGTCTTGCTTCAGTCATAGATAACCTATACGACGAACTGCCCTTCAACCTGTGTCTCCTTTAGCTTAACCTGGATTTTCAGAGGATTAATGTAGAAACGATGTCAGATTTTCTAACACTTTTGCGAAATCTTTCGCTAAAATAGTGGATCGCTGAAAGCACCAAAAGAACTCTCTAAATCCATACACTAGAATTAGAATTGTGGCAAACATTAAATCGGCACTTAAGCGTATCGAAATCGCAGAGCGCAATCGCCTGCACAATAAGTCCTACAAGTCTGCTGTTAAGACGTTGATGAAGCGTTATTTTGCAGCCGTTGGCGTTTATGCAGACAATCCAACACCAGAAGCGATGCAGGAAGTACAGCGCTGTATGTCTGCTGCTTATAGCAAGATTGACAAGGCAGTGAAGCGTGGGGTGATTCATCCCAACAACGGTGCTCGCAAAAAGGCTCGTTTGGCAAAGGTACTCAAAGCCAGAGAAGCAGCAACCACGGCATCCTAACCGAGTCTGGTTGAACTGCTTGTTTTTAGCTTCTTGTCGATGGTGACAGGAA
>JAAUQT010000012.1 GCA_012033495.1 Cyanobacteria bacterium RM1_2_2 | reverse complement strand
CCATCTTTCTCGGATGGCAACTGGTTCACTCCCCACTTGTGTGTACACAGTAGTTACAAAAGGGGGGGAACCGACCCACAACTGGCTTGAAGTCACCTTCTGTTGGCGTAGCCTGTCCAAAGGACATAGGGGGATTAAGGGGGATCAAGCAGGGTTTTAACTTCCAATGCAAGATCTGTGTACACGGTAGAGCCTGTTTTGGGGAAGGGACACGATCCGGCGGATGCCGTCAACGGTTGACCATGCATGGATGACGCGCCCCAAGCCTGCCTTGACTCACAGCCTACCCATCAAAACTAGAACTACTTGGTAGCGGTTTGCCACAGTTCTTTCAGGAGTTGCTTGATTTTTGCTTCTTTCTGAGCAATCGTTACGCCTGCTTCACCCATTTTGATCACGAGTTCTGCCTGCTTGTATTCGATCACATTCATACCGCGAGCATCTGCGTCTACCCTCATTCCTTCATACCAAGCTTTGGTATTCTCTACATCTCGGTTGAATTCTTGCTTAAATTTGCCATAACGATCGCCATAACGATCCGTCAGTTTGACATCTAGTATTGCCATTTGTGCTTTCAGCTTGTCAAACTGCTGCTGCAACGTTGCGTAAGCCTCACCTGCTTGAAAGGAACGCACCATCTGTCCAATCAAAGCTTTCAGAGAATCTGCAAAGCTTTCAGCCGTTGCTGGCTCTTGTTGCCCTGAAGCTGGTTCCTCTATCATCACAACCACTGAAGGCTGTACAGATTGCTCAGAGGGCTGAACGTCGGCTAAGGAAGGCTCTGTTGCCGTAGGTTCCACCGAAACAACAACCAGATTTGCGGCTTCCACTTCATCATGAATTTCGACTTGCACCGGAACAACTTCGTTCTGTGATGCGGTTTTCTGCGCGTTCTTCAAATTTTCAGTGAGCGTTGAGGTGGATTCTTTGGCAATTGAGCCAATTTCACCTGCGCCTTGCTTTAGCTCAGATACGGTTTGAGTCAAAGCATCCTGAAAAATTTGGCGAATTCGTCCGACGCGAGCGCCACCTGCGCTTTTTGCTTTCTCAAAATCAGCAGAAATTTGGTCTTTCATTGGATTCATCGTGTTCTCCTCTCCATTCTCAATCATGCCTTAATAATGTAAAAATTTAGTTTACGCCTAACTAGACTTAGCTGTATCCATCGTGCTCTCCGACGCTTTGCGAGCTTTACGACGATCGATCAAAAACTGGGACACTTCACTGGCAACCAATGTAATCAGCACACCGTCATCAAGCAGCCCCACAACCGGAAAGACATCAGGTGAGATATCTAGTGGGCTGACAAGATAGGCAAGAGATGCGACGATGAAGAACCAACGAAACTTAGGATTGCGAATATTGCTGCGTACAAAGCTGTGAACGATCTTGCTCAAAACTTTCATTCATTTGCCCTTCTCTACAAGAAATATCATTGCAGATTTACTCGCAGAACATTGGTGTGAAAACCCCCATGCTTTTACCGTAGAAAGCTCATCCTGCGATCGGGTGAGGCAAATTTAGAATGACGCGATTTGTAACGAGTTACGGTAACGTTGTCTCTTCCATCCTTCCATCTTTAAGACTACCGACTTTGGCAAAACCTGCCCCAACCCCAGGAACTTCCTTCATTCTTGGTTTCTACTACTTCGCTTCCAGAAAAGCCGCACATTCCACATGGGCTGTTTGCGGAAAGAAATCGGCAGGCTGGACTCGTTTCAGCGTATAGGCAGAACTGAGCAACTTCAGATCCCGCGCTAGGGTTGCAGGATTACAGCTTACGTACACAATGCGTTGCGGATTTATCTTCAGTAATGTGTCAATCACGCTTGGTTCACAGCCTTTTCGCGGCGGATCAAGCAACACAATATCTGGCTGCATCGAGAGTTCTGGCAAGAGGGTTTCTACTTTGCCAATTTGGAATTCTGCGTTGTCAATACCATTCAACTGCGCGTTCTGTTTAGCTTGTTCAATCGCTTCTGGCTGAACTTCAATTCCAATCACCTGTCTTGTTTGTTTGGCGAGCGGTAGCGTCATTGTGCCAACGCCACAGTAAGCGTCTACAAGGTGTTCAGTTCCTTGTAAATTGAGTTCCGCCTGAATGATTTGCAACAGTGCTTCTGCTTGTTCCGTATTGACCTGAAAAAAAGTAGTGGGATGAATCTGAAAGCTTAAGCCCGCCGAGATTTCGTGCAGATAAGGTCTGCCTGCCAAACAGTGAGTTTTGTCGCCAAAGATCGCATTCGTTCGGTCAGGATTCAGGTTAAGACAAACGCCAACCAACTCTGGATAATGCTGTAACCAGAACTGCGCCTGCTCTGCTAGGTCAGGGAGATCGCCCTTACGAGCCACCAGCGTTAACAGCACTTCGCCCGTGCGTTGCCCAATCCGCAAACTCAGATGCCGAATTTCGCCTTGGTGAGATTGCTCATCATAGATGCTCCAACCTCGCTGCTGAATATCCAGCTTGATCTGTGCCAAAAACGGATTCAGCCGCCCATCCTGAATCGGGCATTGATTCAAATTCACAAGCTGATGGCTGCCCTTTTGGTAATAGCCCGCCTGAACTTGCACCATTGGCGTGGAAGGAGCACTAACAATTCGCGGTTTGAGTTTAAGCCCTAGCGCTGCCTGATGACGCGACGGGTTGCGCGATAGCACCGGACGAGAGTGCCCTACATCAGAGCGACTCATATCAGAGCGACTCACTGCCTTGACCGGATACGTTGACTTGTTGCGATACCCTAACGCTGGAGCCACCGCCAAAACGGGGTCAACCGGAGGCTGAGTAAAACCACCGATGCGCTCCAAATCTTGAATCACTAGATTACGCTTCACTTCTAGCTGATAGCCGTAGTCCACATGCTGCCACTGACAGCCGCCACACTTATCCGCCACAATGCAGCTTGGTCGCACCCGATGCGGCGAGGCTGCAATCAGTTCATGCAGCTTGCCCTGCGCATATCCCGGCTTCACCCGCACCAGCCGCACCCGCACCCGATCGCCCGGAACCGCATCCGGCACAAACACCACCCGTTCTTGCCACCGCCCAACTCCCTCGCCGTTGTGGTTAAGATCGGTAATGCTAACTTCCAGCAACGCCCCCTGCTGCCACTGCGACTGGCTTTCCTCTCTCGTCTTTTCAGCCTCTCCAGCCTCTCTTGTCTGTTCTATCTCCATCTCAAGCCCTTGATCGACAACCAACCCTACCATAGTAGGATCACCATAGCAGTATCGGGTGTCCAAACCTCCGTCCCTTATCTCCCCCCACTTTCCCAAATTTTGCCTAAACAACGCCTTGACACCCTCCTCGTCGAACGCGGACTCTGTGACTCTCGTCAGCAGGCCCAGCGGCTGATTCAGGCTGGAGAAGTGAAGGTGAATCAGCAGGTTGCCGATAAATCTGGCATGGATGTGGACATCGCTGCTGAAATTGAAATCAAAGCCCGGTCGCCCTATGTTTCACGCGGCGGTGAAAAGCTGGCGAAGGCGCTGACAGAATTTCAAATTGAGGTAAAGGGGCGAATTGGCTTAGATGGCGGCATCTCGACGGGTGGCTTCACCGACTGTTTGCTGCAAGCCGGAGCCAAGCTGGTGTATGGCATTGATGTCGGCTATGGGCAAGTCGCTTGGAGCTTGCGCCAAGATCCGCGTGTGGTTTTGCGAGAACGCACGAATATTCGCCACCTGACGCCAGAGGAACTGTACGCCGCCGATCAGCCGTATCCTGATTTGGGCGTGGTTGATGTTTCGTTTATCTCACTGACAAAAGTGTTGCCTGCCCTCTGGACACTGCTGCAACCGCCACGGGAAGTCGTGCTGCTGGTCAAACCTCAGTTTGAAGTGGGGCGCGGCAAAGTTGGCAAAAAAGGCGTTGTCCGGGAACCCAAAGATCAGGCGGAGGCAATCTTGCAGGTTTTGACCACCGCCCAAACTCTCGGCTGGCACTACAGCGGACTGACTTGGTCGCCTCTGGTAGGCCCGGCGGGCAATATCGAATACCTGCTGTGGTTGCAAACGAACGCAAACCAAGTTGCTCCCGATCTAGCGGCAATTCAACGCCTGACTCAGACGGCTCAACAAACGCTGGTTTAATGGTTCATCTCATTGCTCAGCGACCGTAGCTGACTCTGGCATCCATGCCAAAATCCCGAAAATAGCGCGTCCAGCGGTTGGCAGCACTGCGGCTGTTAAACGGCCCGACTCGCACATGAGCGCCGCGCGAAGTTCCAGGCTGCACCATGCCGTCAATGCCCATGCCATCGGTGAGGCGAGCAACTTGGGTTGAAATCGCGTTGATATCGCTGCCTTTGCCGGGAATCACTACAAAATAAGAGCCTGCGTTGCCAGGAGCTTCGCGGTCTGACGGCATCACGGCAGGGCTAGGCTCTGACGGCGAACCAAACTCGACTTCCATGGGGGAAGCTGGCACAGCCGTATTGGGCAGCATTTCGGGCGGCGGCAAGGTATTCATCTCAGAATTCACGTCATACCCTGGCATCTCGGTTGGCGCTTGGCTCACCAGTGAAGGGCTACTCACCACCGGAACCACCTGTGCGCCAATGCCGGAAGCGGCCAAACTGCTGACCTGCTGTTGAGCAATTGCTGAATCGCTAAACATGCCGGCCTGAATAAATCGCTGACCGTTATACTCCTGTAACGAAGCACTCGGCTGGATTTGCTGCACCTGCGCCAACAGCGTCTCGCTGTCACTATTGACCACCACCAGATATTGCTGAGCCGCGTTTTGTCCGGTTAGGGCGTCCTGTCCGGAGGCATTGGGTGGCGGTGGCGGCAACCCATCCACGACCTGTTGCGCCAGTAAGAAATGGCTGGTGTCGTTCAGCAGGGGTCTTGCCCAAGCTGCCGCAGCTAACTCATTCCCTACTATTCCACTGCATAGAAATATGGGAAGCCAGCCTAGCCGCAGAGAATGGGAGATTAACTTTCTCTGTAGAAAATTTGATCGAAGATTCAGCTCGCTCATTGCACCTAGTCCCGCTACATATAGAGTTATCAGGAGAAAAATTCATTCAAATGGCGCTAATAGTAGCACATAACTTCAAGAAGGAAAATGATTTTTTCTGGTTTCCCCATTCATCGCTTCAGGTGCTAGCCTAGAAAAGGCAATTTGTAAAGCAAGTTTTGGCCTCAGGCACATGAACAAAGTCGTCGTCGGGCTTTCTGGTGGAGTTGATAGCTCAGTGGCAGCCGCCGCCTTGCATCGTCAGGGCTATGAAGTGGTTGGGCTTACCCTTGGCTGATGAAGGGAAGGGGCAGTGCTGCTCGGATGGGATGCTCGATGCCGCTCGTCTTTGCGAAGAATTGGGTGTGCCGCACCACATTGTAGACACCCGCGAAGTGTTTGAAAAAAATATTGTTGATTATTTGGTCAGTGGTTATGGGGCAGGCATTACGCCGCTGCCTTGCTCGCAGTGCAACAAAGCCGTGAAGTTTGGCCCAATGCTGGAGTATGCCCGCACCGAGTTGGGCGTTGAGCGAATTGCCACAGGTCACTATGCCCGCGTTAGTCAAAATCCAACGACCGGACGCTACGAACTGCGCCGCGCTGTTGACCCTAGCAAAGATCAAACTTATTTTCTATACGATCTGAGTCAAGATATCCTGGCGCATACGGTGTTTCCGTTGGGTGAGCAAACCAAAGCAGAAACCCGACGCATGGCGGCCGAATTCGGGCTACACACTGCCGAAAAGCCTGAAAGCCAAGATCTTTGCCTGATTGAAGCGCACGGCTCAATGCGCAGCTTCCTGGAAAAGTATTTGGCTCCCCAAAAGGGCGATATTGTCGATCCGACGGGGCGGATTCTGGGACAGCATGATGGCATCCACAATTACACCATCGGTCAACGCAAAGGAATCGGCATCGCTGCCGATCGCCCGCTTTACGTAATTGGCATCGACGCAGGCAAAAATCAGGTGATTGTTGGCGACCGGGAAGCAGCACAAACCACTGAATTTGTGGTGCAGCGGGTGAATTGGGTTTCGATCGCGGCTCCGGCGGCTCCCATTCCGGTCGAGGTGCAAATTCGCTATCGTTCGCAGCCAACTGGGGCAACGGTAATTCCGCTAGAAGCGATCGCGTTAAGATTGTTTTCGATGAGCCGCAGTTCAGCATTACGCCTGGACAAGCCGCCGTTTGGTATCACGGCGATTTGCTGTTAGGCGGCGGCATTATCGAGAACCAGAGTCAAAAACGCAATCCTGTCACCAGCGATTTAACCAACGATTTAACAACCGATTAATTTTTCGTGTTTTTTTGGCTTGGCTCAATTCAGCTTCAGTAAAATAAAACGGCTTCTGGTAGGATGAGGCTGTTTGATCGAAGCGAAAAAACACAAAAACTAATCCACTTATGAGCCATCATCCAGACAGCATTGCCCCCCACGGCGGAACATTGATCAACCGCGTTTGCAGCCCCCAACAGCAGGCAGAATATCTTGATCAAGCCCCCCACCTGCCGCGCCTCACCCTGGATGAACGCGCCTGCTCTGACCTCGAACTGATCGCCATCGGTGGCTTTAGTCCCCTCACCGGCTTCCTCGGCAAAGCCGACTACGATGGCGTCGTCAACCACATGCACCTCGCCAACGGTCTGCCCTGGGCGGTTCCTGTCACCCTCTCCGTCCCTGCCGACCTCGCTGACCCCCTCCCCCTCAACCAACTCGTGCGCCTCGATGACCCCACCGGTCGCTTTGTCGCCGTCCTCCACCTGAGCGAAAAGTATCCCTACGACAAGCTCCACGAAGCCCTCCACGTCTACCGCACCAACGAAGAAAAGCATCCTGGGGTCAAGGTCGTCTACAGCCAAGGGGACATCAACCTCGCCGGCGACATCTGGCTGCTGCAACGCCACCCTCACCCGCTTTTCCCCACCTACCAAATCGACCCAGCCGAGTCGCGTGCCCTGTTCCGCGAAAAAGGCTGGAAAACAATCGTGGGCTTCCAAACTCGCAACCCCATCCACCGGGCTCACGAATACATCCAGAAGTGTGCGCTTGAAACCGTGGACGGACTGTTTCTGCATCCCCTCGTTGGCGCCACCAAGAGCGATGACATTCCGGCTGATGTGCGGATGCGCTGCTACGAGATCTTGCTGGAGCACTACTACCCGCAAGACCGAGTGATTCTGGCGATTAACCCCGCCGCGATGCGCTATGCCGGCCCCAGGGAAGCGATTTTCCATGCCTTGTTGCGCAAGAACTATGGCTGCACGCACTTCATTGTGGGGCGAGACCATGCGGGAGTGGGAGACTACTACGGCACGTATGATGCGCAGTACATTTTTGCTGATTTTGCCCCTGGGGAGTTAGGGATCGAGCCGTTGATGTTCGAGCACGCGTTTTACTGCAAGCGGACAGGGCAGATGGCGACGACGAAGACGAGTCCGAGTTTGCCTGAGGAGCGGGTGCACTTGTCGGGGACGAAGGTGCGGGAGATGTTGCGGCGAGGCGAGTTGCCGCCGCCGGAGTTTTCTCGCCCTGAGGTGGCGGCTGAACTCGCACGCGCGATGCAAATTCCGATTGGAGTTTAGAGCGACGATTAGAACCATTGGCAGATTCAACCCTTTTGGTATTTCAACGTTCAACTTCGTGTAAACATTAGTGTAAAAACTGAGGAACAATGCAACAACGTGGTGTAACAGTCTGGTTTACGGGTTTAAGCGGAGCAGGTAAAACAACCATTACTCGCGCTGTTGAAGAGAAGCTCCGTTCTCAAGGATGCAAAATTGAGATCTTAGACGGGGACATTATTCGGGAGAACCTGACGAAAGGGCTAGGCTTTAGCAAAGAAGACAGAGATGAGAACATTAGACGTATTGGATTTGTCTCTCAATTGTTGACCCGCAATGGTGTCATTGTCCTTGTTTCGGCAATCTCTCCGTATCGAGCGATTCGAGAAGAGGTGCGACAGAAAATCGGCAATTTTGTGGAAGTGTTTGTGAACGCGCCCCTGAATGTTTGCGAAGAGCGGGATGTGAAAGGACTCTACAAAAAGGCAAGAACTGGTGAGATCAAAAACTTCACAGGCGTTTCTGATCCCTACGAACCACCAACAAACCCTGAGGTAGAGTGTCGAACGGATCTAGAGACGCGAGACGAAAGCGTGGACAAAGTATTCAGAACCTTGCAAGAACTGGGCTATTTGCCAACCAATTCATTGGCAGAGATTGCTTAGTTAAAAGAGGCTTCTAGCAGAAGCAGAAATGCAGATACTAGAAGCCTCTCTCATCGCATCTTTTCAGACTGTGTTCAGGGTTATTAGCTGGGAATTCTTAGTGGCAAGGAGATTACAAAATGGTAATGCCAAACTTCCTAATTATTGGGGCAGCAAAAGCGGGAACTACTTCGCTTCATTACTATTTGAGTCAGCATCCTCAGGTTTATATGAGTTCAGTAAAAGAACCAAGGTTCTTTGCACTTGAAGGGGAGACATTGAATTTCCGCAATCCCGATCAAGACATTAACCGTACTTCGATTACCAGACTAGAAGCGTATCAAAAACTCTTTCAAAACGTAACTGATGAAATTGCCATTGGTGAAACTTCGCCGCTCTACCTTTACAGTCCAAAAGCAGTTGAGCGCATCAAACACTATGTTCCTCAAGCTAAATTAATTGCTGTTTTGCGTAATCCAGTTGATCGAGCTTTTTCTTGCTACACTCACCTGATTCGAGAAGGGTATGAGCCGCTCTCTTTTGTAGAGGGTTTACAAGCAGAAGAAGAGCGAATTCGGAATAATTGGGCACATCTATGGCACTATCGAAAAGCGGGCTATTATTACGCTCAACTCAAGCAGTATTTTGATGTTTTTGACCCTGAACAAATTAGGGTTTATCTGTATGAAGATCTGAATTCTAATTCAACAGCAATCACTCAGAATATCTGCCGCTTTTTGGAAGTGGATGACACGTTTGAGCCTGATTTAACTCGTATGAATGTATCAGGAGTTCCGAAGAATCGCCTTTTGTATAATTTATTCAAACGTAATCCAATCAAAACAGCGTTAAAGCCTTTATTCCCAACTGATTTACGCAAGCAAATTGCTCGTAAAGTTAAAGCTTGGAATCTACAAGACAAACCAACTTTACCAAGCGAAATTCGAGCACAGCTTACTGAAGCTTATCGAGACGATATCTTAAAACTAGAGGAATTAATCCAAAGAGATTTATCGAAGTGGTTGAAGTAGGCAGTTTTTTGAGTAAAGTCTGACAGGGAGAAGAACTGGATGAAGATGAAGCGACTTGCAAAGTTTCTGTATATTTACACAGGTACAAAGCAGAGCCTCTTTCTACTATTTTTGATGGCGATTCTAACGTCTATCCTAGAATCATTTGGAATCGGCTTAATTGGCCCATTCCTCAATTTATCTTCCAACCCTGATCAAATCCGCGAGATTCCTTTTCTCAACTGGATTTACATTCAATTCGATCTACAGTCCAATAATCAATTAGTTCTAATTCTGGGGCTGTCTATTGTTTTCATCTTTGCAATCAAATCAGTTGCATACGTTTTAACGAATGCCTATCTCTTCAGAATCGGCTTTACTCAGAAGAAGAAGTTAGTTTCCAGGATGATGAGTGCATATCTGAGGACTCCCTACACATTTTTCCTCGAGCGAAATTCCGCTAGCATTACCCAGAATATCATCATTGAAACAAGCACTTTTACAACAGAATATCTTATTCCTCTGCTAACAGCTTCTGTTAACACTATTATTATCCTTTTCATCCTATCATTGCTAGCGAAAACGAGCTTACTTCTCCTAGTGATGATTCTCAGTATCTTATTACTGACCATCGTGGTTTTTGAAGGGTTTGGGAAGCGAATCAGGAAGTGGGGACGGATTAGAACTGAGTCTGATAAAGCAATGATCAAAGTGATCAATCATAGTATGGGTGGGCTTAAGGAGACTCGCGTGATTGGCTGCGAATCGTACTTCGAGAAACAGCTTGACTATCACGGAGAAAAGTGGAAAAAGGCAGTCACTTTATTTCGCACTTCAAAAATTATCTTTCCAGTTATTATTCAAAATGGATTGATTATTGTCGTCGTTGGTTTTGTCTGCACTTTATCCATTACTGCCATGCAAGAATCTCAGGATCTGAGCGCTGTTCTTGCAGTGTTTGTGACAGCCTCGCTGCGCCTTATTCCATCAGCAAACCAATTCATCAATGCAGCCAGTTCTATCAGGAATTCTAGCTACAGTGTGGATGCAATCTATGCCGACCTCAAAACATTGGAAGGCTTGATTCAAACTAACACTGCTAAAAATAACCGCCCTTCATTCCATTAGTCCAGCTTCTATTGGACAAAAATCTGAGGCGACTCCAACACTCGATTTTGCTAAACGCATTCAACTGATGAATGTGAGATACCACTATCCCAACGCAACAACTGATGTAATTAAGGGCATTTCTCTAACCATTCAGAAAGGAGAGTCAATTGCTTTAATTGGCAAATCTGGAGCAGGTAAGACAACGTTAGTAGATATTTTGCTAGGACTTCTAGATCCACAGCATGGAGATATTCAGGTGGATGGTATTTCAATTTATGAGAATTTACGCTCCTGGCAGAACCTGGTTGGCTATATTCCCCAATCTATCTTCCTGACGGATGACACCGTTGAACGAAATATTGCTTTTGGTGTCCCCGATGAATTCATCAATCCAGAGCGCTTACAAAAAGCAATTGAAGTTGCTCAACTTTCAGAATTGATTCAGCAGTTGCCCGAAGGAATTAAAACAAAAGTAGGCGAACGAGGGGTGAAGCTTTCAGGAGGACAACGTCAGCGCATTGGGATTGCTCGTGCCATTTACCATGAACGGGAAGTGTTGGTATTAGATGAGGCGACAGCAGCCTTAGACAATGAAACAGAGCAGTTGGTCAGTGATGCAATTCAATCATTATCAGGCTCAAAGACGTTGATTATTATTGCTCATCGTCTTTCAACAGTTGAAGATTGCGACCGGGTTTATATGTTAGAGCAAGGACGAATTGCTAAATCGGGCAGTTACCGAGAAGTTGTTTTAGATAGCGCGACACGCTCTAATATTTAGTTGCTTTGAGATAGGAGATGAGTCAAATGTCAAGCTTACTTCTCGATAAAACTATCAACAAGGTTAAGTTGTTACCTTTAGTTGAACCTTCTACGCTTTTAAGGCGAATTAAGGTCAAAGTGAAGAATGACTGGCAAAAAGATAACTGGGTAGAAAAGAGATTAATTGTCAATCATGACTATCGATTCATTACTGTCCAGTCTATAAGGTTGCTTCAAGCAGCATGATGGCAGCGCTTCTAGCACTGAGTAATTCTAGCCGAAAGGAAGAATTGCTAAAAGGTGGGCGATTAAATATTCGCATTTACATGGAGCTAAATTATAGTTTAGCTAGTTACCCGTATTCAGAAGCAAAACAGTTTCTTAACAGTGATTATTTCAAGTTTGTGATCGTTCGTAATCCTTGGGAGAAGTTAGTGTCAACCTATGCTAATTTTTTCGTTACTCTGCTGCCCAATGGTGAACCAACAGACTTTTCAAAAAGACTCACGCGCTTATTTCACGGAGCAGAAAATTACGAACCTCATAAAGATTCTATAACCTTTAGACAATTTCTAGTTGACTATATCCTCCCAACAAAAGATGAGGATTTGAATTTGCACTGCACGCCTCAAAGCCTCTTTTTGGGCAGTATTCAGTATGATTTTATTGGCAAGCAGGAAACTTTAAATTCCGACCTCAACTACATCAAAGAAAAGCTGGAGTTACCCTTGGAGTTGCCCAAACTTAATAGAACAAAATATGATTCGACTTCTAGTTGCAGTCAAATCTTTGCAGATTTTTCCTCTCAGGATTTAAGAAAACTCCCTCATGGTCTGCCAAAGTATCAGCAGTTCTATACACCTGAATTAATTGATTTAGTTCGACAACGTTACAAAGAAGATATTGAAATCTTTGCTTATGAATTTGAGTAGTTAGGTTTGAGAAACCGCAGCTTGACAAGCACAGTTTATTGTTTTGTTTGGCGAAAGTAAAAGCTCATTACAGCATCGATTCCTATCTAATTTTCAAGCCGGAGAAGACTATGAAATTGGCTTATGTTACAGCCTGTGATCCGCTAAATGTCCGCCCTTGGTCAGGATTACCTTACTACATTCGACAATCTCTGCATAACCAGATGGTTCCTATGGAGCACATCGGGCCGCTAGTCGATCAATCAGCTATCAAAGCTGTATGTAAACTAAAGCGGTATTATCATGCATTAGGTCGGAAGAAATATCTAAAAGATCCAGAACCCTTACGCTTGAAAAGCTATGCTAACCAAATTCAAACAAAGCTTAACCAGACTCAGGTAGATATCGTTCTCAGCGTTACTCATCGACCTGTGACTTATCTTGAATGCCGCCAACCGATTGTCTTTTGGGCAGATGCCAGCTTTGCAGGTTTATTAAACTTTTATCCTCAATACTATAATCTATGCTCTACAACTATTCATGATGGTCATTACATGGAAAATTTGATATTGCAAAAGTGTAGCTTAGGAATTTATGCATCAGAATGGGCTGCTAAAACTGCAATTGAAAATTATAATGTCGATCCTTCTAAAATCAAGGTAGTGCCGTTCGGAGCCAATCTTGACAACAAGCTCACTGTCGATGAGATTAAGGTACTTGTTGACTCAAGACCCCAGAATAAGTGCAAACTCCTTTTTCTGGGAGTTGATTGGTTTCGCAAGGGTGGTGATATTGCCTTTAAGGTTGCCAAAGCTTTAAACCTATCGGGATTAGAGACAGAACTGACCATTGTTGGCTGTCAGCCTATATTAGATGAGCCTTTGCCTAACTATCTTAAACCCCTTGGTTTTGTAAGTAAGTCTACGATAGAAGGTCAGGAGAAACTTAGCAAACTGCTTGCTGAATCTCATTTTTTGATTTTGCCATCACAAGCAGAATGTTTTGGCATTGTTTTCAGTGAAGCAAGCTCCTTTGGAGTGCCTTCCATTGCCACCAATGTAGGCGGGATTCCATCTGCCATTCGAGATAATATCAACGGTCAATTGTTCAATCCTGATGCAGAAATTGAACAATACTGTAGCTACATTAGCAACTTATTTACTAACTATTCAGACTATAAGAAATTAGCTGTTTCAGCCTTTCATGAATATCAATCGCGCTTGAACTGGGATACATCAGGCAAGGTGGTAAAACAGCTATTAGAGGAATTGTAGACAGTAAGAGATTAATCAAACCACTCAGGGAGGCAACTATGCAAAGGAATAAATTCATCGCTAGCAACTATGGTTTTACCCAATTTCTTCATCATCGGCGCAATTAAAGCAGGCACAACTTCGCTGCACTATTATCTAAACCAGCACCCAGAAATCTTTATGAGTGCGATGAAAGAGCCTACGTTTTTTGCTCCAGAGTTTTACACAACTCATCGAAATGGCATCCTACGAGGGCGCGCTCAGCGGCAAGCAGCAATGCCTCTCGAAGAGTATACGAGTTTATTTAATGATGTTTCTCAAGAAACTGCAATTGGCGAAGCCTCCCCTTCTTATCTCTTTTTTGAGCAGACACCGACGCGGATCAAACAGATGATTCCAGAGGCTAAAATCATTGCTATTCTCAGAGATCCAGCCGAGAGAGCCTTTTCAGCTTACTGCTTTCAGAAGCGAGATGGCTATGAATTAATGTCATTTGAGCAAGCTTTGGCAGATGAACAGAAGCGATTAGAACAAAGATGGCAACCGGGTTGGCTCTATGCTAGCTGTGGCTATTACTATGCACAAATAAAGCGGTATTTCAACACTTTCGATCCTAGCCAAATCAGGGTTTACTTACAAGAAGAATTGAACACTGATTCCACCTCAGTATGTCAGGATATTTTTGAATTCTTGGGTGTTCATTCTGCATTTGTACCTGACTTGTCGCGCAAAAACATTTCTGCAATGCCTAAAAATCAACTTCTAAACTTATTTTTGTCCAATAGAAACCCAATTAAGTTGGCAATTAAACCACTTTTACCGAAGCAGTTGAGACAGCAGGTAGCCGGAAATATCCGAAAGTTAAATATGGCTGACAAGCCTTCACTTTCCCCAGAAACGCGACAGTCTCTGATCAAAATCTATCGAGAAGATGTTTTGAAATTGCAGGATTTAATCCAAAAGGATCTTTCAAGTTGGCTAATTCCATAGATGATAGAAATTGCTCTCACCCTGTGGTTTTTGAGCCAATCTGCTAGACCGTAGCAACATACCATTAGTTTCTCAGATTTCTTCTTACCATGCTGATCAATCACCAACACAAATTCATCTTCATTCATGTCTATAAGGTTGCTGGAACGAGCGTTCTCAACGCTTTAGAAAATCAAACCTATCCTGCTTATGTGCCAAGCGCCATCCGACCTGGGCTAACAAAAGTTCTACGCAAGTTCCATCTTTCGCCCAGTTTTCCAATGCACATTCATGTCAAGGCAAAGGAGGTCAAAGCTAAACTTGATCCTAAAATATATGACAATTATTTCAAGTTTGCTTTCGTTCGTAACCCTTGGGATTGGCAAGTTTCGCTCTACGAATATGCAAAACAAACAAAAACTCATCCTCAGTATGATTTGATGCGCTCATTCAGCGATTTTGATCAATATTTAGAGTGGAGAGTAACACAAGAAAGAACGCTGCAAAAAGAGTTTGTCACCGATGAGAGCGGGAATTTGATCGTCGATTATGTCGGCAGATTTGAGCGATTAGGAGAAGATTTCTCAATCATTGCAGACAAGGTTGGAATGAATGTTGCCTTGCCAGCCTTTAACAAAACGCGAGCCAGAAAGCCCTACACCGATTACTACACAGAGCGAACAAAGCAGATGATCTACGATCATTTTCGAGAAGATATTGAGTCTTTTGGCTACCAGTTTGGCTAGGCATCCTATCAGGGCAACTGGCAGAGCACATTTGTCTACATTACTCAAAAAATATGAAATGAATACAAACTCAACTTCGCAAGGGGAAAACCTAATTTTCTTGATTTCCCAACCTAGAGCAGGCTCAACATTATTGCAAAGAATTTTAGAGAATCATTCTGAAGTTCATACAGCAGCAGAACCATGGATTATGCTACATCCCCTTTATGCCTTACGCGCGCATGGTTACAATGCAGAGTACAATGCCGCTTGGTCAAGGCTAGCGGTTAACGACTTTATCCAGCTTTTACCTGAAGGCAAGGAGACGTATTATCGAGCATTGAGACAAACATATGCTCAACTTTATCAGGCTTTATTAGAGAATTCTGGGAAGCGCTATTTTCTAGATAAAACGCCTAGATACTATCATATTATTCCAGAGCTTTATCAAGTATTTCCAAAGGCGAAGTTTATTATCCTCATTCGCAATCCTGTTGCTGTACTCTGCTCAATTATTAACACTTGGATCAAAGAAAGTTGGTCACATCTTCGGAAATACCAGCATGATTTAATTCAGGCTCCGCAATTGCTTTTGGAAGGAGCACAATTAATTTCTAGCGAAAATTGCTTAGTTGTGAGTTATGAAAACCTACTAACTTCTCCAGAGAAGCAAGTTGAAGAAATCTGCCAATTTTTAGAGATTCCTTTTTCTGAGCAGATGATACATTACGGAAATGTTGAAAAGAAAGGATTTGGCTACCAAGAGCAGCGACAAGATTTACATCTCAGTGGACTACCCCAAGCTCAGAATTTAGATCGTTGGATTTCTGATCTCAGAGATCCTCAAATTTGGCGAGTCGTGAATGACTATGTGGAGTTGCTTGGAGCAGAGCTGCTTGATCGGATGGGATATCAATATGAGGAGTTAAAGCAGATTACTGTAAAGTATAAACCGTACAGCTTTAACACATGGAACGTGTTGCCACTCCAATATTTTCTCTCTCCTCCTAGAGGCTACCAAAAGTGGAAGTATAATCTTTTCCGTTTTTCTAGAGTGCTGCATCAGCAAGGGCTTAATAAAACCATCAAGTATCTTCAAACTTCAGTTAAATCTGCCTAGTTTGTGTCTCTTTTACATTGTATCAAAGGTGTAATTTACCCTAGCCATGTGCTGACTGTCAGTGCTGTTATAGATGTCAAATGTTGATTGTTGGAAAAGAAGTTTATAACGAGGAAAATGAATGCTACTAGAAAAGAAACCTACGCTTAGCATTATTACCCCTGTTTATAACGGTGAACGCTTCATCGAGAAGTGCATCAAAGTTGTGATCGACCAAAACTGCTCACAGCTTGAGCACATCATTGTAGATGGTGGATCAACTGATAAAACGGTTGAAATCATCAAGCAGTATGCAGAAAACTATTCCCACATTCGCTGGATCTCAGAGAAAGATCAAGGACAGTCGGATGCCATGAATAAAGGAATCGCGATGGCAAAAGGTCACATTTTAGGATTTCTGAATGTGGATGATTACTATGAGCAAAACGTCCTTGATCGTGTGCTGAAGCTGTTTGAAAGCTTGCCAGAGCCGACATTACTCGTTGGTAATTGTAATATCCGGAACAACGAAGATCGCATTCGATTTGTTAATAAACCCAGAAAATTAAAGCTTTCCGATCTATTGCTTGGACATACTGTAAACCCATTTCCAATGAATCCGGCAGCCTATTTCTATCACGCTTCGCTTCACAAATTAGCTGGACTTTATAGCATTGAGGAGCACTATACTTTAGATGTTGACTTTCTGTTTCGAGCGGTTCAAGTTGCTCATACCCAATATGTGAATGAAGTTTGGGGTAATCATTTACAACTGGAAGGCACTAAAACCTTTGAAGATATGAAAATGGTACAAGCTCGATGCGCGTTGATCGGCTCATGAAGCATTATCGAAAACAGCTTGGTTTACCTCAACGCTGGATTGTCGCTATCGGCTATCAGTTCTATCAAATAGTAGATTGGAATCGCATCAAATACTTCCTAGATGAACCACAAAACATTCAGCGGGTATTGGTCAAGAAATTGAAGCGACTTAGTCAAAAAGCTTAGCGATTCCTGAGATATTGCCTTGAGTTGGGAGAAAGACGTGGAAAGAAACCTGCTATTTTAAGTGCTCTGGAAGGGTGAACTTATGAACGCACAGCCGCTGGTCAGCATCATTGTCAACAACTACAACTACGAGCGCTTTTTGGCAGAAGCGATCGATAGCGCCTTGGCACAAACTTACCCAAACATCGAGGTAATTGTTGTAGATGATGGTTCCACAGACAACTCACGCAACGTCGTCGCTCAGTATGGCGAGCGAATTATTGCGATCCTTCAAGAGAACGGCAAGCAGGGCAAAGCATTCAACAATGGTTTCAGCCACAGTCACGGCGAAATTGTTATCTTTCTCGATTCTGATGACTATCTGTTTCCCAATGCGGTTGAGCAAATCGTGCAAATTTGGCAGCCTGAAACTGCAAAAGTTCACTACCGACTGAGCGTTGTTGACGAACAAGGAAAATCGCGGGGGTTTACCTATCCGCAAGGAAATCGGCAGTTGGCGACCGGGCAGGTGTGGCAAAAGCTGCTAGAAGTTTCGACCTATCCGGGTGTCCCAACCAGCGGGAATGCCATCAGCAGAGACGCTCTAGCGCAGGTGCTTCCTGTCCCTGATGACTGCACCACCATGGCGGATGATTATCTGTCGGTTTTAATTCCCTTTTATGGTGAAGTTTTAGCAATTGAGGAACCGCTGGGCGCATACCGCATCCATGGCAACAACCAGTGGGCCCTCTCGACCCTCAGCAGCAGCCGACTCCACCGCTTCATTCAGCATGATTTGAAAAAAATTTCCCTGCTGATCGAGAAGGCAAACGAACTCGGATATGCGGTTCCTGATGATTTGGAATCTCGGCTAGTTGGCAGATTCTGGTCACGGCTCGCGTCGTTAAAGTTAGACCCCCAAGCGCACCCTGTTCCTAGCGATCGCGTCATGTCCATCACCTATCTCGGCATTCGGGCGCTCTGGAAGTATTCGGGCTTTAAGTTGAAAAAGCAACTGGCGCTGAGTGTCTGGTTCCTGTGGGTTGGGTTCCTTCCCCTTTCGCTCGCGAAACCTGCAATCTCGTGGTTTTTCATTCCCAACCTGCGACCCAAACTGTTTGGCTGGACATTCCGCAAAAACCGTTCCGTCATGAGCTAAGGAGAACTAATATGATTGCCACACAAGAACTCAAGCAGCCCCTTCCTACGAAAGCCAAACCCAATCTTCGCGTTCTCTTTATCAGCCATACTTACGTAGTCGGCATCAATCAGGGCAAGCTAGATGCCATTGCCAAAGCGAAGCCAACAACCGAACCCGCAACCGAATCCGCAACCAAGGCGGTTACAGTAGGGTTACTCGTGCCAAGCCCCTGGAAAGCGAAAGGATGGAAACAAATTTTCAATCTAGAAAAACCTCATCAGCAGATTCAATATTTTCCTGCCAAAGTCATTCTCAATGGACGCACCGGAGCCTATCTTTATTCACCATGGGATTTACTACGCGCCATTCACCAATTCAAGCCTAATCTATTACAAGTTGAAGAAGAAGTATTTTCTCTCTCCACATTCCAGGTTGCGATCCTATCGCGGTTACTAAAAATTCCGATGGTTGTATTCGGCTGGGAAAATCAAGACCGCAAACTCGCTTTTTTACGTCGCTGGATTCGTCGCTTCGTGTTGGATACAGCGCCACTGATGATTGCGGGTAATCAAGACGGTGAGCAGCTTCTCCGCCAATGGGGTTACACTGGCACGATTGAAGTAATGCCGCAAATGGGAGTTGATATGTCGCTGTTTGATGCAACCGCACGTCAACGCAGCACCCATGAATTTTTGATCGGTTATATGGGGCGATTGGTCAACGATAAAGGGATTGATGTATTGTTTAAGGCAGCCCGTCAACTGCGCAAGCGGGGACATCAGTTTCGAGTGGTGTTGTGTGGGTCGGGGCAGGATGAAGCAATGCTGCGGCAAGTGGCAGAGCAAGAAGGCGTCGCAGACCTGATCACCTGGAAAGGCAAAGTGCCCCATGCCGATGTGCCGCTAGAAATGAACCAATTTGATGTGCTCGTTCTGCCTTCTAGAACCATGCCCACCTGGAAAGAGCAGTTTGGTCATGTGCTGATTGAAGCCATGTCGATGGGATTACCCGTCATTGGCTCAACTTCTGGGGAGATTCCGAATGTAATTGGTCGAGATGATTTGGTGTTTCCAGAAGAAGATGATAATACGCTTGCAAATATTTTGGAACGCATGATTCAGGAACCCGACTGGTATGAAGCAGTTAGCCAGCATGGAATTGATCGAGTCCAAAATCATTACACGCACAAACGCATTGCGGAACGACTGCTAGAGCGTTGGACTGAAGTGCTCAACCATAGGAAATAGGCAAGTGGTGAAGATTACAATCTTGCGGCGCGAACCAGGGTTTTCCTTCAGCATGGATGTCTATGCAGATGGTTTGGTGCGAGGTTTGAAGGCTGTTAGACCCGACTGGCAAATCACCGAACTGCGACCGCAGCTAAACCTGAAGCGTACAAGCAGCAATGCTTACATTAATGGGCTGAATAAATACTATCAGCGCTATTGGAACTATCCCAACACCGCAAAGCGCCATGATGCCGATCTGTTTCATGTCATTGATCATAGTGACGGGCATCTGGTTTACTGGCTGCGTAAAACAGGGAAGCCGGTTGTGGCAACCTGTCATGATCTGATCAACTTTTACCAACCCGGCAACATTGAGGATCAGGCAAAACTGCCCGCCATTAGCACTGCCGTCTGGAAATATGCCGTCCGAGGGCTACGTCAGGCAGACCATGTGATTACGGTTTCAGACTACACCGCAAAAGATGTCACCCGTTTATTAGGTGTGCCGTCATCCCATCTCACCACCGTTCCTAATGGCTTCGACTCAGATTTTGATATATTATCTGCTGAAGCGATTCAAACTATCCGACAGTCCTATCAAATTTCGCCTCAACAGTTTTGTTTGCTGCATGTTGGCTCAAACCATCCGCGCAAAAATATCCTCACTGTTCTAAAAGCATTATCAGCTTTGAAAAATCAAGGGCTGCCCGTTCAGCTTCTCAAAGCAGGCGCCGCCTTCAATTCTGAGCAACAGGCGTTTATTAGGGAACATCAGCTTGCTGAATCCATTCGTTATTTGGGTAAGCCTGATAAAGCAACGTTGGTGCAAATTTACAATGCGGCAGATCTGCTGCTCTCCCCATCGCTGTCGGAAGGGTTTGGCATCACAATTCTAGAGGCTATGGCTTGCGGAACACCCGTAATTACGTCAAACGTCACTTCTTTGCCCGAAGTGGTCGGAAATGGCGGCATTCTGGTTGATCCGGAAGATGTTGCGGCGATTGTGCAAGCTGTTTGTATGCTGCTCAAAGATTCCGCTGACCGTCAAGCCTTGATTGAGCGAGGTTTTGCCAGAGTGAAAGCCTTCTCTTGGGAAAAGACAGCAGAACAAGTTGCCCAAGTTTATCAAAACCTTCTGGATCTCTAACCGCAACCGCTGTAAGAAGCTGTGGGAGGACTGCCCAACCTGCTGCCTGCTGCCAACCTTCTATCGAGCAACCGGACTGCAATGCGTATTCTCAGCATTCACAATCGCTACCAGATTCGAGGCGGAGAAGATGAATCTCGTGCCGCAGAAGAAAATTTGCTGCGCCAGATGGGGCATCAAGTTGAAACCTACGAAGAAAATAATGATCGGATTGCCGCTCTGTCTTCTGCTCACCTCGCCGTCAAAACCATTTGGTCGGAAGCCTCTCGTCAAGTTGTGCAGCAAATGTTGAAAAAGGCAGCTTACGATGTAGTGCATGTACAAAACTTTTTTCCGCTGATTTCTCCGGCGGTTCACTATGCGGCGAAGGCAGAAGGCGTGCCCGTGATTCAAACCTTGCGAAACTACCGCTTGCTTTGCCCCAACGCGCTTTTTTTTCGCAACGGTCGCGTGTGTGAGGACTGCCTGGGGAAGCCAATTCCTTATCCGGGTGTGATCCACGGTTGCTATCGAGAAAACCGCGTGGCGAGTGCGGCGGTTGCGACGATGATTACGGCCCATCGGGCAATGCAAACTTGGACAAACCAGGTGGATTTATTCATCGCGCTGACTCAGTTTGCCCGCCAGAAGTTTATTCAGGGAGGGCTGCCTGCTGAAAAAATCGTGATCAAGCCCAACTTCGTGCCGTTTGATCCGGGAGTGGGCGACGGCAGTGGCGGCTATGCGCTGTTTGTGGGCAGGCTTTCCGTCGAAAAAGGCTTGGATGTGCTGCTGGAAGCTTGGCAACAGCTAGGAAACCGGATTCCGCTCAAAATTGTTGGCGATGGGCCCTTGTCGGAGCAGGTGAAGCAAGCTGCACGGCGTTCTAGCATCGAGTGGCTCGGTCGCCGTCCCATGACAGAAGTGTATGACCTGATGGGGAGTGCCAAGTTTTTGGTGTTTCCATCTCGCTGGTATGAAACCTTTGGTCGAGTGGCGGTGGAGGCATTTGCTAAAGGAACGCCCGTGATTGCAGCCAACATTGGAGCCATTGCAGAATTGATCGATTCAGGACGAACCGGCTTACTTTATAATCCCAATTCGTCTACAGATTTGATCGCCCAAGTAGAATGGATGCTGACGCATTCGGATAAATTAACGCAAATGCGGCAAGAGGCAAGAGCAGAATTTGAAGCAAAATATACTGCCCAACGCAACTACGAATATTTAATTGATATCTACGATAAGGTTCGTTCTCTGATGTGATTTTTCTGACATGACTCTGTTCTCTGGTGTGATTTTTATAGCGTGACTCGGCGTGACTTTATGATGTGACTCTATCATGTGACTCTCCAACACAATATGAAACTACCAGAAGCATCTCCCAAACAAGACGGGCAAATCCGCAACTCAATGCTAATCCTAATAGCATTTGCGACTGCCTTTTTTCCGCGCATGTTGGAAACAGTTGGATTTCCATCTGTGGTTAACTTCCTGCATTTTGCAACCGTTCCGCTGGCATTTTTCTGGATACTTTTGCAGCCACCTGTTAACGATCGCCAACACATCCTTAATTCAAAAATACTCCTCACCGGGCTGTTTGTCTTGATTGGTGTCGCAACAGCTAGCGCAATTGTGAATAGTGCCGGTGTGATCAATGTCATTCTGTCCTTTCTTTTGCTAGCAGAACCTTTTATGCTGCTGCTGGCGCTGGTCTGGACACCGATTGCCCCCGAAAATTTGCAGCGATTTAAAAAGTGGATTTTCGGATTTGCTAGCTTTCATATCGGTTTAGCTTTAGCTCAGTTTGTTTTGCTGGAAGCTGGTATTTTGAAACCCGGTAGATTGGGACTTCCACAAGATAATATTCAGGGAGTTTTCTATTTGTCGGGCAGCGGTCATGTGGTCGGCGCTTCAGTTTCAATTGCCTATGGAATCTATTACTTGATTAGCGCCAAAGCCTCTCCAATGTGGCTGAGAGTCGGGATTTTAGCAGCATCAATTATCCAGATTCAAGTTGCTGAAACCAAGCAAGTTATGTTTGTATCTTTGGCTGCTTTTCTGCTGCTGGTATTAGTCAGCGTCAAGAATATTAAAACAACGATTCAATATGCTGTGGCAATGATTTTAGTTGGCTATGCCTTCTGGTGGGCTACTCAAAACATTGAATTTTTCCGCAACTATAATTCCTGGGCAAAGCCGGAGTTATATGGCCCGGAAGGAGAGGCCACAGTTTTGAAGCTATCTTCAATTCGCATCATTATTTCTCATTACGAATCTGCATTGAATGCGCTATTTGGGTTAGGTCCAGGTCACACCGTTGGGCGGTTGGGCGGCTGGATGTTGCAAAAGTATGGAGACTTACTAGCACCGTTAGGGGCAACGGTTCATCCTGCCAGCCAAGAAACCTGGGATATGGTTTGGGGTACGCGATTAGGGCCGCGATCAAGTATGTTTTCGCCACTCTACGGCTGGGCAGGAATCTGGGGCGATATTGGTTGGATTGGGTTAGCAACTTATCTGTATTTAAGTTCAATTATTTGGAGACGATTTTGCCTTGATGACTTCTCCAAGTTTTTGATGTTAAATATCTTCATTCACGGCTTAATCTTTAGCCAAATGGAAGAACCAGGCTACATGCTGTTTATGGCAGTGTTAATTGGCTTGCGCTGGCACGAAATACACGGCAGCAGGCGACTGCAAAACCGCCCTGTGGACTACTGAATGTAATCGTGTGCGAATTCCGAATGGATATGACACCGTTGAGGCGGGCTTCGATCCCGTCCTTGCTGGAATTTCAGGAGGGCTAGATCCCCAGAATCTTCAAGACTCAGGGATCTGAATGGCTAAATTTCATCATAGAAATGATTGCCATAGAACTGACACTTGTTGGCTGACACACAGCCTGGGAAGCAGGTATGCTCATAAAATATGCTTAATATTTCTTAAGAGACACAGAGAGAACACAATGTCAGAAAGTTTGAGTCAGTTGTTGGAGCCGATTGCAGCCGGGTTTCGCAGCCTGAATGTTCCTGAGCCGATCGTTCATTGGGGACATCCGCTGATGATGGCGATTGTGGTGTTTGTGATGGGCAGTGTCGTCGGTCTGACGGGATGGCGCGGGCGCGAACTGGCGGATCGCAAAGAAGCAGCGAAAAGTTGGGATGCTCACAAAAAAATTGCGCCATTTATGACGCTGTTTATCGTATTGGGCTACACGGGCGGCGTTTTGTCGCTGGTGATGCAGCAACAGCCGATTCTAGAAAGCCCCCATTTCTGGACAGGCAGCGCTGCGGTTTTGTTACTGGTTACGAATGGCGTGTTGGGGTTCAGCAGTTTCGGGAAAAATAAAGCTGCGTTGCGGACAACCCATGCCTATCTGGGAAGTGCAGCGCTGTGCCTGCTGTTTCTCCATGCGGTGTTTGGCTTAAAGCTGGGGCTGTCAATCTAACTTCAATCTCACTGATTGGGCTGGCTAATCAACCCCAAATCAACCCAACTGAACGCAACCGGATCGAAACAGCAGCATTGCTGAAAAGATCGCTGTCAGTTAGGGTGCTGCCATGATTGCCATTGTTGCCGCTATTTTTTGCGGGGCGTACATTTTAGGTTTATTGCTGACTGGAATTCCAGGAAACCTTGCCGGAATTCCACTCGCGGCGATCGGGCTACTGCTGCTGGCGGTTCCGGTCGCTTTTTCGATCCGGCGAATTTGGCGAACCGCTCCCAAACCGGAAGTTTGGCTGGCAGCCGGCTTGATTGGAGTCGCGGCGATGCTTTATTTTCAGATCCGACTGCCGCAGCCTGGTGCCACCGATATTTGTCATGCGATCTGGATTGAGCCTGCGGTTGATCCTGCGAGTCCAGCAAAAACGAATCCGGTAGAAACCAGTCCCGTACAAGCCAGTCCCGTACAAGTCAGTCCGGCGGTTACTGAGAAAGTGGCTCAGAACAAATGCCAGCCCACAATTCCAATCGGCGATACCCCCGTTGAAGTCACAGGCAAAGTCGCTTCCCCACCTCGGCTGACCCGCAGCAATCGGCTTCAGTTTGAACTGGCAGCAACGCAAGTCAGCGGGATTGCAGATCCAAAACATCTTCACCAGCCGCCTTACCCTGTCACGGGAAAAGCGTATGTCACCATCCCGCGATCGTCCGGCGAGCAGCTTTATCCAGGTTTGACGGTACGAATGACCGGATCGCTCTACCAGCCGCCGCCCGCCACAAATCCGGGTGGGTTCGATTTTGAAAAGTATCTAGCGCGGCAGGGAATTTTCGCCGGATTCAACGGCAAAACCTTGGCGTATCCGTCTCGTGAAAAGCCTGCTCCACCCTTGTTCTGGGCGATTCGCCAGCGGATTCAGCAAATTCAAGCGATTGGCTTACCGCAGCCAGAAGCCGCACTGGTTAGCGCGATGGTAATGGGCAAAGATGCCGTTGATGTTCCCTACGAAATTCAAGATCAGTTCAAACAAACCGGCTTGGCTCATGCGTTGGCAGCGTCGGGAACCCAAGTCTCGATGCTGATTGGCGTGATTCTGGCATTCACGCAGCGGCTCCCTGGCAAAGCGCGGTTCGGGCTAGGAACGGCAGCCTTAGTTCTTTATCTGGGGCTGACCGGACTTGAACCTTCAGTGTTGCGGGCAGGCATCATGGGGTTTGTGGCGCTTCTGGCCCTCATCGCCGACCGAAAAACGAAGCCAGTGGGTATCCTTTTGCTGACGGCAACCCTGCTGCTGATCATCAATCCGCTCTGGATTTGGTTTCTAGGATTTCAACTCAGCTTTCTGGCAACGTTGGGGCTGTTAGTCACCGTTCCCATCCTGACAAAATGGCTGGACTGGATGCCCAGTGCCGTTGTGCCGCTGTTTGCCGTCCCGATTGCTGCTTACTTGTGGACATTGCCGCTGATGCTGTCGGTGTTTGGAATTGTTTCGCCCTACAGCATTTTGGTGAATGTTGTGGTGAGTCCGTTGATTACAGTGATCAGCATTGGCGGTATGGTGAGCGCAGCCGCAGCGTTGCTGTATCCGGCAGTTGGGAGTCTTCTGGCATCTCTGCTTTACTATCCCACCCATTTGTTGATCAAAATCGCGGAGATGGGCAGTCAGCTACCCGGAAATACATTCGCGGTGGGCACTATCAGCGCGGTGCAGGTGGTGCTGCTGTATGGAATGATTAGCGTGATCTGGCGATGGCAACGGCTGCACAAATACTGGTGGCTGGCAGGTTTACTCAGCGTTGGTTTAGTGGCGATTCCGATCGGATACAGGGCGGCTAACCTATCGCAAATCACAGTGTTAGCAACGGATCAAGAACCTGTGCTAGTTGTGCAAGACGGCGGCAAAGTGGGGCTAATTCACAGCGGTAGTGCTGAGGATGTGCAGTTCAGCGTTTTACCATTTCTGCGGCAACAAGGCATCAATCACCTAGACTGGGCAATCGCTCCGAACCTAAAAACTCCTACAGTTGAAAGCTGGCAGCAAATTGCAGCAGCAGCACCAATCAGAATTTTTTATAGCAGCCTTGAGCAATCCGCCACGAATTCCGGCAGCCCAGCTTACCAGTCCTTACTAGCAGACATTAAAACAACTTCTGGCGTTGCCATTCCCCTATCAGCCCAGCAAAACATTCAGCAAGGAACCGTCACCCTGAGATGGATACAATCCGAGTCGCTGGAAGCACTACAGCTTCAGATCGGCGAGCAAATCTGGCTCATGTTCTCCCAATTGCCAGATTGGAAACACCAAGCAATTCTCACAAACACGCTGCCTCCTGCTGCCGTAATAGGCTGGTCGGGTAAAGCCCTCAGCTTTAAGCTCCTAGAGCACCTCAATCCCGAACTCGCAGTTGCTTTTAAGCCCTCTAGCAATTCTCAAACAACAGCTTGGTTAAAGCAGCATCAGATCAAATTTCATTCAACTGCTGAAAAGGGCGCGATTCAGTGGACAGCCCAACAAGGGTTTACAGGACTTCGCTCCCTCGAAGATCGCTAGACTGCCAAATCTCTGGTGGCTTGGGTGAGCAGATTTTACCATTCCCTTCAGTCACTAGAAATAGATCGGCTAAACCTGGGTCGGTAGGGGCGGGTTTTGCCATGCTTCCCTCCAATCACAAAAAATAGATCGGCTAAACCCGCCCCTACCTAAATTTTCGATCGCAATTAGATCCTTCACGCATTACAATGGGCTATGCATCCCTTGGAGAGGTGGCAGAGCGGTTGAATGCGCTTGACTCGAAATCAAGTTTGGCGGCAACGTCAACGGGGGTTCGAATCCCCCCCTCTCCGTCTCCTGATTGGCTTCTAGCCTGCTGCTGATAGAATGCTGTACTTACACAGCGCTAATTTTCTACGCTGAAATGTAGTGAATGGCGTGCGAAAGTGGGGAAGATTGGGAGAAGGTCTGGCAGACCGATTCCCCAATGACTAGAGCGCGTCATCCATTTATGGTCAAATCATGGTCAAATCATGGTCAAACGCTGGCCGCATCAGCCGGATCGCGCCCGTTCCTAAAAACAGGTTAGGGGCTGTCGCCTTGCCATTACCAGGGTTTTAGCTGGAATGGATCACAGCCCCTGATATTTGGTAACGATGTTGGCGGATTAGCGAAATTTGAGATATTGTCCTAAATGCGAAATGTGAGATTGCTCAGCGTATCTCACTGAATTTGTCTTAGGGTAATCCCGATTGCAATGGGCTGCATAGGATAGGTTGGGCAGACAAGATTGCCAGAATTCGCTCTCATCTCGATGATGACCTAGCTACGCGCAAAGGACACCATAATCACCACCAAAATCAGCACACCGCAAAACCATAGAAGAAGTGGCCCCCAGACTAAGGAATTCTGTTGGAACTTCTGTCCCCAAATCTTGAAAGTCGTTGGGATGCTCATCGTTCTGTCCTCCTTGATGAAGCCGCCTAAAAAATGCCTACTAGGATTATGAATGTCAACATGCAACATGTAGCCAATCCCAGCAGGATGAGGGCTTGATAGGGCGCGTGATTCATTTGGTCTAAATACTGGTTTACCTTCGCATCTTTGTCTTCTGGATGCCAGATCATAGGTTTCATGAGTTTTACCTCTCTTCAGTGCGTGTAGCGTAAGCAATCCGAGTAAGAAAAACCTTGCTGCCAAGGTGATTAGCGCGTAGAAGCCAGATTGAAAATCTTGGCAATTAAATCTTGGCAATTGAAGTGATGCCCTTCAACTGACTTCTTCTACCATTGTAAGCTCTAGTTTAATATCAGTTAATGAACTCTTTGTGCTAAAGGATGTTTTAAAATCTTAGATTTCCCCAAATTTCCCTACCCTGCGGGAAGCTGCTTTGCGTCTAGAGGAAGAGGGATTTTAAGTTCAGCTTCCCCTTTCTAAGAAGGCTAGGGAAGATCAACAAATTCCCAACGTCAGAGCAAACCACTTCTTGAACCTCTTTTTAGATATAAATGCTAGAGTATGTACTCCAACCAAATCAATATAAATATTAGAAATTGCATTCGGTTGAATCGTCTAGGCTGGAAATAGGAAGGTTGCGATTATGGTTGATTTGACCATGTGAGCACTGGAATGAAGGGCATGAGCATCATGACAGAGTATAAAGTTTATATCACTCCAGAAGATTGGTTTAATCGGGGCAAGGAGGATGCCTGGTCAGGTCATCCTAAGCAAGCACCCTGCGATCCTCAAGCTGCTAGCCTGTACGATTTAGGATACAGTGAGGGGAAAATTCAACGCTCACCGACGCTGAATCAGTAACGCAGATAATCTGAACGAAATTTGGGGATCAGGTAGGTGAGGCTTGAAGCAAAAGCCGGCCAGCAAACTGGGATGCAGGGTCAGGGTAAATTTTGTCTGCCTGCCCATGTCACTGAAACGCTGAGGATGCAAGTCAACATCCCAATAGCCAAACCCTACCAGTTCCATATCATTCAGAATTTCTCCTACAGCAAGCCTCGATAGCGAATAAAAGTTAAAACAACTGCCCACGATCCCAATGCAACTTTAATGGCGACTAGGATGTTGAGAATGGGAATCATACCACCGCTCACCAATGTGCCTAACTCGCCAGGGGGTAGCTCTACTCCTGCCAGCGTTATGACCGACAAAACAATGAAAACCAGCACTGAAACCTTTTCCCAGATAGCGGCCCGCCAGCGCTGATACACTCTCTGCATCCACTCTGGAGAAGAAGTCATTGCAACCAGTCCGATTGCCGTTCCGCCTGCCACACCTGCTGCAAACCCACCGCCCGGACTGAGATGCCCACGAATGGCTAGTTCAATGCCGACTAACGCGCAAATCGTCGCACCGATGCGGGCTAGCAGAATGGAGGATTGATCAGTGAACTGATGAACTTTGCTCGATGGGCGTTCATTCGCTAAGAGAAACTGAGCGCCCATAATGCGATGGTAAACACAATGACCTCAAAAATTGTGTCATAGAGTCGGTTGCGAAGAATGATGCCCGAAACCGCGTTGGGGATGCCGCTGTCTTGTACCACTGCTTCGACGATTGGGAAAGGCAAGCCCTGCATTGGACTAGACAACAGCAGCATTTTGAGATAAAAGGCAATTCCGGCTGCAATATAAATCCATTTCATGGATGTGCTTCCTCTGACTCAGATGAATGAACCGATGAATGAATGGATGGATGAATAGACGAGTGAGCAGATACAGAATCAGATGAACTCATATAGGTCAGATGGGCTGTAGAAGACGCGAGTTCTGCTCGCAGAATGTCATAAAGACGGGGCAGGCGAATGGTGATGTCATATGGCTGATGATCGGTGCAGGTTTCTGAGGAGTGACAGGTTGCGTGGATCTCTTTGTCTACAAGGGCTTGGTGTAGCTCTTCTCGATTGGGGTAAGGAACCAACTCAACTCGCATATGGTGGTTGCTAAAAACGGTTTGCAAATCGGTAGTCAATTGCTTGAAAGAAACGGGCTGAGGATCGCCTGCCTCACCTCCGGCAATTGCTGATTTCAGCACACCCAAACGCAACACCATCGAGGAGCGCACCGCCACCGTATAAAGGACAACTGCCAGCAGGGTTCCCACCAAAGCTTCGGTGAGCGCCACATCTGCTGCCCCCAAAACCGTATACGTCAATGCGGTCACGGCTCCCAAAATGCCCCGAATTACCAAAGCATGATATGGATTGACCTGAAAGATCAGCATACAGGATACGAGCGGCAGCAGCGCAGTAATGACATAAACGTAGCTATCTATCATCATGCCTCCCGTAATGGGTATTGCTAGGGGTGATACTACTTGAAGCTGAACTGCTAGAGCAATAGGCCAACACATAGCCCAACATCGTATTCCAGAGTGCTAGCGAGAGAATGGCGAGAATCAGCAGAGGAACTTCTCTGGGACGTTGCAGCAGCAAGCCAAAAATGATGCTAATCGAGCCGAGTGTATCAGATACCGAAAGATTGTGCAGCTTAAAGAGCACCGATCGCTGACCGAGTAGAAAAGAGGTTCCCCAGAACCAGAAGATCAGCCCAACCCCAATACAGAGATAGCTTAGAACGTTAATCATGTATCCCCCATTCGTTTGAGAATGTGCGCAAGCAGCATAAATCCGGCATTGCCGACGCTCAAAATAATGACGCCAACGACTCCAATCATCCAATCATCTCGCAACACAGAAATGAACAGAATCATCACTGCCGTTTTAGTGGAAACGCTGGAAAACGCCAGCATGGTTTGCCAAATATCATCGTCCTTCCACACCTCATAGAGCGGGATCAGCAACGCCAGAATCATGCCGATTAGTATCAAGTTCATCCCCATTCCACCTCATGCTTTGTGACCTATCTCACGGTTTCGACCTAAATTTCTTTAGTGCCGTTCTCTTCCATCTCATCTTGCCGTTCTTTTCTACGTTTCCTGCGCCGCACTTCATGAACTTCGTACCAACCTGCTTCGTGATATTTTAGAACGATTGTTTTGGGTGTAAAAGTAATCAGGAAAATATCTAAAAAAACCAGCCCAGGCGAGCGCCGCGACTGCACCCGTTCCATCACAATTTTCTCCTGAGTATGGGGACGAAAAATTAGCTCAATCGCTTCCAGGTAGGCTTTCGGAATGGCCACAATGATTTTGAATAATGCTCGCAGCAAGTCTTTCAGCCGTTCCGGTGACGTGGAGCCGCCCGGCAGCAAAACAGCAATCGCAATGCCGATGATAATATTGGGCACACTGAAGTTTGCCGTGAGCAGGAACCAGATCGTCAGTCGTAAGATCAGATGTCCAATCATGTCAGCGCCATCCAAAACAATAAGATTAAACTTAGGCTCATCACTCCAATCAGATGTTCAAATTGCTCAAACAGACGCGGCAGTTTGAAAATGACTCGGCGAATCAATAAAAAATATGCCAGCCAGCCCGCAAAAATGGTGAGCAAAGGTTTCACCGTATTCCCAACTGTATACGCTTCGTAGTACACCGCATTGGCGGCAAAAAGACCTCCCAGCAGCACAACAAGCGCCGCCCAGAAGCCAGGCTGGAGAGGTTTCTCTGTTGTGCCCTGGTTTTTGTGGGGCAGGAAAATGAGCTTTGCAAACGAAATCGCAGTTCCTAGCGCCGCCAGATTCATGCCAATCACCTGCCAGGGCAGCAAATTTTTCATCGTTAACACTTTGGCCCCAAACCCAGACAGCAGCGGAAACCCTGAAATTGAGAAGCTGGCAATGACGAGCGCAATCCAGAGCGGGGTATGAATCGGCTGATGCTGCAATTCTTTCAGGTTGCGGCTTGGCAAGACGCCCACAATCAGAAACAGCGCTGACTTGACCAAGCCATGCGTTAGGGCATAGAAGCCACCAACTTCTGGAGCCGCCAGGATAAACCCCAACTGCGAAACCGTGTGAAAGGCGAGCATTCGTTTGGCATCTTTCTCAAACATGGCATAGAACACGCCCAACAATGCCGTTCCGACGCCAAAAACCGGACGATGGGATCAACCTCTTCCAAAAACAGAGCACACCGCGCCAAAGGCAAAACGCCCGCTTTCACGACAATACCCGACATCAGCGCTGACACAGGCGAATCGGATTCGGAATGGGTCAACGGCAACCACAAGCCCGACACAAAAATGCCACCCTTCACCAACAGCCCTAGAAAAATCAGCGCCAGGGCTTCGGGAGGTGCGCCGCGCAATCCGGCGAAATCAAAAGAGTGATGAACCTTATAGACCAGCACTGCCCCCACCAGATAGAACAGCATGGCAACGTTGCTGACGAACAAATAGCGCAACCCAACCCAAATAGAACGATCGGTGCGCGGATAGGCAATCAACAAAAACGTGGCAATGCTAATCACTTCTAAGGCGACATATAAGCTCACAAAATCTGAACAGGCAAAGGCAGCATTCACGCTGCCATGCAGAATTAAGGTCTGAGCGTAAAAAAAAGTCGTCTTCCCTCCGCCCCAGCAATAGAGGATAACGGCCGCGGTCACGAGCGCATTGGTCAAAATAAAAAAGCCAGCCAATGGATCGAGCACCAAGCTCACCCCGAAGTGATCCAACAATCTCAACGTGAGCGGGGTTTGCCTCACAAAAAGCTGCACGGCGTAAGCACCCGAAACCAGCGCCCCGCACAGAGCAAGAGACCGATCGAGCTTGGGAAACAGGTAAATGACAAATCCCACCAAAAATGGGAATGCAATCCACATTAACGTCAGGGTATTCATGGTGTATTGCTTTTCTCGATCTCGTTGCTTTCCAAGGTGGGATTGTCCCGCGATAGCTTCATGACGCCCACTAACATCAGGGACTGAATCGACAAGCCGATCACAATTGCCGTCAGAATCACTGCTTGAGGAACCGGATCAGCATAGGCGACTCTTTCGACTTCTGAGGCAATCGGGGTAAACAATCCCTCCCGCGCTGCGATGACCACATAATAGGCAACCACGCCTGTACTCATCACATCCATCGAGATGATTTTCATCACCAGATTTTTTTTGAGAAGAATGCCGAAAAACCCGCATAATATCGTCGCAAATACAAAGGCTTCTAACACAAGTCTTTTCCCTAATCGAGTTCAATGGACACGGCCCATTCGCCACACGGCATCTCAAGGAAGCCAAATTACTCCCTCTCTGCCCAATCCCTTATACTTTTCATAGATATAAACTGATGAATAACTGAATGAGCATAGTAATTTTATTATGCTTGATTTTGTCGCTTCCGCCTATCCCCTGCTATAGAAATTTGAAACCAAAACATTTCGTTTCTGCTAACAAACGTCGATGATGCAGCAGTCTTAGCACTGCTTTCGCCTTCCCCGATTTAGCTGTAGCTGATCATCACCCAATTCATCGCAATGGCTAAAAAGCTTCTCGTTGACCACTTGTTGTAGAGCGCCATTGTTTTCAAATCGTCTGAACTGATCACGGTCTGTATTCAAGCTTCTTTCCGCAGATGTTGATCTAGGAATTGGATCAGTTCGTACCAAGCATCTGCTGCTGCCGATGGGTTATGGTCTGCTCGCTCGTGACAGAAAAAGCCGTGTCCTGCATTGGGATAAACCTTCAGCGTATAGTCCTTTCCAAGTTCCTGAAACCGAGCGTCAATTTGCTGAATGCGATCGCGCGGAATAAATGGATCAATGCTTCCAAAAAACAAGTAAACGGGTACGGTGATATCTTTCACGGCTTCGAGCCACTCATCTAGAACCATACCGTAGAAGGGAGCCGCCGCCGCAATCTCGGCTGAGAATCTGCAAGCAGTCAAAAAAGCTAACCCACCCCCCAAGCAAAACCCAGTAACTCCAATCCGCGCTGGGTCAACGTCCGAGCATGATTTCAAATAGGTTAATGCGGCTTGAATGTCTGCCTCAATGGGTTTGCCAAAATCTAACCGCCACATCATTGCCATTGCCTGATCAACCTCGTTGTAGCCAAACTTGTTGTTGGGCAGGGCACGGTAATAGAGATCGGGGGCAAGTACCACATACCCCTCGTTGGCAATCCGAGAGGCTACGTCTCGGATGTGGGACGTTAAACCAAATGCCTCCATCAGCAGCAGCACGGCAGGTTTGTAGTCAGGTTTAGAAGGGACAAACAAAACAGCGGGCATCTGTCCAGCAGATGTAGCTATCAGCACCTCAGTTTGATCAACTTGCATCTTCCTTGCTCCATCAAAATCTACTGATATGGCAGTCCTGTCTAAGGTAAGGACGGGGTGTAAGTAAGGGTGGAACTCCTAGCTGGGGGCGTAGCCCCACACCCCCTATGTCCTAAGCTCAATGCGTAACGCTATACCGATTTAAACAGAGGACGCGGCAGTTTGCAGACTAAAACCATGGCTGCGCAAAGCTTCCCCAATCCAAAAGTTGCTAGCGCAACGCTGCGCGAACGCCAATCCAAAATCCAAAATCTAAAATCCAAAATGATATGATATGGCAGCCCTAGATGATTCATAACGCAAGATCCCCGAAATCTTGAAGATTCTGAGGGGCAAAATGGCTAAGTTTCATGGCTCACCTAGGATTGCTATAGATTAAAAAATAAGCAATACAGATTTCTAGAAAAAAGTTGCAGAATTTTTGAATATTATTGCGATCGTGTAGCGTTGCTAAACGCAAATTGTGGAACACCGCTATCAGCAGTTTAAGCTTGCAGAAGTTGTTTTGGAGTCATTCCCAACTTTTGTTTGAAACATCTTGTCATGTGGCTTTGATCGGAAAATCCCGTTTGCAAAGCAATATCCGCAATGCTCAACTGAGTTTGTTGCAACAGATGTTTTGCCTTCTCAATGCGGCATTGCAGAATATATTGGTGAGGTGTAATTCCTAGCCGTTGCTTGAACAGACGCAGAAAGTAATAGGGACTGAGTTGAGCAATTGCACTTAATTCAATCAATTTCAAATCTTGATGGAGATGCTCATGGATATACTCTGTTACTTGTTGCAAGGTGAATTGAGATAACCCATTAGCACAATTAGCATAATTAGAAGGCTTCGGTTGGGTCGTGCAATAGTTGCGTAAGAGATGAATGGCTAAGGTGGTTTTAAGGCTATCAATCAGTAAATTACCGCCCACTTTACCGAACTCTAACTCGTCTCTCAAAGTTGAGATAATTCCTTGAATGAGTCCATCTTGCTGACTCATAAAATGAGGGACAAGCTCGATGCGATCGCCATTCAAAAAATCTTGACCTACCTGCTGGAGCAGTATAGGCTCAATTGCCAACACCATGAATTGCACAGTGGTATTCCAGTTACACCGATGAGACATTGTTGCAGGAATGATCGCAATGTCACCCGTTCCTCTCCTTTCCTGCTTCAGTTTGCCATCTAACCAGCGTTCACCAGAGATAACCTGACGATTCTGTCCTGATTCTTCAATGAGGTTAGGCAGCCCACAAGCCATCACATGCAGGGTGTGTTGATGCTCAGCGATCTCAAATTCTGGCTGCTGGAACAATTCTAAATGAAGGTCGCTCCAGCCAGAACTGGAAAGAATAGAAGGCTTGGGTAAGAGATGATTCGCCGCATTTGCTTTCCGGTAATCAATCACAGATGTGGGTTGTGTTGGCATATGCTCCTTGCAATCAGACTCACAATTACCCTCCGTTGGGTAATTCCTGCTGCTGCTCTAACTTGGCTCTGGTAAGGAATTGCTCGCAGCCCGTTCAATTGTGTCAACCAGTTCAGTGGCTGTGAGTTTACCTCAGACGGAATGACAGCACTGCAAAGCTTTTGGCAAGCGTTTACTCTTGAATATCCATTTCTTGGATCAAATCATCCTTGATGCTGTAGCTAAGGCGAGCAACTTAATTTGCGATTCGTGTAACCTACTTTGTTCTGTGTCTCAAATTCTCGTGCCAAACGGGATGAGGTGAGACAACTTTTATTTTCATACACTTATTAGTTTTCTCTATAGGCTTTTGGGGTCATGCCTGTGAGTTGCCGAAACTGTTTGCCCAAATGACTGTGACTGTTAAACCCACATATCAGCGCAATCTCCATGATCGATTGATCGCTGTGTTTCAATAACTGCTTTGCCCGTTCAATTCGTTGTTGAAGTAGGTATTGATAGGGGGCAATGCCGATAGATCGTTTGAACAGATGGCTGAAATGAAATTGACTCATCTCTAGTAATGCTGCTAAATCGGCAAGTTTCACGTCTTGTTCTAAATTGTCGTTGATGTAGGTTAACACTTGTAAAAGCTGACGCTGAGGCAACCCACCTTCGTAAATGGGAATCTGGGGATGGGTGACAGCATATTGTCTGATTAAGTGTATTGCTAACACGTTGGCTAATGACTCGATATAGAGCCTGCTGCCTGAATTTCCCTGTTGAAGTTCAGTTAGCAACATTAGACCGATCGCCTCAATTTGAGAATCGCGTGTCCGAAATTCGGGCAGTAATTCTAGGTGATCGGGATTGATTGCCAACGCTTCTCTGGCAACCTGCTGGATAAACCGAGACGCAATCCGAATCTGCAAGTAGTGATCGTCCCCCTCCCAGCGGGCAAAAAACGGCATCTCGGCAGGCGTGATGGAAATATCACCTTTTCCATACAGGCTTGTGTGCGTTTTGCCTCCTTTAACCTGTAAAAAGCGAACCGGACGGGATGCTAGCGACAGGCAAATCGTATGTTCTTCGCTGTAATGAGTTTTTCCTTCTCCTGATGGATGTTGAAACTGTTCAACGAGAATGTTTTCCCAACCCTGGCTTTTGCTAGACAAGCAGGGCAAGCAGGTCGGTTCAGTTGGGTTGGTAGCAGTTGTTTTCATGATGCAAACCCAATTCATCTAGCTCTGATTGTATTCACTTTTGGATCGCTCTTGCTGAGGCACCTGAAAATCGATCGCAAGATTTTGATAATGCCACAGGAATTAGATAGTTGAAGTTGAAGCGTTTCCCTATGCTGAAAAGGTCATTAGTTTGGAGGAAGTATGGCACATCTATTACACATTGATGCAAGCCCACGCGGGGAGCGATCGCACTCTCGCCGCCTGACCAAGGAACTGGTCGAACAATGGCAGCAAGCTCATCCAACCGATACCGTCACCTATCGAGATATCGGACACCATCCTGTTCCCCATGTCGATGAATCCTGGATTGCTGCTGCATTTACTCCCCCTGAACAACACACCCCTGAACTGCGCGAAGCGATTCGCCTTAGCGATCAGCTAGTTGATGAATTCTTAGCCGCTGATATCTACATTATTGGCGTCCCCATGTACAATTTCAGCGTTCCCAGTACATTCAAGGCATACATTGACCAGATTGTGCGAGTAGGCCGAACGGTTGCGTTTGAACCTAATAATGCTGGCAATGCTTTCAAGCCGTTGGTCTTGGGTAAGAAAATGGTTGTCATCGAAGCACGAGGCGATTCTGGCTTTCAACCTGGTGGGCGCTACGAGAAGATGAATTACCACGATCCTTACCTAATCACCGTTTTCGGATTTATGGGCATCACAGATATTACCTTTGTTCATGTGGAAAACGATGAGTATGGAGGGCAGAAGTTGGCAGAATCGATTGCAGCAGCCCGTGTCAAAATCACTGAGCTAGTGGCTGCATGGGACGGTCTGATCACTTCTGCTGTTGCTTAGATAGGTTGTTCAACAAACCATTGCAGGAGATATGGCGATCCCATTTGAAGTAGGAACGGAGCACCGGGATTTCATCCCTGACTGAGCGGGCAGCCCCACTTGATATCGTGTTCCAAGCAAGCTGGCAACAGCGATGTTGACTCTCATCAGGACAGACCATGTTGCTTATAACAGGTACATATGACAAATCTTGAAATTATCCAAGAGTTATACAGAGCTTTTCACGAGAAGGATAACGATGCTTTCCTGAATATTTGTATCCCTGACTTGGAATGGATTCAGAATGACGGCTTTCCGCAAGGGGCAACCTATCAAGGGGCAGCAGAAGTGGTCGAAAGAGTCTTCAAGATGAATGATGAATGTTGGGAGAAATTCTCATTTCACATCGATCAATATCTTGATGCAGGGGATTCTGTCATTGTCATTGGAGCTTATGTTGGTTGCAATCGACAGACGCAGAAGTCACTTCATGCCGCCGCCGCCCATGTTTATGATCTTGTTGATAGTAAAGTGTGCCGTTTCCGAATGTTCGCTGATACAAAAACAATTTGGAATTCTATGATGTGATCAATCGCATCTGGTGAACTTGGTGGCTGAACGGTATGCTTCGCAGGAGGCTTGATGGCAATCATGAACCACTCACTTTTCGCATTGAAACTTTTCTCGGCTCTGGGTTGCGGACTGGTGGCCGGAGTTTTCTTCGCCTTCTCAACCTTTGTGATGACTGCTCTTGCCCGCCTTCAGCCAAGGGAGGGCATTGTTGCAATGCAATCGATCAATGTCACGGCGATCAATCCGTTGTTCATGATTGCACTCTTTGGAACGGGGGTCGCTTGCCTCTTTCTGGCGATTACCTCACTGTTCAAGTGGCATCAACCCGGTACGGTTTACTTGCTGGTGGGCAGTCTGGTTTACTTCATTGGCACGATTGGAGTAACGATCGCCTTCAACGTGCCGCTGAATGACGCTTTGGCAATTGTCAAACCTGACAGCGCTGAGGGTGCAAACCTGTGGGCGAGGTACTTGACCACCTGGACAATTTGGAATCACGTTCGGACAATCGCAGCTCTAGCAGCAGCAGCATTGTTTACGATCGCGCTCTAATCATTCAGTGATGTCATGAAGCCATAGATTAATCATTCTCAGGCATATGTTCAGATCTCATCGCCGACTTTTTATCACTCGGCTTTTCCCTTATCATCTATTTTGCGTTCTAAGAGTGCCTTCGCTACCATCGTTACAATTGCCAAGCAAGCAAGCAGTACTGCCGCCGCATAAGCAGATTGAGTGTTGTATTGCTTGTATGCTTCTTCAACAAACAATGGTAATGTCTGGGTTTTTCCGGCGATGTTGCCCGATACAACTGCAATTGCTCCAAACTCGCCCATTGCTCTAGCATTGGTTAAGAGCACTCCATACAATAAGCCCCACTGAATTGAAGGTAGCGTTACTCGCCAAAACGTTTGCCAACTGCTTGCACCTAGCGTTTTTGCTGCCTCTTCTGGCTCGGTGCCAATTTCTTCTAAAACGGGAATCACTTCTCTTGCCACAAATGGTAACGACACAAAAGCTGTTGCTAACACCATGCCTGGAACTGCAAAAATAATTTTGATATTGTTCGCATCCAACAACGACCCAAACCAGCCGTTTCGACCGTAAAGCAGCACGACCATCAAACCCGCAACAACTGGAGAAATTGAGAAGGGCAGGTCAATAATGCTAATCAACAAAGCCCGTCCAGGAAAACGCTTGTTGCGACCAATTGCCCAAGCAGCAGACAGTCCAAACACCGTATTCAGCGGTACAGTGATGATTGCCATCCATAACGTTAGCTTGACTGCATTGAGAAAAGCCCGTTGGGTGAAGGTGTGTAGAAATCCACTCATTCCGCCGCTAAACGCCTGTACAAACACATTCAACGCTGGAATGAATAGCACGAATCCTAAATAGAACAGCACAAAAGTAATCAAGATTGGCTTAAGTCGTGTCTGCCAGCCTGTTTGAGGTTGCCCTAGCGCTACTGGCGATTGAGAAGCAGAATTTGATTGAGAAGGATTAATCGTCATAACGTCTTTCCCATGCTTGTAATAAATTAATTGCCAATAGCATCACTAACGAGATTGCCAACATTACAGTGCCAATTACTGTTGCACCTGCGTAATCATATTGTTCAAGCCGTTGGAAGATTAATACTGGAGCAATGAGATCTTTAAAGGGAATGTTGGCAGCAACAATCACTACCGAACCATATTCCCCGACTGATCGAGCAAATCCTAGCGCTATGCCTGTCAAAACTGCTGGCATGATTGGCGGCAGCACCACCCGTCGAAACGTCTGCCACTGATCTGCTCCTAAACTCCAAGCCGCTTCTTCGACTTCTCGTTCTGCTTCCTGCAACACAGGCTGCACAGTACGCACCACAAACGGCAGCGAAATGAACAGCATCGCCAGAAACACCCCCATCCGTGTGAACGCAATCTTGATTCCAAAAGGGACAAGCAGTGAGCCAAGCCAGCCCTTTTCACTGTAAACAGTTGCTAACGTTAAACCCGCAACAGCAGTTGGCAAAGCAAAAGGTAAGTCGATGAGGGCATCAACAATGCGCTTCAAGGGAAACTCGTAGCGCACCAACACCCACGCGATAATTAGCCCTGCCACGCCATTGATCCATCCTGCGGCCAGGGCTGTACCAAATGTAACGTTGTAAGCTGAGAGCGCCACTGGACTCGTTGCAATTTTCCAAATTTCTGATGGACTTAAGGTTACTGCCCTTAAAATCAGCGCTGCCGTTGGCACGATTAGCATAACTGTTAAATAGCCAAACGTAACAATCCAAGGAATAGAAGGAATAGCCAGTTTTGCAGATTGATTTGTAGATTGAGAGGTCGTTTTTTTGAATGAAGATGAGGTCATATCCAAAAAGCGTTGTGTGATCTTTTTGCAGTATTTTTGAATGTTGTCTGCTGTTTGAGTAATGTCTATACAAAACTGCTTGTGAGATTACTCCTGTTTCGGCTCTCCTGTTTCGGCTCCTAAATTTCCAGTGTTGCTGAGTAGGAGTATGAATCTGGAAGCTCCCCAGCTTCTTAACCTGTGTCATCCAGTAATCGTCAAGTTTTCACCGCAGAAGCCGGGGCGTTGTTTCAGTTAGCTACTAACCTTTGATTGAATTCGATCAAACTCTGCACCATCATCGAAAAAGTCTTGCTGAACTTTGTCCCAGCCACCCATATCCTGAACTGTAAACAGTTTCGTCACCTTAGGAAACTGCTGAGCATACTTTTCGGCCACACTGGGGTCAACCGGACGGAATCCAACCTTGGCGAATTCTTCCTGTGCTGCGGGCGTAAACAGAAACTCGACAAATGCCTCTGCGACCTCACGAGTGCCATGCTTCTCAACATTGGCATCTACGACTGCAACCGGGTTATCAATTGAAATATTGACATCGGTTGGGATCACATAGGGTAAGTTTTCGCCTTTTTGTTTTGCCAGCAAGACCTCATTTTCGTAGTTGAGCAATACGTCACCCTGACCCTGCTTAAAGAACACATCAGTCGCCTCCCGCGCGTCTTTCGGCAGAACTGGCACATTTTCAAATACTTGCGTCGTGTACTCAAGCGCTTTGTCCGCATCTCCGCCCGTTTCTGTTATTGCCCCCCAAAGCGCCATAAAATTCCAACGAGCACCGCCCGAAGTTTTGGGGTTAGCCGTAATCACCTTGACATCATCCTTCGCCAAATCTGCCCAACCTTTCACGCCTTTGGGGTTGCCTTCCCGTGTCACTAACGCTGCCACTGATTTATGCACAATCGAATTATTAGGAGCTTCCTTTTCCCAACCAGATTCAATCAGTCCTGCCTTTTCAATCTTCTGCGTATCGAGGGCAAGCGCCAAAGCTACAACATCGGCTTCTAATCCGTCAATCACAGCACGGGTTTGCGAGCCAGAACCGCCATAACTTTGGTCAAAGACAACTTCTTGATTGTGGTCTGCCCTCCACTTCGTTGCAAACAGAGGAATGATTTGCTCATAAGCAGCCTGAGTAACAGCATAAGAAACTAACGTAAGGTTAATGGTGCTCTCTGATGCAGGAGATGACTCAGAGGAACCGCTGTCAGCAGTTGATTGAGAGGGACTGCAAGCGGTCAGCATGATACACAGCCCTAAGCCGACTAAAAACAGCGAGAAAAATCCCCAGACTGAACGCATGAGGCGGTTGATTCTGAATCTGCCCATATTTCTTTCCTCAAGAAAAAGTGATAAAAGATGGAAATTTCGTAAACATCGGTACATCGATCAAGTTACCGGATTTATTAGAGTAATCCTACATTGGAGGGCTGAAAGCGCCAGTCCGCGGTCAGAGAAGTTCATCTAATCTTTATAAATCCGGTAAATCTATCAACTTACTGAGGTATGCAGGATTAATTTACAGCAAAATGTGATAAAACTCCAGTATCTTGATCAAGTTATTGTAGTTTTACGTTGAGGCATGATTTTGCCACAAGCTTGATTTGCCATATCATTTGCCACATCGCATTCAGCAAGTCGGAGGAATCGGAGTATGGGCATTCTGGTAGACCATGTTTCTAAGTATTTTGGTGATTTCAAAGCGGTCGATCACGTTAGCGTTGAGATCGAAACTGGCTCGCTCGTTGCGCTTTTGGGTCCGTCAGGGTCAGGAAAATCAACCTTGCTGAGATTAATTGCAGGTTTAGAACAGCCCGATAGCGGTCGAATTTTTCTAACGGGGCGAGATGCAACTTTCGAGAGTGTGCAAAAGCGCGGCATCGGCTTTGTCTTTCAGCACTATGCACTGTTCAAGCATCTGACCGTTCGGCAAAACATCAGCTTTGGATTGGAGATTCAAAAGCAACCAAAAGCGCGGATCAAAAACCGAGTTGAGGAACTGCTGGAATTGGTGCAGTTATCAGGTTTTGGCAATCGCTATCCGGCTCAGCTATCGGGTGGACAACGGCAACGGGTAGCTTTGGCGCGTGCCTTAGCCCTCGAACCACAGGTGCTTCTACTCGATGAACCCTTCGGGGCACTCGATGCCAAAGTGCGGAAGGATTTGCGAAGCTGGCTGCGGAAACTGCATGACACGGTGCATGTGACGACCGTATTTGTGACCCACGACCAAGAAGAAGCAATGGAAGTATCAGACGAAATTGTAGTGATGAATCATGGTCGCGTTGAACAGGTTGGCAGTCCGGCAGAACTTTATGACAATCCAGCTTCACCGTTTGTGATGAGCTTCATTGGGCCTGTCAACGTATTACGCAGTACGGCTCCTATTTTTCGGCAAATTGGCTATCCATCAAACGGAAATGGTTCTGATGTGTTTTTGCGTCCCCATGATGTGATTGTCGAACTTCAACCTAATCTCGATAGCGTTCCTGCTACCGTATTTCGTGTTATTCATTTAGGCTGGGAAATTCAGGCTGAAGTGACGCTAGAAGATGGGCAGACTTTTACCATACACCTCTCCCGCGAACAATTTGATTGTCTGAAGCTCGAACCGCACCAACAAGTTTACGTGAAACCCAAAGAAGCAAAATCCTTTGCAGCATAACCTGGTTAGGATTAAAGAAGAGAAGAGGTACAGCAGTAAGGAATGGTTAAGACGGTGTGTACGGGCTTCACTTCTGTGTGGGTGCAAAGCCCCACGCCCTCTTGTCCTAAACTTTATGCGTAACGCTAGAAAAGATAGCAAAGTAGAAGCTTGAGGTGATGAAACTTATTTCGCCTTCTGCCCTGCAATTGAGCAATCGGTATAATCTATTTGATTGTTGATTTACATTGGGTCAATTTACATTCAGTCAACCTACGCTAGAAAGTTGAACGGTTTAATGGAGTTTAATTGCACACCCTTTAATAGGTTTCTCCAGTTTTTTGAACAGTGGCTGAAACGTCGCTGGACATCTTTTCTGGGTTTGATATTGGGAGTTTATCTGCCACTGTCTATCTTTGTAATTTTGGCAGTTCAAATCTGGCAGCAAGAAGGTGGTTTAGCCTGGGATGTGTCAGTTCTAACTGCGATTCATGGAACGTCCCAAACCCAACTGGATGTCATTGCGGCGACGCTGACTCAGCTTGGAACTCGTTGGGGCGTGATTCCCGGTAGCGTAGCTGTCTGTTTATTTTGCTATATCAAAGCCGTTGGCGATCGCTTACCTACTTTTTAATCACTGCACTAGGCTGTCGTTTGATTAATCTCGCGGCGAAAACAACTTTGCATCGAGTCCGCCCTAGCCTATGGGACTATCCAGCCTTACCCGATTTCTCCTTTCCGAGCGGTCATGCGATGGCAAGTATGATGTTTGTGGTGGCGCTGGGCGTCGTGGCTTGGGGCAGCCGTTGGTGGAACTGGGTGTTGGGACTAGGCAGCGTGTTTGTGGTTGCCATCGGCTGGACGAGATTGTATTTGGGCGTGCATTATCCAAGCGATATTTTGGCAGGCTGGATGCTGGCGTTAGCTTGGGCAATCGGAGTGGCTGTCGTGGTTAGGCCTCATCAAGTTCAGCAGAATGAAACCTTTGAAACAGATTTTCAGCAGAAATAGAATGCAGGATAGTGTCAACTCCACCGATAGTCGTTAATTCTGCTTGTTGGGCAGCAGGTGTCTTGAATCTTAGGATCGTGGATTGAATCAATCCGTCAACTAGACGGGCGGGTTGAGCAGATTAGGTTTAGCAGATTAATGGTCATCCGGCAATGGATTTGACTGCAAAACCCGCCTCTTCCCACGATCGAACGGATAGAATTCCCATTCCTTAGAAGAAATATTATGGAACTCTTCACCAAGGGACGAAGCTCACGAATCATTTGAAACCAGTTCTCATCACACCGTTGGAAGCTCCGTTGGAAGCCATATGGATCGTAAACATCTGCAACGGCATCCGGATTCTTCGCTGCATCTGCTGAAGCCGACAGTGAACCCATTCGGAGTCCCCCCATGCCAACCGATTACATTTTATTTGTGCACGGCGTTAAAACCCACGATGAAAAAGAATTTCGCCGAATCGCAACTCTTTTATTAGACGGAATTAAACAATCAATTAAAACCCTTAACAGACAGGTGCAGCCAATTTTCTTCTTTTGGGGCAACCAGGGCATAGACGCTCAAAGGAACCTAGTGAAAGGATTTGAGCAATCAGAAGCGAAATGGAAACAGTTTTGGTTTCGAGATTTTCGCACTGAGCAAATTTTAGAGTTTGTAGGAGATGCAGCGCTTTATCTGAGCCGTCATGTTGGTTCTAATATCGTCCGAGAATTTCATCGGCAAGTCCTCGAAGAGGGACTCAAAAATGCCGACCCGAATCAAGGCGATCGGCTGCACTTTGTAACTCATAGCTGGGGCACTGTGATTCTGTTTGACATGCTGTTTGCTAGTCGATGGGAAGATGAACGCCTCGACCATGACACCAGCACCCAAAATATTCGCGCCCTTGTCCAAAATATCCGCAACGCCTTATTTGGGCTGCCACCGCTTCCCGACCGCGGTATTCCTCTTGCCAGTATTCATACGATGGGATCACCGATTGCACTCTTCACCTTACTGACGATGACGGGTGAAAGTACCAACGATCTGAGTCCTAAACTGAATGAGTTGGTCAAAAACCTGTATGTGCAGCGGAATGGTCAGCCGTTGCCTTGGCGTAACTTTGCTCATCCGGGCGATCCAATCGCCTACCCGCTAGAAGGCATCATGCCCCAACTGCTGAAGCAAGGCGATAGCGACAAATACGTTCAAATTGAAGACATCATTAACGGCAAAGGCAACCCTGCTAATTTAGGCAATCTCCTGCCGTTTGCTCGTCAGCGGTTGTTACCACTCCTGAGCGGCGGCGAAGCCCACGGCAGCTATTGGGCCAATGAAGTCGTTGCCAAAACAATCGGCTCAGTGATTCAGCAATCGATGCAGAAGTAGAAAAATTCACGGCGCAAACTGGAAGTACCTGGAAGTACCAGTTTTCGTCACTCCTTTTCGTGTTCCTCATAGGCAGCCACAATGCGCTGCACCAAGGGATGACGCACCACATCAGACTTTGTAAGCTGGCAGAAGGCAATTCCTTCAACGTTGTGCAGGATTTTTTGCGCCATTGACAATCCCGACTGTTGATAGGCAGGCAAATCGGTCTGGGTAATGTCGCCCGTCACCACCATACGCGAGCGGAAACCCAGGCGAGTCAGCACCATTTTCATCTGAGCGGGCGTAGTGTTTTGGGCTTCATCCAGGATGACAAAGGCGTTGTTGAGCGTGCGACCACGCATGTAGGCGAGCGGTGCAACCTCGATCACGCCACGTTCCATCAAGCTTGGAATTTTTTCGGGATCGAGCATTTCGTAAAGCGCATCGTAGAGCGGACGCAAGTAAGGGTTCACCTTTTGCTGCAAATCTCCTGGCAAAAAGCCCAGTTTCTCCCCCGCTTCCACAGCAGGGCGAGTCAGGATCAACCGCTCATACCGATTGGCAAGCAACGCCTGCACCGCCACCACTGCGGCTAAGAAGGTTTTTCCTGTTCCGGCCGGGCCAATGCAGAAAGTCAGATCGTGAGACTGGATTGCCTGCACATACTGCCGTTGTCGAAACGTTTTAGCGCGAATTTCTTCACCGCGACGAGTCCGAACCAAGACGTTTTGCTGAATTGCCTGCAATTCGTCCTGCCGATCGGTATTGAGCGCATGGCGAGCCGTCAGAATATCAACGCTGGTGACAGATTGACCTTGGCTCCAGTAAGGTTCCAACGAGCGAACTAACTCGGCACTCAGAGCCACCTGCTTTGCTAAACCCGAAATGTGGAGAGATTGCCCGCGCAGCACAAAAGTTGCCCCAGTCTGCTGAGCCAAAACCTTCAAGTTTTCCTCCTGGAAGCCTGCGAGAGCAATCGCACTTTCCGGAGTCGGTAATTCAATTACAATTGCTGTTGTCATGCAGCCCCAGGTGAGGGGAAATTTGGTGCATTGTTTAGAGTGCGTTGTTCAACCTGATTTTTGCTGCTCTCTGGATGGAGTGCAAAAGCTGCGGGTTTACTTGACTACCACTTAGCTTCACTATCCTGTGCGGCATTTCAGCCTAGCTCAACCCTAATCCAGCCTTCGTTGACGCTCTAAGGTTCTTGAGATCCTAACGTTTGCAGAAATTCTCAGAAAAAAAGCTAGAGTGAGACAAACTTTGCTAGAGTTCTTGCCTTCAGCCAATTATTTGAGATTAATCCTACCCTGACCCAGGCTTCCCTTCGGCATTCAGCCTCTATGCCCGTGACTGAGAGCGAGAAGGGCGGCGAGGTGGCTGAGAGCGAGAAGGTGGGCGATCATCTTGCTGTTCTCGATGCGCCGTCGGGCCGTTTCCTTGGCTGCCAAAAACTTCGAGGTGAGCGGTATGCCCCGCAGTTTGAGCCACCGCTTGAACCACCGTGCGCACGGCTTGAATATTGCGCCCTCCACGCCCAAACACCCGCCCTTTATCCTCTCCTTCAAAAGCGACCCGAATCAACACCCGCATCGTGCGAGCCGAGATCTCGCAATCGACCCGTAGCAATTCGGGTGATTCTAAAAAAGGCTGCACCAAAAATCGAACGAGACGATCGTACTGTGGGGCAACGGGTGGAGATTGGGAAGATAAAGAGGGATTCAAATCAGACATTCGGGTCAGGCATTCGGGGGTAGGGTCACAACTCAGCTAGTCTAGGCGCGAACGTGTTGTTCCAAAATATTGGCTTTCTCTAAAAGGCGGCGAACCGTTTTAGTAGGCTGTGCCCCTTCTTGAAGCCGTTTGGTGACTGCTTCAGTATTCAACTTCACTTCATCGGTTCTGGGGTTGTAGAACCCTAATTCTTCGAGCGGACGACCATCTCGGCGTGTGGTGCTATTGGTTGCCACAATCCGATAGCTTGCCTCAAATTTTTTGCCGAACCGCTTTAATCGCAGCTTGATCATGCTTGAAAATCTTGCTCCTATGACAATTACAAACGAAAACTACAACCAATCTACTGTTAAGTCGCACTGGAAACGAATAACTCTGGGCATTACCGCCCTAGGCAATACCACAGAACCATCCAGCCTTCAATTCTAATGCTTAAACTATGACGATACCACTTTTGCCAAAATCCTGAAGCGAATTTTGACCTTTCAAATCATAGCGCAAATTTTAGAAGACCCTTAAACCCCTCTTCAGGCTCATGTTGCTTTCCTCTCGATCGTGGTAAGAGAAAGGAAGCGGCTGAGTCGTCTTTTTGCCTTCTAAATTCTGGTCTTTGTCAGCAAACTATTTATGATTTCAAACATGACTTCAAACCAGCCGATTAATCCCGAACCCGTCAATGCTCGAAGAACCGACGCTTTTGACGTTTTTAACTTTAAGTTTTATGCTGGGCCGAATCCCTATCTCAATCGCGGTGCGCTGGTCTTTAATTTCGCTCTAACAGGTCATGCCGACGTATTGCCCCTAGAAGAGTATCGGGCAATAGTGAGCAAGCGCTATCCGCACCTTGCAGACATCAATTATGACTGCTACACCCACCTGTTTGCCCGCACCTTGGTAGAAGTGGGGCGACTGGACATGGATCTGCACTTTGAGCACTTCAGCTACCAATCGAGCAGTAAGTTTGACCGCGTGGCAGTGGAGGCAATTCATGAATCCACTAGCTATCAGGTGGCCTATGTCGTGTGGGATTGGTTTGAAGCCATGACCCAAGACCAACACTATGGGCTGGAAACGCAAATTGAGCGGCTACAGCGTCGATTCCGCCGATCGGTCTATGGTGGCCCAACAATCTACGCTTTGCTGCGAACCGCCAATAAGTTAGGCATTCCAGCTTTTTACCTCCCCGACGAAGGGTTGATGCAGTATGGCTATGGGCGCAAGCTGGTGCGCGGTGTGGCCACCACATTTGACCGAGATAGCCACCTCGACTCGGAGTTCACCACCCGCAAAGACGACTGCAAAACCTTTTTGGCAACGCTGGGCTTTCCAGTTCCCAAAGGCGACATTGTGGCAACGCTGGATGAAGCTGTGCTTGCCGCCGATCGGGTGGGCTATCCAGTGGCAGTCAAGCCTGTAGTTGGACATAAAGGGATTGGCGTAACGGCAGAAGTGAGAGACGATCAGGAGTTGGAATTTGCCTTCGAGCGAGCCGTCAGCGCCCATGCCGATCATCAATCGATTGCGGTGATCGTGGAACAGAGCATTCCGGGTTCCGACTACCGGCTGCTGTGTGTAGACGGCAAGTTTGTAGCGGCGATGGAGCGCCGTCCGGCTGCGGTCACTGGAGACGGATATTCTACGATTGAAGAATTAATTCAACAGGAAAACCGGAAGCCAGAGCGCCTCGATACGCCCACCTCACCGATGGGTAAAATTGTGCTAGACGAGTCCATGAAGCGCTATTTGCAAGAGCAAGGCTTGACGTTGGATAGTGTCCTAGAAGCTGAGCGCAGAGTAGCTCTCCGTAAGGTGGCGAACTTGTCGGCTGGCGGTGTCAGCATTAATGCGACGGCGAATATCCACCCCGATAATGTGATCTTGGCGCAGGATATTGCCCAACACTTTCAGTTGGTGTGTTTGGGAATCGACATTTTAACGCCCGACATTGCTCAATCTTGGCGAAACGGCAAATTTGGCATCGTTGAAATCAACGCGGCTCCGGGCGTTTATATGCACCTCAAACCTGCCGTGGGTGATTGTGTAGATGTAACGCTGCCAATTTTAGAAACCTTTTTTGAGTCAGGGACTGATGCCCGCATTCCCATCCTGACGTTCAACTATTTGCCCGTGCGGGAATTGCAAGAATTGGTCGATCAAATTTTGCTGAATCATCCTAACTGGGTGATTGGAGGCATTTGCCGAGATGCCGTTTTTATCAATCGCTCCAAGAAAAATATGGCAGGAGATTACAACACCAAAGTGCAAAGCCTCCTGCGCCATCCTAAGCTGGACTTGCTAATTGCCGAATATCGAGAATCGGTGATTGAGCAAGAGGGGCTGTTCTACGACGCTAGTAATATTGTGATTTTGGATGCCCCGACTGAAATAGAACTGACCCTAACCCGCGATGTCATCGACGATGCGCCAATTGTAATCAAAGAAGGCGACACCATTTCTGTACGGCGGGAAGGTTTGGTAGAGCAATACACGCTCGGCGAAGAGGAACCCTTCAAGCGCGTTTATTGGACAGAAATTGCCGCGATTTTGCAAGATTTGGGGCAACGGAACGGGTAGGGGCGGGTTTAGCCGAGGGATGATTGCCTGAAATCAAGATCATTTGCAAAACCCGCCCGTACAGAGGATGCCCTAAAATCGGCGCTGAGGGGGGCGCGTGGAAATGGGATCACATCTCGGATGTTGGTCATTCCGGTCATGAATTGGATCACCCGCTCGAAGCCTAGCCCAAATCCGGCGTGGGGGACAGTTCCGAAGCGGCGCAAATCTAGATACCACCAGAGGTCTTCTTGCGGCACACCCATCGTCTGAATCCGGCGTTCCAGCGCATCAAGCCGCTCTTCCCGCTGAGAGCCGCCAACAATTTCGCCGATTTTGGGCACGAGGATATCCATCGCCCGCACGGTTTTGCCGTCGTCGTTGAGGCGCATGTAGAAGGCTTTGATGGCGGCGGGATAGTCGGTAACGATCAGCGGCTTTTTGAATAGCTCTTCTGCTAAGTAGCGCTCATGTTCCGACTGTAAATCCAGCCCCCAGGAAACCGGATACTCAAACTTGCGATCGGCTTTCTCCAGCAGTTCAATTGCTTTCGTGTAGGTGATGCGCTCAAACGAACTGTTGATGATGTTGTCGGCAGTGGCTAATACCGAATCGTCGATCCGCTGATTGAAGAATTCCATATCTTCGGGGCACTGTTCCAGCACTGATTTGAAGATGTGTTTGAGGAAGGCTTCTGCCAGATCCATGTTGCCGTCCAGATCGCAAAAGGCCATTTCTGGCTCGATCATCCAAAATTCGGCGAGGTGCCGCGACGTGTTGGAATTTTCGGCGCGAAAGGTGGGCCCGAAGGTGTAAACGTTGGTAAACGCCATCGCCATAATTTCGGCTTCTAGCTGACCGCTGACGGTGAGAAACGCCCGCCGCCCAAAAAAGTCTTGGCTGTAGTCGATTTCCTGCTCTTTGGTTTTCGGCACATTTTTCAAGTCCAGCGTTGTGACAGTAAACAGTTCGCCTGCTCCTTCACAGTCATTAGCGCTAATAATCGGCGTGTGTACCCAAAGAAAGCCGCGTTCTTGGAAAAACTGGTGAACCGCGTTGGCGCAGGCATTCCGCACCCGAAACACAGCCCCAATGGTGTTGGTGCGCGAGCGCAGATGGGCAATTTCGCGCAGAAACTCAAAAGAGTGGCGTTTTTTCTGCAACGGATAGGTTTCTGGGTCGGCTTCGCCATACACGGTCACGGTTTCGGCTTTTAGCTCAATTCGCTGCCCTTTGCCCGGAGAAGCCGCCAACACGCCCGCAATCGTCACAGAAGCGCCCGTACTCAGCTTTTTCACCACTTCTGCGTAGTCCGGCAAGGTTGGATTTAAGATTGCTTGTAGCCCCACCATCGACGATCCATCATTGATTTCAACAAAGCAAAACTCTTTCTGTTCGCGTTTGGTTCGCACCCAGCCTTGAATGGTGACAGTTTCATCCGGCTGGCCGTTTCGTAACAGATCAACAATACGTCGGGTGGTCATGGGATTCGATCAACTCTTCAAACTTGCGCAAATTAACCTGCTGACAGCAGTGTACCTTCTACCAAGGTAACGGCTATTCCCCATTTTCTCGTGAAATTTTGCTCATCATCTCAGTTCAGGGGCAACCTCAGTGCAAATGAATAACCCAACCGCAGCAAGCTGCGGGGTATCTAGAAGAGAGGAAATAACTTCAACTGTTTGGCTCTAGC
>JAAUQT010000215.1 GCA_012033495.1 Cyanobacteria bacterium RM1_2_2 | reverse complement strand
AGAAGGCCTGCCAAAATCTAGTTTTGCTGAGTCGGTTTATTCAATTGAATCAGGGTTGCTGCAAGGGTTGAGAACTGAGCTAAATTCAGGTTTCAGCCCTTCGCATTGGTGTATTGATACCATGTGCAATACTCATCCAAGTCCCCATTTTTAACCTACTGTGTATACACATTTGTATTGAGTTCAGAACTCGGTCTAATTCCCTTAATTTCCCCTAGAAAAAGGGAGACTTCTATCTAGTTTTGGTTTGGTTCTCCACTTTTCATCAGGGGCTAGGGGGGATCTCCAACTTAGGTGTACACGGTAGCCTAACAAAGAGGGACAAGAAATCGTTGCTCATGGCGTTAAGTTAAGGCGTTAAGTTAAGGCGTTAAGTTAAACAGAGAGTCCATCACTGCGAGCTATGGAATGGCAAGTTATTCTCATGAGTACCCTATTCCATCAGTACCCAAAGCCGCTGTAGCGTCGTTGTGGGTGATGGCTTCGCTAGGTCTGTTTCGTCTCGGGCCCAGCAGCGATCGAGATATTCTACCCGTTGTTCATCGACTAGCTCTTCGGCTAAAAGGTTGAGCAACCCTCGCCACAAGAAATTTAAGCCAAACTTGAAAGAGTTTGTGTCTGGCTTGGGCACTGAGTCTGCAATTAATTCTAACTGTCGATAAACCTGCCACTGATAGGGTTGCCAGTCAAGATCGTGGGTTGGATAATTGTTTGAATATTGCATCGTGAGCCTCCTCAATTGCTTGATTGCAGGAGACACTTCAAAACCTGTCACCACACCGGCTTGTACCAAAGCCTTAACTCGCGTGAATTAAGTTAGCACTTCCGTATGTCCGAATCTTTTTCCGTGCCCTAGATTACAGTTTTACTTTACTTTCTATATTACCTCAACTAGAGGTAGTTGCGCGACCACACTGCGTTAAATCTGCCTTAAGGGAGACTTAAGCACAGCAATTCCATCGGATGGATTTAATTGATACACTGAACTTGCTAGCATTGGGATACTTCTGCATTATTGTCGTCATTCATATCTGATTCTGTATTATTTTCTAGTAATTCTCATGACCCATTCTCCAACAGATGATCAAGATTTCTACTCTAGTGTAGTTGTAGAACACATTGTGCCAAAACAACAAAACGCTGATTTCCAAAGATGGCACGCGGCTCAAGTCCGTACTGCTAAAGACTACGAGGGGTTTTTGCGAGTTGATCTTTGTCCTCCGTTGGAATGTGCAGATGGCGTGATTAAATGGTATTCCATCACCCATTTCAATACCCCCAATCACCTGAATCAATGGCTCACTTCAAGCGATCGGAAAAACCTGATGGAATCGGGGCGAGATGTTTTTCAGGCTTACAAATTCAAATCCTTTACTACTGGACTTGAAGGCTGGTTCTCGGATCTATCGGGTTCAGAACAGCCGAGTCTAGGGTTGCCTGCTTGGAAGCAGGTTTTGTCTGTTGTGGTCGGGCTTTATCCTACGGTGATGCTGCAATCGGCGATCTTCGCGGCTTTGGGAATCATGCAAACTTGGCCGATAGCCACATCTATGCTGGTCAATAACCTCATTACTTCTTCGCTTTTAACATGGGCCGTCATGCCTTTGGTAACGCGCCTGTTGCAGTTCTGGTTGCGTCCTGCCTTTCGACGTTCTTCGCTGGAAACAGAGGTCATGGGGCTAGTGATTGTTGGAGTTGCGTTAGGGGTAATGGTGCTGCTATTCAATCAGTTGTAGAGCTACCGCGTACTCAGGGCCGGGAACTTGCAGTTATGGAGTCTTGCAGTTGTGAAGTTTAGTGGCGTGTTGCCTTCTGAAAGTTGATTGTCGCGTCTATAGCTGCTGCCAATTGCCAACTAACACAACCGCGCTCCAAAAATAAGGCGGACTAAATTCTGGATTTTTTAGTAACGCTAGCTGCGCCTGTCGTAACGCCTCTGCTTTGGTAACGTTGAGGCTGGCTAAATTTTGGTAAAACTGTCCCATCAAGATAGGCGCGGCTGCATCGTTGAGCGGCCAGAGCGAGGCAACGGTGCTGCGTGCTCCGGCTCGGACTGCCACTCCAGCTAAGCCCAAGGCTGCTCGGTCGTCGCCTTCTGCGGTTTCACAAGCACTCAGAACCAGCAGTTCAATCGGACGTTGCCGACTCAGATCAGAGGCTTGCAGAAGCTGACTTAGTTGATCAATTGTAATTCGATTATCCCAGGTCAGAATGAATGTGTCTTCTAAACGAGAGCTAAACTCACCGTGAGTTGCTAAGTGTACAACTGGAAACGGGATTTCTTGAATGGCTGCTCGAATGGCTGCGTTCTGAAACTGATCATTCAAGAGAGTTCGCTGGTTGCTCACCTGTGTACTGATTTGATCTAACTCATTCACAACACCAGGTAGATCACTAAAGTCAGGAGATGGAGATTCGCTCAGTCCACCTAAAAGTACGCTAAACTGCCCCGAACCCGAAGACTGAGAAGAGAGAAGCTGTAATCCTGGAGTGAGTGCTATAGCATAGTCTTCGATTAAGTATTTGCCAGTTTCTCGATCGCGCAGGGCAGACATGGGAAGATTACGCAAAATGCCATCGAGTACGAACACTAGCGTGGTGGGTTGAGCGCGGTCTAAATCAGCTTTTAGAGGTCGGATCAGCCAGTCGTAGATTTGTTCTGATAGGGGAATCACCCGTTCCCTAGAAGCAAGCTGGCGCAAAAAGGTTTGCATCTGTGAGCCGCGTCGCGTCACTTCCGAGGCAGCAACCGGGACGGTGTATCGTCGAATTCCGGCTTGGGGGAGGCTGAGAATAATTTCCAATCGGTCAGGCAAAATGATCGGATAAATCACTGCCGCCTGTTCATCTACCTGATCGATTGGAATCGGCTGAGCGTTGAGGCAGGCTTCCCGAAAAAAGTTATCGAGTTCTGCTAACTGCAACGATTCGATCGTTTGGCGAGCAATTTCCAATTCCTGAGCCGTTAAACTCACGTTTGGTTGCAGCAACAGCGATACAAATTCTCGATAGACGGGTTCAACCCCTTGCCGAAACGAAAACTGCACTTCTGGGTTGATCGCCACCAAATCACTGCGGAGTAGCTGTAAGGTTGCCACTGCATCTGCATAGGCGGCAATCGCGTCTGTTCGGTTGCCCTGCGCGTTTAACACCCGCCCTAACTGCCACTGCCAAAGGTAGGCTATATCAGCAGTATTCATGCTCTGAGCCAGATTCAGCGCTGATTCTGTCACCTGCTGGGCGTCGGTCATTTGCCCCACGGTTTCATACAGTTCACCGAGCGCCCCTAGAGCAAAAGATTCTGCTCGCTGATCGCCCAAAATTTGCGCCTGTTGGCGAGCCGTGCTGAGGAGTTGCGCTGTCACCGGCTCGGATGCCTGCATCGTGATCAAACTGCGGGCTAAGTTGATCCGAGCATCAATGCTGGTATGGCTGGGCGGCAGTTGCTCAATCTGCGTGATCAGGTCAGGAACGAAACGCTGAGCGGCTGAAGTTTGATTTGTGTCAATCAACAGCCGCACTTGGTTTAACTGGGCCCGAAGTCGAGTCTTGCTAGAACCGGAAACTGCCTGCTGATAGAGGCTCAACGCCGCTTCTGGATTGTTTCGGGCAGCGAGGGTGTTGGCTAAACTGAGTTGAGTCGCTGCAATCGCGTTGGGCTGTTGTCCCTGCTGAGCCAACTCCAAACTGAGCCGGAGTTCTGCTTCTGAGCGGGTGAAATTGCCGGTCGCCCGGAGTGCGTCCCCTAGGCTGCGATGAACTGCGGCTTGTAAGGTCGGTTCAAGCGGGCGAGACGAGACGAGAAGCTGATCGAGTTGGTCAATCGCGCGACGATACAACCCCAAGGACTGGAGCGCCTCTGCCTGATTGATTTGGCTTCGCACATTGCTCGGTCGATCATCTGCCTGATTGGATAACTCAGCCGCTTTCTGCCAAGATTCGAGCGCTGCGTCTGCCTGCCCCCGCGATAAAAATAGCTGCCCCTGCACATCATATACTTGAGCCAACGTTGAGGATGGCGGCGGCGATTCTGCCTCTAAAAGCTGAAGACTATTTGTAATTGCCGTTTCTGCATCCTGCCAGCGCCCTAACTGCTGATAGACCAACGACAAATTGCTGAGGGCTACGGCTTCTGCAAGGAGGTTTTCTTGACTCCGGTAAAGCGTGATCGCTTGTGCTAATACCTCAGCCGCCGCCGCATATTGTCCGGTTTCGTAAAGCGTTTGGCCACGCTCGATTAGGCTTGGGGAAGCGCTTTGCGGCGATTGAGTGAGTGAATTATGGGTTGAGACCGCAATTCCTCTGGGTGGAGGTGAAGCAATACACAAAGCTATTACGATTAGCATGATCAAAATGAATCGCAACGCCGAGCGGATTCTGTAGGTTTTTAGCTTCATCACCTTTTCACCCTAGTTGTTTCACGGGAAAAACGTGTAATTCACTGTGAAATAAATTCCGTTTTCTTGCCACGTTCGTTCTTCAATGTCAGTTGAAATGATTGGAATCCCGTAATCGAGTCGAGCATAGAGGCTATCGTTAATTTGAAAAACTAATCCTAATCCTGCACCGAGAATAAAGTTGGGATCGGGATCTTCGAGTTCGTTGTTCCAGGCAGTGCCGGCATCAATAAACGGAACCACCGACAGTAAGCCACCGATTTCCCGGATACGCAGAATTGGTACTCGCACTTCTGCCGACAGCAGCGCGCCATTGTCTGTGAGCAGCGCATCTTGCCGATAACCCCGCACTGAGTCTCCCCCCCCTAAGCCAATCTGCTCTAACGGCACGAGCGGATCAGGCGTGAGTTGGGCATCACCACGCAGCAACAACAGGGTATCTGGAGCCAACAGCCGCACCCATTGCCCCTGCCCGCGCCAAGCAAAAAAGCGCCCATCGGGCCCCGTGTCGTTAACGGTGGCATCCAGCACGTCTAGCCCTAAGCTAAATTGAGAGCGAAACGCTAGCACATGCTGACTGCTACGCTGCGTATATTCCTGAAATAGCCGCACTGCCGAGATGCGTGTTTCTCCGTCTTCATCTGCTCCCAGCGACGGAAATGGCAGCGATGGCTCAATGCCGAAGGGGGTAAATTCTGCTGCGCTTTCCTGTCGGGAGGCTGTAATGCCCAAGGCAAATTCCTCCGTTGTCGTTTCAATGATCGGCTGGCGATAGCTCAGTTCGTAATAACGCGAGTCCGATTCGATCTCAAGCACATCAAACGGCTCTTCAATCACTTCGCTCCCTGTAATACCAAATCCCGCTCTCACTGTTCCATTCCGAGAATTCACCGGAACCTCATAGCTAGCATCCACGCTATTACTTCCGTCTGTGTTGGCGTAGGTGACGCTTAATCCATCTCCCAAACCTGTCAAATTCGCTTGATCGAATGTGATCTGACGGCGAAAACTGCCAACACTGGGCGAGCGGCCGTTGTCGATGGCAGGGGTAATGCTGAAGGTATCGGCTTCTGTGACGGTAACTTGCAGCACGCTTGTACCGGGACGAACGCCCGCCTGGAGGTCAGCCGAGATGCTGTCAATCAACGGATCAAGTTGCAGTAATTGCAGCCCTTCCAGCAGCCGGTTGATGTTGAGGGGCGCAGAGGCAGCTAAGCCTAACCGACTCCGAACATAGCTCCGATTCAGGCGGCGGGTGCCCGTGACGTTAATTTCCTCTAAACGACCTTCAATCACCTGAATTCTGATTACGTTATCTTCTAGCGTTTGCGGCGGAATTAATGCGCCAGACGTAACGTAACCACACTGCACATAGAGTTGGGTGATCGCTGAGCGAGCTTGCAGCAGTTCTGCAAAAGAAAGTTCGCGGTTGACTTCAGTGTCAATGATTTCAGGAACTGGACAGCTAGGCTGTTCGAGTGCTGCTGCGGTATTCTCTTCGGAGTTGACAGCCTCATCTTCTGTTGCTTCAGGAAGTTGCTCGGTTCTATCTTCTGCCCCGTCTTCTATTTCGTTTCCTCTCTCATTTCCTGCTTCATCTCCAGACTGTTCGAGGTTTAGCTGCCCGGAAACTGCTTGTTTCGCAACGGTTGCCAGTTCTTCAGGGCTAAAACTGTGCTGCCTTCCACTTCAAATCGTTCAACAAAAATTCGCACCGGAATTTCTCCAGAGGGTTCTGGAGGCTGAATTGAGGGGGCAGGCTGCAACAGTTCATCGGGTGAAGGCAATCTGGGCAGCGGCTCAGAGGGGAGCGGCTCTTGCGGAATCACCGGATCGATCCGAAGTTGCGCGACTGGCTCAGAGGATTGTATGGAAGGGGTGTTGGGTACTTCAGGAAGCGGGGAGGGCAGCAGAGCGGCTGGCGTTTCTGCCTTCAGGGCAGGTTGTCCTCCGAGATCAGGTAAAGGTAACAACGAAAGCTCAGCCGGCAAAGCAGGTTTTGGGGAGGCTAACGAGGGCAAGCTTGGCTCTGCGCTCGCTTCGGGAACGAGGATGAGAGCCAATCCTAGCCAACTGAGAATCAATCGTTTCAACATCATGGGCACTGGACGGGTTGAGAGAGATTGGCGTCGGTTTGGGAGGCGTCGATTTCGGACGATTGCGCCACTAGCATGACTTTACCATCTGCACCGACAATCCAACCTTGGGCTTCAACAATCGGTTCAGGCTCAGCCGATTGAGCGTGGACAGTTGCGTTTCGTGTTGCAGTGGACTGGTCGCGTTCTTGTCCCCGTTGATCCAAAGTTTGATCCAAAGTTTGATCCGAAGTTTGCTCCAACGTTACCCAGTTCGTCATGGTTTCGTCGTTGTCCAACACCGCGTTTGGATTCGGTGGCAACCCTCCCCTTCCCGTCACCACAAACTCACCGAAGTCATCAGTTCCAGTGGCGCGGCAGGTGCGATCGATCTGCTGTGAGGCATCTACGACGCCCGACGGCAATTCAATCAGTCCACGGCTCGGATCGGTGTCAGGAGTGTTAATGTTGACGCTGCCTTGGCGGTTGAACTGTGAACTGGCGTCGATGTCGTTAGTGACAGGCTGATCGCGGCCAACCCGAAATGATAGATGCCCAATGTATCAATATTAATATTGCCGCCCTGTCCGAGAGTTGCATCAGCAATGATGTCGTTGTCTTCTCCGGGAACAGCAACAGTAAAGCCATCTGCATTATCTAAGGTAACGTTGCCGCCTGTGGCAAATTCGCTGGCTGGAGCGCTGATCTGGCTACCGCTCCGCATGTAAAGTTGCTCCACATTTTGCAGGCTAATATTGGCTCCTGTTTCGGCAGTTCTAGCCGTGAGGCGACCATTCTCTAATTGGACAGCATTGGCATCTAGCGTCAAGTTTCCGGCTTGTCCGGCCGCACTGCTGACGCTGGCAGTCGAGTTTTCAGCCAAAAAGCGGTTTGCCGTCACTTCCAGATCGCCTGCATTTCCGCCTGCTTCAGAGGCAGCTACCCGCAGCCGCCCGCGATTTCGCAATTCCACAGAACCTGCCGCCGCCTCTACAATTAATGTTCCAGCTTGACCACTGCGAGTTGATGCAGAAATGACGCCATTGTCTACTTCAAGTGATTCTAAATTACGGAGCGTAATGTTACCCGATCCGCGATTTGTGTTTGAGTCACGGACTGTCTGATTCCCTAACTCGCTACGGCGTGATACAGTACTAGCACTAATCTGCGCACCGTTCTCTACTCTTAGCGTTCGAGCATTCACGTCAATGTCTCCAGATCCGCCCCCACCTCCGTTCGCAGCGACAGACAGAGCCGCTGAATTGCTCAGCCAAACTAGGTCAGCATCCTGGATGGTTAAACTGCCCGCCTCGCCTGTGTTAGTGGATGCAGAAACGCTGCCATTGTTGATTCGCAGCGTCTCCAGTCGAGGCGAAAAGCTAATCCTGCCACCTCTGCCCAACTCTGAAGATGCCAAAATGCCGTCCCGACTTTCGCCCACAATCGTATCTTGTACTGTGACAGCTTCCGCGTTGATGATAATATTGCCGCCACCTGTAAACTGACTGGTTGCCGAAACGCTCGATCCTGCGCCCTCGATCACCAATCTGCGCGTATCTAGCTCCACTGCTCCGGCTTGCCCGCTCGATTGCTCAGTGGCAGCGGTTCGGATATCGCCACCCTCCCGCACGGTGATTGCCCTCGTCGCCTGTAAATTGAGCCGCCCGCCATCGCCTGTTCCCGATGTTGAGGAACTGATGATGCCTACATTTTCGATGTTGACGGCTCCAGCGCGTACTACCACCCTGCCTGCATTGCCGCTGGTTCCGGGCTGCACCTCCGTAAAAATCGCGCTAGCATTGTCACTCACCCCGCTAATCGTCAGTGTTCCCTGCTCTAAGTCGATGTTGACCAATCCTGTTGCGCCGCGAGCACCCACCAAATTACTGTTAGGATCTGTGCCTCGCAACAATGACTGAATTTGCCCGCCATCGGTAAGCGCCATTGAATTGGCATCGATTAAGATATTGCCGCTTCTACCAACTGCCCCTGCCTCGACGTTGCTAAAAATGATCGCATCGTTGCTGATGCTCAAATTGCCTGTGCTAATCTCAATATCGCCCGCTCGCCGAGATCCGGTTGCGTTGTTAGCCGCAAACACAGAGCTAGCGATGCCGCTGGGCGTATCTTGGTTGTCGCCATCTAACAGGATCGATCGATCTGCTCTGACGATCACTCGTCCGGCGTTGCCCTGTCCATCTGTTTCTGTCACCAACCGCGAGCCGTCTCGTAATCGAATCGAGCGAGCTTGCACCGTAATGTCGCCCGCATCCCCGACCGTATTCCGGCCCACTGACGTAAACAAACTATTAGAGAGTCCGGTCTCTCCCACGCCGCGTGCCGTAAAATCTCGGCTCAATCTCAGGGTAATCGTTCCCGGTCTGCCTTGAGCACCGCTATTCGGTTCTTCCGAGCCTCGTAAAAACGCCTGAAGTTGACCGCTGTTCCGCAGGGTGAGCGATTCTGCCTCAATAATAATATCGCCGCCTCTGCCCGTTGCGCCTGCTTCTATAGCCCTACGTAATAAGGATAGGACAGTAATATAGAGGATAGAAGAGAGTTGAGAAATGCCCATGTCCGCCCCCTACAGCTACGACCTCCGCACTAA
>JAAUQT010000214.1 GCA_012033495.1 Cyanobacteria bacterium RM1_2_2 | reverse complement strand
TAATTCAAGAAGTTATTGATAGTTTATATTGTTCTGATCTTGAGCAGACGGAGCTATCAACTAACATTTTGGGAATGCTTTATGAGGCAAATTTAAGTTTTTTTTGATGCTGTTTTCGAGAGTAATAAACAAGCTCAAACTATCAGCCAATCAACCAATTTTAAGCTTCTCAATCAGCACACAAATCAATTCAAAAAACGAACGGCATTTACTATACGCCTCAGCCTGTTGTGCAGTATGTCGTGAAAGCAACAATCGACTGTTATTTCAAGCATTCTCATCCGCTTTCATTCGCAGATGCTCCAATCCCTCAAGTCCTAGATCCAACTTGCGGGGGAGGTGCATTTCTCCTATCAGCCTATCAGCATCTCCTCGATCGTTATCTTGACTATCAACTTCTTGTTTGGGCTGATTCTGCAAATCCTGCACTTCAGCGTGATCGATATGGTCAGTTGCAGTTAAGCTTCAAAGCACGCCAGCATATTCTATCTGCAATTCACGGCATTGATCTTGATCCGCAGGCGGTACTGATTACTCAAGTTTCACTTTGGTTGAAGTTCATTGAGCCTATTTCAAGTTTTGATGAGTCTGAGTCGTCATCCTCTCCGATTCCAATCGATTCCATTTCTATTCACTGCGGTAATGCTTTAATAGCAATCGACGATCAGCAGAATGATAGTCTTACTTCAGACTTTTGTTGGCGAGCCTTCCCAAACGCTGCTTCTCATGGGTTTGACATCGTTATGGGCAATCCGCCTTACATTGATGCCGAACAAATGACGGTTGATTTACCTGCGTGGCGATCGTACTGTACGGCGCATTACCAGACTGCAACCGGCAATTGGGATTTGTTCTGTGTCTTTATCGAAAAAGCCCTACAGCTTTGTCGGCAAGGCGGCTTTACCAGTTTGGTCGTTCCCAATAAGCTGCTATCTGCCGATTACGCGAGCGCTGCCCGCCTGCTGTTGAGCCAAACTAGCCGCATGGTTTCCATCCGCGATTATTCTCAAGTATCGGTTTTTGCCGCCTCTGTCTATCCGATTGTTTATATCAATCAGAAAATATCTTTGCAAACTGAAGCAACTGATTCAGATATAAATCAGAGTACAGCTTATGAACAGATGCAGACACTTGAGCAGATTGGCGAAACCTACGAAATTTCGCTACATTGTCGATCTGATCGGGTAACGACTCCAGCCCAACCGTGGTTGGTTGGCAAACCCTCTGCGGTGCAACTGTTGCAACGGTTGGAGCAATTTCCCAAATTAGGAGCGATTGCCCAGGTGTTGGGAGCCGCAACGGTCGCAGAAGCTTATTTACTCAAGGACTTGATCCAGGAGAACTCTGCCCCTAGCATCAGCGATTTTCGTTTGGTAAATAGCGGCACCATTGATCGCTATCTCCTGCACTGGGGACAGAAGCCTTTGCGCTATTTAAAGCAATCTTACTGTCATCCGGTTGTTTCTGAGGCGAGCTTATTTGATCTATCCCCCAAGCGACTAGCGCAAGCCAAACAAACCAAAATCATCGTAGCTGGCATGTCTCGACGGTTGGAGTGTGCCTTTGATCCGACTGGCTCAATTTTGGCAGGAAAATCAACTACAATTGTGCTGCCTCCTATCCAAGGCGCAATCGATTTGCGTTACTTGCTAGCGCTCCTCAACAGCCGTCTAGCCAGCTTCTACATCCTCAATTGTTTTCAGGGAAATCGATTGCAAGGAGGCTATCTGCGGATCGGTGCGCCTCAACTCCGGCAAATTCCCATTGTGTTACCTGATTACAACCAACCACAGCCGAATAGGTATGACCGAATTATTGACCTGGTTGATCAACGGCTCCGTCTACAGCTTGAGCAGGCTAGTTTGCTAACTAGAGACGATCAGCTACAGCTACGAGCCATCGATCAAGAAATGGATGCTTTGGTCTATGCGCTTTATCAATTAGAAGATAGGGAAATTGAAACCATTGCGAACGATCCGTCCCTACTTGCGATTCATGGCTGAAACACCGCTGAGCAGCATCACCACACCACTCAGCAAAATAGCTGCCGCAATTCCACCCGTCATCCAATCCAGCCATCCCACTGTTTCCATAGATTCCTCGAACGATTTTACATGACCTACTTCTGCCCAAACCCTTGGGCCCGGACAATGCTCGCCCAAACGAGGACTTCACCACTTTGTCCGCCGGCTGCCAACTGTCGCCCTTTCGGATGCCAAGCCAGACAAGAGAATCCTGCGGGCGCTCCTTCCACCATTTGCCCGATCCGCGCTGCCTTTTGCCAAATCACGATCCAACCGTCGGCTCCCGCAGAAGCCAGCGTCGCGGTTCCCGGCTGAAACTGCATGGCTTGCACTCGATCATCATGCTCACCCAAGACGTGCCCATTCCAACCAATTAGCTCGTCGGGATCTTTTTCCCAAACGACAATGCTCTGCGAACTCGAAGAGGCAAGCAGCGGTGCGCCTCGTTTCTGAGCAGTATCCGTCCAAACCAACTGCCGAATTTTACCCGAAAAGCCGCGCATCACCCAGGGAATGGTCGGGTTTTCCCACTCAATCACCGAGATGGTGCGGTCGAGGTTGCCAGACGCGATGTATTTGCCTTCCGGCGACCAAGCAATGATGGCGCTTGCGGACGGAATTTCGACAAAATAGGGATCTTCATCCCAATCTTGAGTAGACCATACCTTGACGCCCTGATAGCCCGCCACCGTTAGCCGATCGCCATCCGGATGCCAGGTAATATCTAGTACCGAAGAATTCTCAAAGTTTAGCGTTGCAGCAACTTCACCGATCTCAGCGTCCCAAACCTGCACATAGCGCCCCAAACTGAAAGCTAGTAAGTTTTGCTTCGGGTTCCATGCCATTTGATCAACCCAGGCAGGTGCATTGGCTAAAGTGGCAACCAGGATTGGCTCGCCCGTTTGCATCTGCCAAATTTTCACTTCTCCGTTCTGACCGCCCGCTGCAATAAATTGACCGTCGTGCGAAATCGCCAAACAGTCGATCGACTGACCAGTAGCAGCTTGCAGCAGAATGCTATCCGGCGAAGGGGTCTTAGTTTGGGGGTGATGACGGTAGAAGGCAACCTCTCCGGCAGCAGAACTAGCAATCAGGCTGTTGGGCGGAACGGACGCTGCCCCATCTGGAAACCAAACCAGGCTGGTAATGTAGTCTGACAGCGTTTGCTGCCAAAGCAGTTGCAGCGAAGCTTGCTTATCTTTCTTTACACCAGGCACGCCCGAAAGTCCTCTTTGAGTTTGGCTTCGTCGAGATTGCGACCAATGAAAACCAGTTCATTCTTGCGCTCGTCATCTGACTTCCAGGGGCGATCGGGTCTGCCATCAAACAGCATATGAACCCCTTGAAACACAAAGCGTTGGTCTTCCCCATCAATGTTCAAGATCCCCTTCATCCGAAAGATATCCGGACCTTGCGTTTGCAGTAAGTGGCTCATCCACTGGTTTAGCTTTTGACCGTCTACCGCACCCGATTCGACAATTGCAACTGAACCCACTGTTTCGTCATGTTCGTGGGCGTGACCGTGTTCTGCATCATGCAAAAACTCTGGATCAATTTGCAGGGCCCGATCCAAGTCAAAGGCACTCACACCGAGTAAGGCATCCATTTCAATGGCGGCATCGCGGGTGCGGTAGATTTTGGCCAGCGCATTCATGGAACGAATCCGGCTTTCTAGCTGATCGAGTTGGGCGGGTTCCACGAGGTCAGTTTTGTTGAGTAAAACCACGTCTGCGAAGGCAATTTGCTCCTGCGCCTCATCCGAATCCCAGTGCTGCCAGATATGCTTGGCATCAACAACCGTTACAACGGCATCTAGCTTGGTTTGAGACTGAACATCTTCATCCACGAAGAAAGTTTGGATCACCGGAGCCGGATCGGCCAAACCAGTCGTTTCAATGACCAGATGATCGAACTTATCGCGCCGCCGCATTAAGTTGCCAATAATCCGAATCAAATCACCCCGCACCGTGCAGCAAACACAGCCATTGTTCATTTCAAAAATTTCTTCGTCAGCATCGACCACAAGCTGGTTATCAATTCCGACTTCGCCAAACTCATTCACAATCACAGCAACTTTTTTGCCGTGCTCGTGGGTCAAGATCCGATTTAAGAGCGTTGTTTTGCCTGCCCCTAAATAGCCCGTGAGGACGGTGACAGGAACACTGTTCTGGTCTTTAGCAACGGTCATACGGGCGGCTCCTCATGCAATTGAAGTGAGTCTGTCAGGATTATATGCTAGCGAAGGCATCAGGCTGTTTGATCAGGCTGATCAGGAATCAGGCTGATTATTAAACTGATAGGCTTTCTGTTGCATCATCCGAAAGATGTTATAAAACCCGTTGGCGCGAGATGGGGTGAGGCTGACGTTTAGCCCCGTGGCTTGGATGAAGTCGGGTTTAACCTGCAAAATTTCTGCTGGAGAGGAACCATTTAGGCCTTTGATTAACAGGGCCACCAGTCCTTTCACCAACTGAGAATCTGAGTCGCCTTGATATTTCACTTTGCCATCAACTAAATCTGCGGTGATGTAAACCTGAGAGACACAGCCAGCAACTTTGTTTTCTGACGTTTTTTCAGCTTCAGGAAAAGCTTCCAGCCGTTTCGCCAGCGACAGCAACTGCTCATAGCGCTGTTTGGGGTCGGCGACCGCTGAAAGCGTTGGACAATTTGTTCTAAAGCAGGAGGCAAGGAATTGGAAGCTGTAACCATCACAAGTTAAAACATGGGGAAACGATAGAATACTGCCGGAAATTAGCGTTAGAACGCCAATCACTTCTTTATTTTAGCGCCAGCGCTCGAACCGAGTTGAACCGAGTTGAACCGAGTTGAACCGAGTTGAACCGAGTTGAACCGAGTTGAACCGAGTTAAGCGGATTCAACTGATCCGTTAAAACCTCTCAGCAACTCTTGAGACCTTACTCAGCAAAAAATCATCTGTCAGCTAGTAGACTCGGCTACACTACGATCGAGAAACTGATTGAACAACGAATAAGTAGGTGGGTGTAATTATTTGTAAGGTGATCCCTGCACTTTTAAATCTAGCCTGGGTTTAATTAAGCCAAGCGACTTACTTTCCCCGTTCCGCCCTCGCAGTTTTAGCTTTTTGCGGTCTCATTGACCAATGGTGCAATGTGCAACTTTGAAGTTCAACCCTTCTCCAACCTGGAAAACAGGGAGCTTGAGAAAGCAGGGCTGGAAGTGAGGGCATCGTTGCAGATTGCGCGATTGCTTTTGCTGTCTGGTTTGGATTTATTTTATAACCGTCTTGTAGCCGTGGCGTTCTCATGCAGATCAAGCGTGACAATTTGAAGCCTCTCGAAAGCTTGAAGCGAATGGAGTTTGATCGAACTTCGCTGCAACTTCGGCTAACGGTTGGCATTACAACTATTGCTTTACTAGGAGTGGGTAGCGTCGGCACTTGGACAACCTGGAAAATGCGGCAAATGCTCATTGGGGAGCACAAAAAACAGATAAGCGATATGGCCGGTCAGATGGAGCAAAAGCTAATGGCAACTAGAGCAAGTTCGTCTGCTGCTCAGTGGCAAGCAAATCTGAATGAATGGGCGCTACCGGATGTGTGGATTGCAATTCAATCTGCTGACGGCAAGACTTTAGCGCAATCCGGCACTTTAGAGAATTTCCCTAAGCCGATGGCGGAAGTTCCTTGGACAGCCATATCAACGACTCCTACTGTCAAAGCAGTCAATGATCGTTATTTAATCCTCTGCCGAGAGCCACTACAGCGCAACGGGCCCGATCAAACCGTCACCGCAGAGCTTTATCTAGCTCGTGATATTACCCGCGACTATCGCGTACTGTCTGCGTTGGTCAACACGCTACGTTTTGAGACGCTGCTGGCGCTGGGTCTAATTGCAATGTTAATGGCGGTGTATATTCGACGGTCGTTGCGTCCATTGCGGCAGATGAATCAAATGGCAACCGCGCAGGCAGGGACACGAAGGCCGTTCCCCGATCCAGAAACTCCTGAGAATGTACCTAGCGAAATGCAGGGCTTGGTGCAAGCAATGAGCCTCCTGACAACTCGACTCTCTGAATCGGGAGAACGGCAGCGAGAGTTTACCAACGGGCTTTCTCACGAACTTCGCACCTCACTCAGTTTGATTCAGGGCTACCTCAAAAGCACACTGCGTCGGGGCGATAACCTAACTGAAGCCCAACGAGAAGCGCTAGAAGTAGCGACATCTGAAGCCGACCGGACGATTCAACTCCTCAAAGATTTGCTCGATTTGGGACGGATGAGTAGCCGTGCCGTTGAGTTTCACTTGAAGCCAGTTGTACTCAATGACGCCATCCACAGCGCTGTTGAAATGATTGATCCGCAGGGCGAACGTATGATCGAAGTTAAAGCCGAGTCACCAATGATAGTCGCCCAAGCCGACCCAGACCATCTCAGTCGCGTCTTGATGCATCTGCTCAAAAATGCCAAACAATATTCCAAGCCCGATCAGCCAATTCGCTTACAGCTTCAGCAAACGTCAGATTGGGCAATTATCCATATTCACGATCGGGGCTGCGGCATTCCTGAAGCAGACCAGCCTCATATTTTTGAGCCGTTTTATCGAGTGGAAGCGTCTCGATGTCGAACTACAGGCGGCATGGGGCTGGGGTTAGCAATTGTGAGATCTTTGGTTGAAGCAATGGCAGGAGAAGTAACGGTTGAGTCTACGCTCGGCATGGGTAGTTGCTTTACCGTCAAGCTGCCTGTTAGCAAGGCTGTGACACCAGAGGCATGAGGCATAAGGAGATATCAATTTGGAAGCATTTCACCGATATGACAGGACACAAAATTTTAGGACTGTTGGAAGCGGGGCGGCTGCGCCCTCACGTAGAGGCTTCCCTCTGCACCCCGACCCGACTTCGTAGGGCTAGATAAAGACATAAGGCTACATTTAGTCAAAACTCAAGCATTAAAACGAATTGCCAGAAAGCCCTTCGATTAAACTTGGTGTAACCTCCAGTCAGGGAAACTAGAACAGCGATGACGACAACGATTTTGCTCGTAGAAGACGAAGAAAGATTGGCTCGGTTTATTGAATTGGAGTTGAGCAGTGAAGGCTACAACATCAGTGTGGCCCACGATGGCTTAACTGGACTGACCATGGTGCGTGAGGCTCCCCCCGACCTGCTGATTTTAGATTGGATGATGCCCGGCATGACCGGGCTAGAAGTATGTCGGCGGCTGCGAGCTACCGGCAGCAAGATTCCGGTAATTTTGCTAACTGCGAAGGATGAAGTCAGCGATCGGGTGGCAGGGCTAGATGCTGGAGCCGATGACTATGTAGTGAAACCGTTCAGCATCGAAGAATTGCTGGCAAGAGTGCGAGCCCACCTGCGGCGCAATCATGAAGAAAACCCAGATTTGCTGCAATTTGACGATCTCACGCTCAACCGCCGCACGCGCGAAGTATTCCGCAATGGCAGAACCATCGAACTTACAGCAAAAGAATTTGATTTGCTCGATTATTTGATTAGCCACCCGCGTCAAGTGATCACCCGCGACCAAATTCTAGAGAAGGTGTGGGGCTACGACTTTATGGGCGACTCTAACATTATTGAAGTCTACGTCCGCTATTTGCGTTTGAAGCTAGAAGAAAATGGCGAGAAGCGCCTAATCCAGACGGTGCGGGGCGTTGGGTATGTGCTGCGCGACTAGCTGAAGTAAATGGATAGCGCCAACAAAGATAAAATTGCCAATGCCGAGAAAGCGAGAAGCCAATTCGCTAAAATTAGCGGAATCTTAATTGATCACATCAAACTTGCTCAGTGACGAAGCCAACAAAACACCTACTAACATCACGGTATGAATCTGCCACGGCGCAATCACAATTGCAATGATTAGGCTGAGGAGGGCAACCGCAAAGCAGCCGACTGCAATTTCTATGCAAACGCTTTGCGCCTTTTCATATAGGAAAAGGGCAATCAGCATAATCGCTAACGTGGCAATAAACATGGGATTTCTCCTAGCCCAGTCGAAACATTAGTATGTTGCTACGAACCGCAGGTTTTAACTACATTCAGCAAGCTACTCTTTCCACACAGTTCTCCACTTCGCCCTTCAGTATGATTCCAATTTGGTCAATTCGATCGACCAAGCAGTCATGATTAGATTAAGCAACGCTGAGTCAGCAGTTTTTTATAGCAGCTATCTTAGCCTGATGGGTTTTAGGGCACAATCTTTCAACAGAAAGATTATTTACAAAGCTTTACAACCTTCAACTCCAAATCAGAATTCATGCTGCTTCAAAAACTACTTGCATGGAGAAAAAACTACTTGCATGGAGAAAGAGGATGCTCGCTTATTTATTAGCAATTGTTGTCGGTTTGGCAAGCTTTGGTTTGTACATGGCCGCTTTTTTATTTCCAGAGATTCATCGCCGCTATGATTTAATTTGGAGTGGAGTTGGCATGTTTTATGCGCTGGTGCTCTGGGTCTGTGCTGGACGGATCACCGGAGGGCTGCTGCTTGGACAAATCGCTAGCGTTGCCTTATTGGTTTGGTTTGGCTATCAAACCTTGCAACTGCGCCGCGAACAAACGCCTGTTGAGCAGAAAACCGCTTTACCTGCGTTGGCATCTGCTTGGGAAGTAATGCAAGTCACAGTGCAACAAATGCGGTCTAGTTTTCGCCAAAGCGCCGACCGATCTCCGTTGGCAGCTCGACTGGAACGCGCCCTAATCCGATTAGAAGAATTTTGGCGAGTGGCTGGCAGCCGAGTAGACGCCTTGAGGAGCACGACGCTGAACCCGACCTCTATTCCCAAGTCGGAGAAGCCCCACCCAGAGAAGGTTGAACCCTACGCTGAGTGGGATGATCTGGAAACAGACACCGATCCTGACATGGAAACGGTGGAAAATCCACTACCCTACCCACCGTTCGAGCGCCCCATCAACCCCACTAAAAATTCGGCTTCTAGTGAAAGTCCGCCTTCCTAGGTTGAGCCTACGGCATCTACACGAGTTTTCTCAGTTTCCTGAGTCCCCGACAAGTGATATGGCGTTACGCATTGAGCGTTAAAACAGTAGGGGGTGTCGGGGGCTACGCCCCCAGCTACTCCAC
>JAAUQT010000213.1 GCA_012033495.1 Cyanobacteria bacterium RM1_2_2 | reverse complement strand
TGCTCTGGGTCTTGGAGTGTTCAACCCACTGGGTTTCTGAGTGCTCTGGGTCTTGGAGTGCTCAACCCACTGGGTTTCTGAGTGCTGAGCGCAGTCGAAGCACAGCATTTGCGTTTAGAGACAAAATACAAGAAATAAATCGCAGCAATAGACGTAAAGATTGCTTTGATTCACAAAATGAGCCGAATTGATCAGGTAAGGTAGCAATAGCGCCAATCTGGGCATTCTTGATGACAAGAACGACTGGCTAACGTGATACAACCTCCTGAAGCTGACGAGTGAGAACCCAGAATGTTTAATGCCACCGAACTCCTGATTGATGACTTCGTGCTAAAGCTCAAGGAAGGCTATCGGCGCACCTACGGCGCGTGGAAACACGACTACGAGGACATTATTGGTTGGGTTGGGTCAATGGCGCTGGAAAATATCGCCAATAGCGATGCGCTTTACCACAATGTCGAACACACAATTTTGGTCACGCTGGTCGGGCAAGAAATTCTACGCGGACGGCACATCCGAGAAGGAGGGGTTTCCTGCGAAGACTGGTTACACTTCATTATTTCGCTGGTTTGTCACGATATTGGCTATGTCAAAGGCGTTTGTCGAGATGATAAAGATGGCTGGTATGCGACGGGGCAAAATGGTGAAATGGTGCCGCTGACACCCGGTTCAACCGATGCGAGCCTAACGCCCTATCATGTCGATCGCGCCAAGCTGTTTATTGATGAGCGCTTTGGTGGTCACAGCTTAATTGACGCAGATCGCATCAAATTTAACATCGAATTAACTCGGTTCCCAGTTCCCAACAAAGAAGATCATCAGGACACGATCAACTATCCGGGACTGATTCGCGCCTCAGATTTAATTGGACAACTGAGCGATCCACGCTATCTCAAAAAAATCAGCGCTCTGTTCTATGAGTTTGAAGAAACGGGTGTGAATCAAGTTTTAGGGTATCGGCATCCTGGAGATCTGCGCAAAAATTATCCCAAATTTTACTGGAATGGGGTTTATCCCTATGTCAAAGATGCGCTGAAGTGTTTGGAGTTGACCCAACAAGGCAAGCAGGTGATCGCCAACCTCTACTCCAATGTATTTGTCGTGGAACACGAACCCCTCAGCATCGAGTTTCCGCTGGAAGAAAAAGCAAGCATTGGTAGTTTCAGCAATCACTGATTTTTATTTCAGTTATTAAAGACTGAATCTGTGAATGCTAAATCGAATCACATGCTGCTGCCGTCAACGTTTGACCATTCATGGATGATGCGCCCTAGCCTGACTGACAATTCGGGTTTCGGCTGCGCTCAACCCTCCGTTCGGCTGCGCTCAACCCCCCGTTTGGCTGCGTTCAACCTACCAAATGCTGAAGGGTTGAGCGTTGAGCGGAGCCGAAACGCCAAAATGGTATGACTGAATTGCATGAGATTTAAGTCAGTAAATCTAACTATAGAATGGCAGAGATAACCGAGAAGCAAAGCCGATTGAGTCAGAACAATGCGCTTAAGTCTGTGCATGATTGTCAAAAACGAAGCTGAGAACCTGCCGCGCTGTTTGGATAGCGTCAAGAATGCGGTGGATGAAATGGTGGTGCTCGATACTGGATCGACTGATGCCACTGTTGAGATCGCCTGTTCCTACGGCGCACAGGTGGCTGAGTTTGAATGGGGCGATGATTTTGCTGTGGCTCGCAACGAAGCGCTAAAACATGTCACCGGAGATTGGGTGCTGGTTTTAGATGCTGACGAACTGCTTGCGGACTCAGTTGTACCGCTCTTGAGGCAATTGATTGAGCGAGAAGAGGCGCTAGTGATTAATTTAGTTCGGCAGGAAATCGGAGCCACCCAATCGCCCTATTCATTAGTTTCGCGGCTGTTTCGTCGTCATCCGGCAGTGCAGTTTTCCCGTCCTTATCACGCCATGATTGATGATAGTGTTGCTCAACTGTTACAAAAAGAACCTGATTGGCAAGTGCTCAACTGTGCGGATGTGGTGATCCTGCACTATGGTTATCAGCCCGGAACGATTGCTAGCCGCGACAAGCTGCAAACCGCCAAAACCACGATGGAACGTGCTTGGAGAAGCAATCCTGAAGACCCTTATGTGTGCAGCAAACTGGGAGCGCTGTATGTGCAGATGGAGGATTTCAGTAAAGGTATTCAGCTTCTAGAGCGCGGACTGCGGTCATTTTCTACGCCGAGCACTCCGATTCTCTACGAACTTCACTATCACCTCGGCATCGCCTACAGTCGGCTGAAGCAGTATCAGCTTGCCGAGCAGCATTATCAAAGCGCAACCCAACAGCCGATTCTCGATCGCCTCAAACTGGGAGCCTACAACAATCTAGGCAACTTACTCAAAGGTAAAGGAGATTTGCTCAACGCCCAAAAAACCTACCAAACCTGCTTAGAGATTGATCCAAACTTTGCGATCGGGCATTACAACCTTGGCATGACGTTGAAGGCAAAGGGACAGTTAGAGCCTGCAATTATCCATTATCAAACTGCAATCCAACTTGACCCAAATTACGCTGAAGCTTACCAAAACTTGGGCGTCGTGTTGCTGAAGTTAGGCAAAATCTCTGAAAGCCTACAGGCTTTCCAGCAGGCGATCAAGTTACATCAACAGCAAAATCCGGCGGAGGCAGAGCGGTTGCAGCAAGGGTTGACAGAGATGGGTTTTCAGGTGTGATTTGAAAGCAGAGGCAGACAGGGGCAGAAGGCAGAGTTTGAAGTCATAAAAATTCGGCGTTGCGCAATGGGAGGATGAATCTAAAAGATTCCCGGCTTCTCGGACTGTTCCTTCATTTGTCATACCGATTTAAACAAACTTCGTGACAGATCTTGACGCCAAACCGATCCCCTCAATCCCCCTTAATAAGGGGGATGCCGGAGGCAGGGGGATCTGATCTGACTGGTTCACAAATCAAATTGGTATCACTTTGGGAGATTTTCAGGAATTTCCGCCATTACAGCCAAGGAAAAATCAACGTTTCACCACTTCAGAGCATAAGAGGCAAAGTAAGTTACCTCTGTCATCTTAAAGATGCTGAGGGTATAGTGCTTTCAAAATATCAATAAAGGCAAAAGCAGCTTTGGGCAACAGCCCTTCTGAACGGATCACGATCCCAATTTTTCGTTCCAGCGGAACCGGGAGTTGCCGCATCTGAATAGCGTCGGGAATAGGTTCAGCCGCTAAACGCGCCATGATCGTTGCCCCCAGCCCACCTTTGACCATACCGATGATAGTGGAGTCTTCTTTGACCTCATAAGCCACATTCAGATGATGGCCAAACTGAGCGAAATGCGCCTGAACAGTGCGCGTATGCACATGAGGAGCCGCAATCGGGTTCATGATGAAGGGAAAATTGACAATTTGCTCCCAACTTAGCGGTGCGTTGGGTTCTATGGCGTCGTCAGGCAGCAACAGCACAAACTCATCGCGGATCAGCTCCCACGCTTCAAATTCGGCGGATTTCGGCATCAGGGTAATGCCAATTTCGGCTTGTCCCTCTCGCACCATTTGCTGCACTTCGACGTAGTGATCGCAATCTCGAATCACCACATGGACGAGCGGAAATTTTTGCCGAAATTGCAAAATGGCGTTGGGTAACAGATGGGTGGCAATGCTCCGCACTGAAGCAATCCGCACGACGCCACTTTGCAACCCCTGATCGAAACGAGCCTTGGTTTGAATGGAGCCTAGCAACTCTAGAATTTGTCGCGCTTCTGGCAAAATCTCTTCCCCAATTGCCGTCAGCAGCGCCCCGTGCCGCCCTCTAGCCAGCAAAACCACTCCCAAAACTGATTCTAAAGTCGCAATTGCGTGGCTCACGGTCGATTGCGACAACCCCAGATCTAGCGCGGCAGCACTAAAATTGCCGTGTTCAGCGACCGCAACAAAAGCCTGAAGTTGGGAGATTTTCACATTGCTGCGAGAGAGATCCATCCTGAACCGATTCTGTCCTCAATGATCCTGTCCTCAATGATCCTGTCTTAAATCATGTAATTGCTGCCAACATGCGGATCAATAAAAACTGGAATGTTATACAGATAACCGCTCACGCCGGGAGCAATTTCTCCAGGAGGTAAGCCTGGTGCGTTGGGCAACTGTCTGAGTTGATCTTCAATCATGGCGAAGCCCTCAGCCGTTAAAACGATGCGACGTTTACCGGAAATTGTTGTGTTTAAGGTTTCCGCTGCCATCAAAATTTCGTCGGGTGAAAATGTGGTTAGCTCTATTTTCTGGATCATAGATCGCCTCCTCTCTGCAACCGCTGCATTCGTGCTTTGCATCTCATCTCGTCTATTCAATCTTGAGTCGAGCGATTCGGTTTAGCGGTATCCCGTCATACAATTACGCGATGTGCAACTAAAAGCTCGAAACCCTTGATTCTTCGTTGGCATCTGCTCAACTAATGAGATTTCTGATCGCTCAAATGCCTTAAACTCGTGTCTCAAAAATAGTTGCACATCTCGTCCAATTTGTGATCTTAATTGATGCAAAAGAAAGAGGTCTAGTTAGGCTAGACCCCTCTTGCAAATAGTTTCTCTAACCGTTCTACTGACTATTCCTGAAACGATCACTTTCGCAACGGCTCAAGCAATCCCTGTTCTAGACAGCAGCCATTTCTGGTTGAGCAATATCCTGACAGTACGCTTCATAAACGCCATCCAAAAACTGCCACAAGGCAGCAGCGGCGATTTGAGCAACCTGCTTCACTTCGGCTTGCTGTTCGTCGGTGACGGCATAGGCTTCAATCAGCTTGGCGGTCGATTCAGCATGATAGATGTCTGCAACCTGATGGACGCTGAAAAACTCGTAGTCAGCCGGATTTTCCATGCCGTAAAACTGCTTCAATCCGTCAATTTTAACGGCTGCCACATCGGGAATTTGCGATTCATAGACATGCAACGCTGCCAGTCCTGCATAAAAAGGACGGTTGAGGCAAAGCTGCCGGAAGGTGTCAATCAAATTCACAGTGGAATTCAGCTTGTCTGAGGCTTCCAACTCTGCTGCGGTTGCGCCCAATGCTGTGGCAAACTGCCGCCAGAGGGCAGGATGATTCTTTTCGCCCTGCTCTTCACCAACCAAGTTTTCTAACAGTTCTTGCCGCACCGCGAGATGGGGCGTGTTGTAATGTACCGCGCTAATGTAGGTTGGGAACGCCAACACATGATGAAAGTACTGCTTGGCATAGTGTTTTAGATGATCGCGGGTGAGTTTCCCCTCTGTCCATGCCACATAGAATGGATGCGTCAACAGATGCTTCTCTGCCACAATCGCGTCAAGCTGCTCACGTAGAGACATTGCAATTCCTCCCAATTCATTGGAATGAAATTTATTGTCGCAGAATTGTCTCAAAAAAGAGAAATTTGCGGGAATCTCTTCCAAATTGGTTGGACATCATTCCAAGAGGCTCTACAAAAACCAGCCCACAAAAACCAGCCTACAAAAACACCGTGTAGTCCTGCCCTAAAAACAGCGCTCGTTCGGCTCGGCGGCGGCGAGTCAAACCTGCTAACGTCCGTCCGCCTGCCTTATCCCACCGCAACAATTGGTCGGCGGCTCCTTGATAATCTCTTTGATTCAACAACCGCAACAGCGTCGAAGTAGACAGCGCCCCCTCACCGACGTTGTAAACAAATGAAACCAGTGCCGAAAACTGGTCATCGGTTAGCGGCACTTTTACCAAATCGATAACGGCTCGCTCAAACCGATTCAAATCGCGCTTCAACAACGCTTCGGCTTGGGCTTCAGTGATCACCATCCCCGGTCTAACGTCGCTCGTTGTGCCATATCCAATTGTCCAGACGCCCACTGCATCCTGATAGGCTCTTAGCTCCAGCCCTTCAAACGACTTGAGTAATCGCAGCCCTTTGGCATTGATTTGGCGACGACCTGAAGGCGTTGGCGTTGGCGTTGGCGTTGGCACAGGCTGACCGTTGCGCAACACTTGCACCGCAGGGCGATAAACGAACCAAGTATTTTTGCCTTTGAACTGAACCTGATTCCCCTGACTGTCTAGACCCAACACAACTCTGAGGTGATCGTTGTCAGCGGGCTGGTAGCTAGTGATGGGCAACACGCTGTTGCTACGAATTAACTGCCGCTGATCGTCTGGCAGGGTAGATGCTTGCGCCGTAGTTTGTTTGAGCCAAGTGTCAATCGTTGCTCTAATCGACAGTGATGTCGGCGGTGGTGCAGGTGTGGGAACCGGCGGTGGTGCAGGCGTGGGAACAGGCGTCGGAACGGGCGTCGGGATAGGGGTTGGGGCAGGCGCTGCGATAATTTGCACGGCAGGACGATAAACAAACCAAGTGTTGCGACCTTGGAACTGAATTTGCTGCCCTTGAGCATTTCTGCCTAACGTTACCTTGAGGTGGTCATTCGGAGCCGTCGTGTAGCTGTCTAGAGGCAATGCTTCGCCCCCGCGAATAAACTGTCGCTGGTTGTCGGGTAGCGTGGAGCCTTGAGTGGTGCTGAGTTTGAGCCAAGTGTCGGTGAGAGGGCGCAGAAAGTAGGCAGCTTGGTTCGGCAGCGGCACAACTTGCCCATCTTGCAGAAGCTGAACCGCAGGACGATAGACAAACCAGGTATTACGCTCCTTGAACTGGATCTGCTGCCCTTGGGCGTCTCGTCCAAAGGTAACTTTAATATGGTCAGTGCCAACCAATTCAAAGGCAACAATCGGCAGCACTGTTCCCGCGCTGATGAACTGTCTCTGATCTTCCGGCAGCGTTGATCCTTGGGCCGTGCTGAGTTTCAGCCAGGTATCGATCACCGGTTTAATTGCATATGCCATTGTCTTTCTCCTAGCGTTGCTGGCTGCCGCAGTCAGAACAAGTCTGTTCGATTTGCTCAGTGCGACACCGCAGTTAGCCTAAATTGAACAGTCAGCCCAAATCGAACAGTCAGCCCAAATCGAACAGTCAGCCCAAATTGAACCGATGAAGGTCGCTCGATCGCAATATACCCAGCTTTTGCTTTCTACGCCACAAAATTAGCAATTACGGATAAAACGATGCTGCTTTTTATACCCCTGATCAGCAACGCTGTTATGAGGTCTAATCCCTACGAGACTTAATAAAAAGCTCTTCCTGTGTAAAGCTTGCTTGAATGAACGGCTGATTATAGGGGATTGGCTCATTTCTCGCTGAAGAAGGCGATAGTTATTCTCCCTGATGCTATGAAGAAAACTGCTTTAAGCGTTGCCCTTTTGACTACGGCGGCTGGAGTTCCCCAAACTGCTGCTGCAAGTGAACCGTTTTGTTACATGGAAACCGGAAATCAGGTCATTAACCTAACGGCTCTCTGTGGCTCGACTCCGGTTGTTACTGCGATCCAGCACAGTGTCTCAACTCCTGAAGTGATTCGGAATTGGACGCCCCAACCCAGCAGCACTCCACAATGGACGCAAAAGATTGTTTATCGGTAATAAATTGATAGCACCATTGACGCCACATTCCACTCTGAAAAGAGTTCACCGCGAATTGTGGCTAGAAGTCTTGCGTCAATGCTTCAGTTAATATAAGAGTATGTTTAACGACTCAATTCAGTAAGGTTATAGACAGCCTTCTACTGAACATAACAAGACCCATTCCGGCAATTCATCAAAACGTAGAGGTTGTGCCTTTCAGCATTGCCCCTACATCTTGTTAACTCATCCTAACTAACCTGGCAATTATTGTTCATGCAATGTCGTGCTTCGACTGCGCTCAGCACTCAGAAACCCAGTGGGTTGAGCGCAGTCGAAACCCAATCCTAATGTTGGGTATTCTGTTGCCGGTTTAATATATTTGCCTGAGAAATATTTGCCTGGGAAAAACTGTAGTTCTATGGACTGTTAGAAAATGAACTGAAAATTTGTCTGCTCTACCAGAGGCTCTTCTGCACTCCAAATCCCCCATTCCAGGAAATTTGCGAGTTGCTCCTTTCTCAAAGTAAAGGGCTGACAGCCTTCGACGGTTGCTTTTTGTGAGGGAAAATGGCACTCTAAGTCCCCCCTGGGGTAAGGGGAACTTAGGAAGATCTCAGCCATTCCTACTCATAGAAGCGGCGGTCGAGCCAAATACGAGTTTCTAGCTCTGAACCAAAGATTTTTGAATTACCCGTAACTGGGTCATAAACTTCGTAATATTCATTGCCATTTGGTTCGATCTTTTGCACAATTTGAGGTTCAGAACGCGGAGTCAGGAATTGATATAGCCCGTTCCAAAAGCGAGTCCAAATTGAGTTTTTGTTGGCTATATTATTGGCTAGATCAGATGAAGTTGCCGTGCGAAACTTTGAAGCAAATTGGTCAGAATTGAACGGTACAATATTCGACTGAGCATTGGGTTGTGATGCTGGGTTAATGCTTTTCATGAGAACCTCTTTGCTGTAGAGAACGGAACCGGGGGGCTGTTCGATTGATGTCCTTAGTCTAGAAATCTCTTCTGCAAGAATCAAAAGCTTAATTCGATACCTTCTATGAATAAAACAGATAAGTCGTTGAACGAGTTGTTGAACAAACAGGGACAACAAAAGCTGGAGAGCTATGATCTATGCAAAAAACGCCCTCGCTGTTTGATCACAGTCAGCAATGCTGGCAACGCACTCGAATTGAATTAAGCTGAATGATTCAGGAACATATTTTAGACACATATTTTAGGCACATATTTTAGGCACAAAAAAAACGCCGAATGAAGCATCAATGATGAGCTTCACACGTTAGGTTGGAAATCAATTGAATCGCGCTCGAATGTGGAAACAAATGGACTTGAATATTTAGATTTTCTTCGATCAACGTTGATCTGCACAGATGCAGTTACGATAAATTGTGATGGTAACAGTTGGAGCGCTGGGAACTGTTATGGCAACAATTTCGCGTAACTGTATTGGTGTCATTTCAGGCGCAACTTCGGTGTCACCAGATCGGCAAGAACTCAATCAGAGGGATTCATTTCCTGAAACCTGCATGTTTTCAAGCAGCAGAGACAAGTATAGCGTTACGCATTGAGCTTAAAACATAGGGGGGTGTGGGGGCGTACGCCCCCCCAGCTAGGTTCCACCCCTACACCCCCGTCCTAACCCTAGGCCAGTACTGCTATGCCGGAGACAAAGGTC
>JAAUQT010000212.1 GCA_012033495.1 Cyanobacteria bacterium RM1_2_2 | reverse complement strand
CAGGAGAACCGATTTTTTGCTTCCTGATCGGAAACATCAACTTCTAAAGTGATTTTGATGGTGGTTTCTTGCGTATTCCACAAAATTGCATCTTCTGTGGTTTTTACTAAACTATCGCCACAGAAAACTCGAAAGAAAATATCAGGATGTTGATCGAAAACCAATTCTTGAAAATAGGTTTCGTCAAACTCAATTTGAAATAAACCTTGATCTGTCGAAATTGCGGTTCCTAACAAATCATCAAACAGCGGATCTTTATCCCATGCTTCTATTCGTAAACCAGCAAGCTCTTTCCGGGTCTGATGATCAATCACCATCCCAAAAATTCGATATTTGCGCTTTCCCTTTGACATGAGCCAACTGAGATTCAGGTAAATTGAGTTGTTGCGCTTACCCCTAGCCTACTCGACTTTGAACCGATTGTTTGCGGCAGGTATTGCGAAGCGCTAAACAAACAAAAATCCCTGTTGAAAATTGCTGAGTCGCGTGCCTTGAACAATGGCAATTAGCTCTGGTTCCGTCTGGTTTCGCTGAAGCAAGATGGCGCTCCCGCGAACGCCCCGCAATGGAGAAGCCTCAATGCGATAATCGGCTCGGCGTCCGGCTAGCTGAATTCGATCGCCTTGAGTAATGCGGAGATCTCTGATGATGGCATAGTCTTCTAAACCCGCGTTTTGGGCGCGTCCGTCGTTGTAGTAAACGGCTCCCTGTCCGAGGATAAACGTATCTTGTTCAGAACCACCCGTCATTCGATCGATTTCCCCTCTGCCTGCGCGCCCTCCCAAGGCAGGATTTGCCCCAATCAGTCGATCATTTCCAGTTCCACCTAACAGGCTGTCGTTACCCCGCCCGCCCGTTAAGCTATCGTTGCCATCGCCGCCATTTAAGATGTCGTTGCCTGATTCGGTGCCCGTAATTGGCGGAAAGGTGAAGCTGGGAACTGAAATCCCGGTGAATGAGTTGATTAAGTCTAGATCAATCGAATCACTGCTGACTGCATACTCTCCCAAATTATCGTTGCCTGCTCCGCCAAATAGCCGATCGTTGCCTGCTCCACCAGCGATGCGATCGTCGCCCTCGCCCCCATCTAGCACGTCATCACCCAGATCGGTGCTGGATACTGCCCCTGCGAGTGTGCCCGAAAATGCAGGAGTGGTCAGGGTAACGCTGAAACTCAGCCGATAGGCTCCGATTAAATCATTGCCATTGCTGCCCAAAAGCACATCGTTGCCGCTACCACCACTCAAGTTATCATCTCCTTCGCCCCCGTCATAGCGGTCGTTATCAAGGTCGGTGGTGATGGCTCTAATTGTCACCGTCTCGGTTGGGGTCGTAATCGACAGGTTAAAGTTTGTTTCTCCAATGTAATCGTTACCCTCGCCGCCAGTGCCGCCATCATTACCTGTCCCGCCCGCAATAAAATCTGCCCCTACTCCACCGTCATATCGATCATTGCCGGCATCAGCACCCAGAACCGTTGCGCCAGCAGAGGATACATTGAGGGTGAATTCCCCCATAAAATCGTCATCTTCGCCGCCAAAGATTTGATCATTGCCATCCCCACCGCTCAGCGCATCGCTGCCACTGCCGCCATCCAGCAGATCGTCACCTGACTCTGGCAGAACTACAGGAGTGGCTGCCAGTATCGAGATTGCGCCCATGTAATCGAGTTCGGCTCCTCCGCTCAGAAGGTCATCTCCTTCGCCGCCATTCAGAAGATCTGAGCCATTGCCGCCCTGAAGTGAATCGTCACCCGCTAAGCCAAAAATAAAGTCGCCAAGGTTGAGCGGGTCAGTGTCTCCGTTCAATACATCTCGGTTCGCAGTCCCCAAAATTTCCGCCATACTTTTTCACTCTCCTGCGTTATGAGATTAGTTAACCCTGCCTAAACTTTCTCTAGCCTGGAGATCCTCCTAAATTCCCCTACCCTGCGGAAAGCCGCTTCGCGTCTAGAAATAGCGATTTGACTCATTGAGGTATGCACAAGCTAGAAACACAGTCTCATTGTGCAAGTCTCATTGTGCATTTTTGTTGCGATCTAGCAAGGTTCTCCGTAATACGGTTTTTCTGGCAGAGGTGACGGGTGGGCAAAGGGCAGGATTGCCTCAGAACAGTTAGAGCCGACTCTGAAAGTATTCCTGATATAGCCGACAGCGCGGGCTAACTCGATTGCCAGTTCTGCGAACTAACCCCATGCTGTAGAGTTTGTAAGCCTGCATGGTGTCTAGCTGTAGCGGCTCTGAGGCGTTCACCACCTGATGGAACGCAGCAGCAAGCTCTGGGCGCTCTTGCAGTTTTTTGAGGTGACGGCGCAAATGATCGGTGTAGATGCCTGCATCGGTGGGGGCTTTCTGCAATAGCTGCGTCAGGGTTGCTTTTTGCCATGCCAACTCATCGATCGCCAGCCGGACTAGATAGGGATGCCCGCCCACGACTGCCATGAGCCGCTGCACCCAGTTTTGATGCCAATCCAGCCGATAGCGTTTGAGTAAGTCTTCCACCTGTTGGGGCGTGAATTCGGGCAACTCGACGGGCAACCCGACATTGAAGGGCGATTGATTCAGATCCAGCCGGCCGTAATCCTCGGTGGAATGCACCACGATCAGCCGCAGTTGTTCCCACGCTTCGATGGTTTTGGCTTCCTCATGCCAACTGCGCAGCATCGAAAAAAAGCCCTGGCTGACTTCCTGCCGATCAAACAGCCAATCTACTTCGTCGAGCGCTAACACAAACGGCTGTTGGAGTTGCTCTAAAATCTGAGCCTCTACATAGGTGGTGCAATTGACAATGCTGCCCCGATCGCTGTCCCAGTCTTCCTTTGGCTGAATCTGGAGTTTGAGTTCCAGGCTAATGCAGGCACAAAACCAGCGCAGCAGGCGGTCGAGATCGCTGAGTACGGATTTGTCAGCTTTTGATAGGTTTAGTCGCACAACTTGGTAGCCTTGCTTTTCTGCCCGATCGCAAATCCGGTAGAGCAGCGAGGTTTTGCCCATCTGCCGAGGCGACTTGATCCGAATGAGCGCCCCCGGACGCAAAATCGCATCATAGCAGCGGGTTTCAATCGGCAAGCGATCGATATAAAAATCAGAGGCAACAGGAACCGGACCTTCCGGAAACTCGCCCACAATCGCAGGCAGAGACGGCTCCTCAGCAGGTTTGCTTTCAGTCGCGGGTGGTTCTTCGGCTGCCAAATCTGACCAATCGATCAGATCTTCCCAGTCTTCAATGCCGACAGCTTTGCAAATCGAAACAAAGCTTTCCAGCAAAATTGGCTGCTTCCAAAAGCGACGCAACGTTGCTTGAGAAACGTTTGCTTCTAGCCACCAAACTTTAGAGCGGGTTTTTGACCATCCCATCCGTTTACGGGCCCGGTCAACCCGCTTCAAGCCCTCTTCTGAGGCTTTAACCGAGCGCAGCGTTGAAGGATCAAGCATAGCGTTAAATTACCGCACTTCATGAACCAGAAAATCACCAGACAAGTCGCTGCAAGAGGCGCAAGAAATGATGGAGCATCCTAACAGACACCTTAATTCTGCCCTAGTGTTTGCCTAGTTGAGGACAAGATTGAGATCAAATCTGAGCCTAATTGCAACTTTAGCGATGGCAAGTTATGGATATCTTCAGCGATTAGCCCCTACATTTAGCAAAACCTGATCACTTATGTTGACTTTCCCCATATCCCTTGCTGCATTCAATAGCGCTCCATCGGATTCAGATATGCCAGAAAATCACTCAAATGTCACTGCTCGGTCTGTCTTACCTACGGTCTTGCCTACAGTCTTGCCTACAGTCTCACCTACGGTCTTGCCTGCCGCTGTCAATGATTCTGCATCAGCCCAAACTCAAGAGCCGAGCGCTAAACTGGGTTGGATTTTGATCCGAAAACGGTGGATTTCTGCTTCCCAACTGCAAACAAGCTTATTACACCAATTGCACCAACAGCCGTGGTGCTCCCAAAAACTAGGTGAACTTTTAATCGAGCAGGCTCTGCTTTCGGAAGCCCAACTCAAAGACGCCCTCCAAGAGCAATATTGGCGCAGACAAGGCTACTGGGTGATTTAGAGAGATGATCGAACTGGATTCAACTGAATGATTCAACGCTGCATAACTCGTAGCTGTCTGCACCTATAAACCCATAAACTCACCTATCTCTCTCGGCTCCGTGATCTTTATGGATAAGCATATCAAACGGTTTTATCTTGCAGCCCAAGCCGTTGTGTATACAGGCTTACTGAGCATTGCGCTCGAATCGGGCATTGCATCTGCTGAAGGGCAACCTACACCTCCATCCACTGTGGCAGTTGTAGAACAACCCGCTCAGCAACCGGACTGGCTGCTGCCAATGGGTGGAATGAGTTTACTGGTGGTTAGCTTTGGCATCGAGATCTATCGTCATCGCTGTTTTTTGGATTCAGCAATCGAGGAGAATGCTGCTCAAGAATGGTTACAGTGCTCTGAGCCACAGCCCGCGACCGTGACAGATAGCCCGTGACCAAGATAGACGGACGAATCGCCTCTTTAGATCGCCAAGAAGCAAGTCCACAAGAATAATTAACCCAACTGATCATTCAACAAATCCAGATTTCTCGTTTTGAGCCGCGTTGCATATCTTTCACAACAGGTTCGCTATTCAATAAGCGTTAGTGCGTGTTCCTTAGTATCAATTCTTATTTGGCTTCCGGATCTGATGTCAAACAAGCTATGCCAAGCTAACCATACAGCTTCAATTCTCACTGCATACCAGCGCTCTACCATCCTGCATCTATGCTTTTATCTCCATTTTGATATGAAAAGCTCCCTACTGGTAATTACTTTAATTGCGCTTGCAGTTGGCATTTTGGGTGGTAGTTTGATTGTTTTACTGATTCAAATTCGCCGCCGTCGCCAAAATGTTGATAGTTTGATCTCTGCCCAGAATTTAATGGGATTGATTGGAACCGTCGAAATTCCGTTTGATCGCTACAGTCGTGGCAAAGTTCGGGTGATGGTGAAAGGCTCCATTGTAGAACTAAGTGCCATCACTGATGAGGAGCGAGCCTTTGCGCCAGGTGATCGAATTTTTGTAACAGATGTGAAAGGAAATCGCGCTCTAGTCGTCTCAGCAACGACCCTTGAGGATTAGAAAATTGCACGTTCTCAAAAAGCTCAATTATAGCTAGTCAACCTTCTCTCTCATTGCACAACTTATGTCGTATTTATCATCACCGTCATCGTCGCAATTACCGTCGCAGTTACCATTTCAATCATCATCACGGCTACTATCACAACAGAAGCCATCATCACTAACAATTTTAGCGCAACCTAATTCAATGCGTTTAGCCCAGACTGAGTCGGTTTCTCCCTCTGAATCACTGACTGTATTTAACAGAGTGGAAGGTTTTGTTTCAACTAGCCTACCCATTGCTTTAGCTTTATTTACTGGAGTCGTTGGCGTTTGGTTCATCAGGTCGTTCTTATGTATTTGCAAGCCAAACGAAGTGGTGATTTTGTCAGGGCGGAAGTGGAAAGCAGAAGATGGGCATGAAGTTGGCTATCGGGTGCTGTCGGGTGGCAGAGCCGTGCGGATTCCGGTACTGGAAACCATCAAACGGATGGACATTACTACCATTCCGCTACGGTTAGAGGTACGCAATGCTTACGCTAAAGGAGGGACACCGCTGAACATCCAAGCAATCGCCAATATTAAAATCTCTAGCGATCCGGCTGTGGTCGGTAATGCGATTGAGCGATTTTTAGATTGTGATCAATCTGAAATTGCGCGAGTTGCCCGCGAAACGCTAGAAGGAAACCTGCGCGGCGTTGTGGCGACCCTAACTCCAGAGCAGGTCAACAAAGATCGGCTTCAGTTTGCCGAACGGATTGCCTCAGACGTACAGCATGATCTGATCAAATTGGGTTTGCACATTGATACGCTAAAAATCCAAAACGTTTCCGATGATGTTGACTATTTGCGTTCACTGGGGCGTAAACAAATTGCCCTCGTGATTCGAGATGCTGAAATCGCCGAAGCCGAAGCGATTGGGGAAGCTGATCGAATCGAAGCGGAATGTGAAGAACAGTCTCAAGTGGCCAAAACCCAAAACCGAATTATCGTCCTGGAACAGGAAAATGATTTACGCAAAATTAAGGCAAAATTAGACCAGCAAGCCCGGTCTGAAGAGGTGATCACAACCGCAGTTGCCCAAGAAAATCAAGCTAAATTTGAACAAACGCTGCAAGCAGTCCGTACTGAACTTGAACGGCTGAGACTAGAGGCAGACACCGTGCTTCCGGCGGAGGCTCAGCGTCAGGCGCAAGAACTGAAGGCAAGAGGTAAAGCGGCTCCGCTGGCAGAAAACGCTAAAGCCTCGGCACTCGTCAACGAAATGTTGGCGCAGGTGTGGCAGGAAATGGGCAGCGACGCTTCCGAACTGTTTGTGCTTCAGCAACTCGAAGCGGTGCTGCAAGAAGCCGTCCAAATTCCCAAACGCTTGCAGCTTCACGAGATCAACGTGGTGGACAGCGGAAACGGGCAATCACTGACAAGCTTGGTGCGGGTGTATCCAGAAATCTTGCAGCAGTTTTTGGAGAGCGTCAACCAAACGTTAGGCATCGATGTCGTCGGCACACTCAACGCTCGAATTCAGAGCAGCAAAACGCCCGAAAAGCTGCTGAGCAACGGGTCTGAAAGCTAATTCTCGTTAAACTGAGCCAATCAACGGAGTCTCATCATGATCGAAACAGTGGTCATCCTGCTCGGAATTTTCGGCTTGGGCACTGGAGCCGGAGCTTGGATTATTCGCAACTTCTACCATATTTGTCAGCCGAGCGAAGTGTTGATTTTTGCAGGCGGCAAGCGGGCGGTTTCGGGGCGCAGAGATGTGGGCTATCGGCTGGTGAAGGGCGGTAGCAGTATCCAGCTTCCCCTACTCGAAGAAACCTACCGCATGAACCTGACCAATATGATTATTGAACTGAAAGTGGTGAATGCCTTTTCCAAAGATGGCATTCCGCTAACGGTGGAAGGAGTGGCTAACATTAAAATTGCTGGCGAAGAACCGATCATTCACAATGCGATTGAACGGTTATTAGGGAAGAGCCGCAAGGATGTTGAACAACTCGCAAAGGAAACACTAGAAGGAAATTTGCGGGGAGTATTGGCAAGCCTAACCCCGGAACAAGTTAACGAAGACAAAATTGCCTTTGCCAAGAGTTTGCTGGAAGAAGCTGAAGATGATTTAGAACAGCTTGGCTTGGTACTTGATAGTTTACAGGTGCAGAATATCTCAGATAATGTTCGTTACCTTGACTCAATTGGGCGCAAACAGCAAGCTGAACTACAGCGAGATGCCCGCATTGCCGAAGCTCAAGCCAAAGCCGAATCGGTGATTAATGCTTCTGATAACGAGCGACTGACTTCCCTACGCCGGATTGAACGTGACCGAGCGATTGCCGAAGCTGAAGCAGAACGCCGGGTGCGGGATACGTTGACAAAACGGAAAGCCCTGGTTGCAGAAGTGGAGTCTGTTGTGGGAGCCAACATTGCCCAAACGCGGGCAGAAGTGCGGGTTCAAACGGAGCGGATTGAGCAAGTGAAAAATCAGCTACAGGCAGACATCATTGCGCCATCGGAGGCAAACTGCAAGCAGGCAATTTCTCAGGCGAAAGGCAAACGCTGCTCGAATTGTGGAAGATGGGAAGGCACAGGTGGAAGGAATTCGTCAACTTGCCGAATTTTGGAGAGCCGCCGGCTCTGATGCGAAGGAAATCTTCTTGCTGCAAAAGCTGGATGTGCTGCTGAAAGCCATTGCAACGAGCGTTCCAGAGGTAGCTGTGCAGAATGTCACCGTGATTGACGCAGACAATGGTAGTCGGGCAACGCAAATCGCGGCTTTTCTGGAGCAGCTAAAACAGAGCACAGGCATGGATGTAACGCAGGTGGTGAATCAGCTAGCTGCTTCCTCAAATTCGGCTAAATCCTGATCCAAAACTGATCTCAATACTGAGCCTATTCTGCTCGGAAATTGCAGCATAATTGAACTAAGAACAAAGCTACATCAAGTTAATTAAACCAGCAGTCTGTCGCCCTAACCTAAGTTATTCTCTCTTCATTCATCAATTGGGGTTTTTTCAATGGCTTCTAAAACTCACAAAACTATTACTCAAATTGATTCCTTTCTTGTTTTTGGTGGTCTAGGACTTGTGGTATTAGCGCTTTTCTTCCGTCCATTTACGATTGTCGGGGCGGGTGAACGTGGCGTTGTGATGTCTTTTGGCAAAGTTCAAGATCGGGTACTCGATGAAGGACTACACCCGATTCTGCCGATTGTGACGAACGTGAAACGGCTCAACGTGCGGGTTCAAAAAACTGATGTGGAAGCTGCTGCTGCCTCTAAAGATTTGCAAGATGTGAATACGAGTGTCGCGGTCAACTGGCATATTGACCCAACCAAAGTAAATCAGGTTTTTCAACAAGTTGGAGACATGGATCAAATTATCACGGGCATCATTAATCCGGCTGTTTCGGAAGTGGTGAAAGCATCGATTGCCCAACGACCTGTAACCGACATTTTGCAAGAGCGAGTGGCGCTGAAAAACGAAATTGATACGGCTCTAACGGAGCGTTTGCAGCCTTATGGCGTTATGGTAGACGACGTTTCTTTGGTGAATTTCGCCTTCTCGGAGGAGTTCAACACCGCAATCGAAGCGAAACAGGTTGCTGAACAGCAGGCTCAACAAGCGGCTTTCAAAGCTCAGCAGGCAGAACAGGAAGCGAAAGCAGAAATTAATCGGGCAAGGGGACAAGCCGAAGCGCAACGGCTGGTACGGGAAACTTTGACGCCAGAAATTCTGCAACAGCGAGCTATCGAAAAATGGGATGGTCGTTTCCCTACCGTGATGACGGGAGAAGGTTCGACGCCTTTCATCAATCTCAATCCTCAAGACCTATCGGAACAGGCAACTCCAGCGCAGGCTCAGTAAGGCAATGAGTTATTAAACCAGCAACAGAATTCCCAAATTGACGATAAGCCGCGGCATTGCTGGAAGGCAAGATATATTTTCCGGGAATCCCTGCAGCCTGGCACATTCTCTCGGTGTTAGTTTACGGGGATTTCTGTTTTCCTGAGGCACTAAACACTCTTTGCCATCCTTGCCATATCTTGCAACAATTGTATTAGAT
>JAAUQT010000211.1 GCA_012033495.1 Cyanobacteria bacterium RM1_2_2 | reverse complement strand
GCGCTCAATCTACTTTCTCAAGACTCATCCTCCAAACGTGGTATTGCAGCCAGACGCAAAAAGGCAGCTTGGGATCAAACCTATCTCATCAAACTTCTGACTCAATGATTTTCATGCGGTTGCCCTACACTACCAACGACAGCACACTCGATAACCATATCATCGTCTGAATCAGCGGGCACTGCCTTCAATTCTGAAGATATCTTGACCAACCGAGAAAAGCTACGCACCTCCTCAACTGCTGCTTTTGCCATCTCCTCAGAAAATTTGAATTTGCTCACCAACTTCTCACCAAATTCGTTCATGATCTCCTGACAGGTCGCAGACTCAATTTGCCCGATCTTCGCCAGAGCCAAGCATCGAAATGGATTACCGTTTGTGGATAACAAGGCGGAAATCAAAATATTGGTATCAAAAACAGCAGTGTATTGCACTAATCCTCATGCACCACTTCGTCAACAAACGCTTCTCGCTCACCCTCAGTCATTGTATCCCAGCTATAACCTCGTTCTTGAGCAACGAGCCTGGCTCTATCTGCTTCATATTGTGATAGAGATTTCCATTGTCCCCACTGCTGTAGCAGTAAAAATCTAAACACCTCAATCTGTTGCTCGTTAGGCAACTGTTTGACTAACTCAACAACTTGCTCATTAGTCAGAGTGAAGGTAGGCATTTTTCACCTTTGGGACATTGTAGAACTACTTCTATTTTAAATCGTATTACTTAATGCTGGATACTCACTAATAACCTGGCTGTGCTGCCCCAACCTAGAAACGAAGCCAGCTAACAAACGGATTGAAATGAGAATGGGTAACAAGCAATCGGAGTGTGCCGATGACCCATTACCCATAACCTAGCGACCCTATCAACAAATCGCGGCTATTTCTTCGCTTTTTTCTTGCCAGGCTTACCTTCAGATTTCGATTTCGCTTCTGGTTGAGGAGCAGATTCTACGGCAACTGACTCTTCCACTGACTCTACGGCAACCGGTTCTGCTACAGCAGCTTCCACTGGGGCTGGCTCTTCTGTAACGAGTTCTGCGGTAGGTTCTTCTGCAACCGGAGCAGGCTCTTCTGCTTTTGCCCCTGTTTGAGCCGCGACCTCTGCGGCAAAGTCGCTCTCCTCTTTCTCGATGCCTTCACCCATCACAAAGCGGACAAACCGGCGCACCTGGATGTTTTCACCCAAGCCTGCAATGTTTTGCTTCACCAGTTCTGCAACCGTGATGCTTTGATCTTTGATATAGGGCTGTTCCAGTAACGATAGCTCTTTGAGGCGTTTCTCGATCCGTCCGGCGACAATCTTTTCACGCACTGCTTCGGGTTTGTTACCCAGATCATCTCGTCCAGTTTCGATCTCTTTCTCTTTGGCGACTACATCCGGAGGAATATCTTCGATCCGAACATATTCGACGTTAGGGCAGGCTGCGATCTGCATAGCAATATCTTTCACAAGAGCTTGAAAAGCCTCATTGCGAGCCACGAAATCGGTCTGGCAGTTCACTTCCACCAGAACACCCACTCGTCCGCCTGTGTGAATATAGCTGCCAACTAAACCTTCTGCGGTAATTTTGCCGGATTTTTTCTCCGCAGAAGTAATCCCTTTCTGGCGCAGCCACTCGATTGCCTTCTCCATATCGCCGTCGTTCGCTTCAAGGGCTTTTTTGCAATCCCCAAACCCGGCGTTGGTTTTGTCGCGTAGTTCTTTGACAAGCTTTGCTGGTATGTCCGCCATTATTGCTCTAATCCCTGTCTGGTATAGGTTCTGGGTTCTAAGTTCTAGGTTAAGGTGAAAGATCACTGATTTAGACAGTACAAGAAACAAGCTGTTTTGAGTCTTAAGCAACGAGAGTTTCAATCCACGCTGCCTAAAACTCAAAACTTCTAGCTGCCGTTCTTATTCTTCTTTTTCTTCTCCATCATCCCCGAATTCGCTCTCATCGTATTCAAATTCTTCGGCTAGCTCTTCGTAATCTTCGTAGTCCTCTTCATCCGCATCAAGCTCTCCGTGCCGCCCTTCGTAAATCGCATCTGCCAACCGACCCACAATCAGCTTGATTGAGCGAATCGCGTCATCGTTCGCCGGAATCGGGATATCGACGGTATCGGGATCGCAGTTGGTATCCAGCAGCGAAACGATCGGCACATCGAGTTTTTGGCACTCTTGGACTGCGTTGTACTCCCGTCGCTGATCCACAATGATCACGATATCGGGAACTTTCCGCATCCCGCTGATGCCGCCCAAATATTTCTGTAGCTTTTCCAACTCGCGGCGTAGGACGGCTGCTTCCTTTTTGGGCAAGAGATCTAAAGCGCCTGTATCTTGACGACGCTGCAATTCCTTCAGGCGATCGACACGAGTTTTGATGGTTGCCCAGTTCGTCAACATGCCCCCCAACCAGCGCTGGTTCACATAGAACGAACCGCAACGCAGCGCTTCTTGAGCGATAATACCTGCTGCTTGCCGCTTGGTTCCCACAAACAAAACGCGCTTACCCTGTTCTGATGCAGTGCGCAAATAGATGTAGGCTTCTTCCATCAACTGGGCAGTTTGCACCAGATCAATAATGTGAACACCATTGCGAGCCGTGTAGATGTAAGGCGACATCTTCGGATTCCAACGGCGGGTTTGATGTCCAAAGTGAACACCGGACTCTAATAGCTGAGCCAACGTAACAACTGGCATATTAATTTAACTCCCTTCGGGTTTATCTTCCATTCAGGCGCATTTTGCGTAAAGCAAAACACCCGAAACCCTGAATGTGTGAGATTTAGACAACTTTTCTAGGATAGCACAACTTGACGGCGCATATGAGGCTTTTTGCAACCGCGCAGCGTTGAACCCGTTTTCTATCCAAGCTTTCATAGAAAGCCTAGGGCGCGTCATCCATTCAGGGTCAAACGCTTGCCGCATCCGCTTGATCGCGCCCGTTCCCAAAAACAGGCTAAGGGATGTCGCCTTGCTATGGTCAGGGTTTAGCTGGAATTAATCACAGCCCCTAGAGTCAAGTTAGGATGCCGCTGCACAGAACCTTTTGTATGCTGATGTATGAAGAATTTGTATGCAGAATGCAGAGTTTTTGTGACCAAAAAGACAGAAAAGCAGGCTGAGAATCTTCTTCAATGTGACTCACGAACAAAGTTGGATCACAGCTTGCCAACTGAATCCTGACACCTTAGACCGCGTAAAAGTGAGATATGCGGTTAAACCAAGTTAGGTTCGGCTTGAGCGAGCGGAACACTTAGTTTAAGTAAGTGCATTTAATTTTAGCAAAGTGACTCAGAACTGGAGCGTGACTGTGAGCAGAATCAGGTTCAAGCGATTTTCGGGTCTGCTATTGACTGCGGCCATCGTTCTTTCGGCTGGATGTGCTGCTCAACCGTCAGCAACCAGTACCGATGCGGCTCCGGCGGCAGATGCGGCTTCAGCAACCGATGCGGCTCCGGCAGCGACCGATCAAAAGGCGCAAACAGATGTCCGAGTGCAACTCTCATTTTTGATGCAGAGTTTGGACGCACCTTTGATTGTGGCAATTGAGAAAGGCTATTTTGCTGAAGAAGGCTTGAACGTCTCCTATGAGCGAGGATTTGGCAACGCAGATACGATCAGTAAGCTGGGAACGGGCAACTTCGATCTGGCCTTCAGCGATATGTATAACGCTCTGGAGTTTAACGAAAAGAATCCAGGCAATAAAGTGATTGCGGTTGCTGCGACTCAAAACAAAGCGCCCTTTTCAATCGTGACGTTCAAAGAGAACGGCATCAACACTCCGCAAGATTTGGCAGGCAAAAAGCTGGGTGCTCCAGCGGGCGATGGGCCTCGTAAGCTGTTTCCCTTGTTCGCTCAAGAGGTTGGGCTTGATCCTAGCTCTGTCGAGTGGACAACCATGGAACCCAAGCTGAGAGAAAGCTTTTTGCTTCAAAATCAGGTCGATGCGGTCAGCGGTTTTTCTACTTCGGTGTTGCCTAGCTTGTTGAAGGCTGGCAAAACGATGGATGACATCAATGTTTTCTATTACACCGACAACGGGCTTGATTTCTACGGCAACGTTATTCTAGCCAACGTTGCCTTTGCGGAGGCGAATCCCGATGCTGTGAGAGGTTTCGTGAAGGCCTATCTGCGCGGAATGCAGGATGTTTTGCGAGACCCTTCGGCTGGGCTAGATGCTGTGATTGCTGCCGACCAAAGCAAGCTCATGGATCGCGCTGCTGAGAAGATCCGTTTAGAGGAAGCCTTGACCCGCATGTATATTACGCCAGAGGTCGAGAAATTAGGCTTAGGTGCGGTTGATCCAGAACGTTTGGAAAAGACAATTGAACAAACCGCGAAAGGATTTGGATTGCAGTCGTCGCCAACGATAGCAGACATCTACACCGACGAATATCTCCCTGCGGCGGCCGAACGACAAGTGCCCCCTGCCAGCGAACGCACCGCGCTGAACTGAGGGTTGATCGTGGTGCTTTGACTACTGCCCGAACAGCAGGTTTTCATTGATTTTATTTTGTCATCATATGGTTCAGCCCTTTACCAATTCAATTACGCCTGAGCCTGCCGCATCGGGTAGCCAACCGCTCCTGGAATTTGACCAAGTGGGGTTGGAATATCCGTTTGAAGGAGCCATACGTCGAATCATTCAAGAGATGAATTTGTCGATTCAGCCAGGTGAGTTTATCTCGTTTGTTGGGCCGAGCGGCTGCGGCAAAACCTCGGTTCTGCGCATGGTTTCTGGTTTGAATCCAGCCCCCATTGGCGAAATTCGCTGTCGGGGTCAGCGGATCTCCCAGCCGCTCAAAAACGTTGGGATGGCATTTCAGAATCCGGTTATGCTGCCGTGGCGCAACACTTTGAATAATGTGCTTTTGCCCCTAGAGATTGTTCAGCCCTACAAAAACAATTTTCGGCAAAAGAAAGCTGAATTCATTCACATGGCGCAAGACTTACTCTCTACGGTGCGCCTCCAAGATTTCCAGAAACAGTATCCTTGGCAACTGTCGGGCGGAATGCGGCAGCGGGCATCGTTGTGTCGGGCGTTGATTCATCAACCCGAAATTTTGCTGCTTGATGAGCCGTTTGGCGCACTGGATGCCTTCACGCGAGAAGAAATGTGGGTGATGCTGCAAGCGCTCTGGATGCGGGTGAAGTGTGTCAGCATTTTGATTACCCACGATTTACGAGAAGCGGTTTTCCTGTCAGACAAAGTGTATGTCATGAGTTCACGCCCCAGTTCGATTATTTACGAAACGCAGATCGATTTGCCACGTCCACGCACGCTAGAAATGGAATTATCTGACGAGTTCCACCACTATTTCTCTACGATTCGCCGTCACATTCAGCACTAATTCCAGCTACTCATTCAACTTAGTATTGTTGCGAAGCTAATTTAAATAATGGAAAAGTTCTTGAAATCGAAGGCGGCTGGGTTTGTTTTGCCGTTTGTTGCAACTATCCTTTTATTTGTGGTTTGGGAACTGATTGTTCTGATTTTTAAAATTCCGCCATTCAACCTGCCTGCCCCTAGCAAGATTTTTCAGGCAATGGTCAACTTTGGGCCACAGCTAACGGTCAATACGCTTCGCACTCTCTGGACAACGCTGATTGGTTTCATTCTGGCAGTGGGTGTAGGGGTTGTGTTGGGCTTCTTGATCGGCTATTCCAAAGTTGCCTATTTAACCCTCTATCCCCTGCTGGTGGCGTTTAATACCATTCCAAAAGCTGCCATAGTGCCGCTGCTCGCCATTTGGTTTGGCGCCAACGCAATTCCGGCGACGCTGACGGCTTTTCTGCTGGCTTTCTTTCCCATCGCTGTCAACGTTGCTTTAGGACTCGACACAGTCGAACCTGAAATGAAGGACGTTCTGCGATCTTTAGGAGCGAGTCAAATCGAAACCTTTCAAAAGGTTGGCTGGCCTCATTCGCTGCCCTACATTTTTGCCTCCCTCAAGATTGCTGCCTCCTTTGCCTTCATTGGGGCAGTGATTTCAGAATCCATTGCTTCCAATGCAGGCTTGGGTTATTTGATTGTGCAAGCCACCTCCAGCTTTGATATTCCGCTCGCATTTGCCGCTTTACTGGTTTTAGCGTTGATGGGTGTGACGCTTTACGGCTTTTTTGTCTTTGTGGAGAAGAAAGTGATCTATTGGGCGAGGTAAGCCCTTCATCTAAAAAAATCCTAACTGTTCCGAGGCCATATCTATCAGAATAGAATTGTGCAGGTTCTCGAAACCTATTTCAGATCCAATTTGAGGCAGTGGTGCAGTCGTTTAGTGAGGGCACGAGTCACTGTCAAAAATTTTTCTAGATGAGGTTTTAGGTCAGAATCCTGATTCTTTATCCTTTTCTGGCTTCGATCGATCATGCAACTGCCCTCCCATCCGCCCTCAAGCTTACCCTCCACTGACATCAGAACTGCCGATACTTCGAGGACACCTCCCCGACTCAATACGTTTTTATCTCAATTGCAGCCTAATCCAGAAACGGTCGTCTTGCTGCTGGCAGTGCTGGTGGGATTGGGGGCAGGGGTGGGAGTCGTGCTCTTTCGATTCCTCATTCACCGAATGCATGGGCTGATGTTCGGCGATGTTTCCAGCACCCTATCGATTTGGGGACACTGGACGCTTGCCCTGATTCCGCTGCTGGGCGGATTGGCAATTGGTCTGCTGCGCTGGTGGATCAAAGATTTTGGCCCCGGTTTAGCAACCTTAATTGAGGTTGTGCAAGGCAGCCGAGATGTGCTGTTGCTCAATCCGGTGATCAAAATGGTGACAGCTTCAATTTCGCTGGGCAGTGGAGCGTCTTTAGGCCCAGAAGGCCCTAGCGTTGAAATTGGCGCTTATTTTAGCTTGCTGTTGGGGCAGGCTTTGCGAGTTTCCCAAGAACGCCGCAAGTTGCTTTTGAGTGCGGGGGCAGCCGCAGGATTGGCCGCAGGTTTCAATGCGCCGATTGCTGGGGTGTTCTTTGCCCTAGAAGTGATTTTGGGCACTACATTTGTCGCTTCTACCGCTAGCGTGGTGCTGTTAGCTGCTGTGGTTTCTGCGTGGATTGCTCAAATTGGGCTTGGCTCTCAGCCAGCTTTTGCCTTACCCGCTTATGAAGTGCGAAGTCTGCTGGAACTGCCGCTGTATGTGGGTTTGGGGCTACTGGCAAGCTTGGTTTCTCTAATTTATGTGCGGGGACTGCGGCTGTCGCAACGGTGTTTTCAGGGGAAGGTCAACGGGTTTCGGTGGTTAGCCAAAATTCCGCAGCCGCTGCATCCGGTGATTGGCGGCGCTTGCCTGGGGTTAGTGGCGCTGAAACTACCGCAAATTTTGGGCGTAGGGTACGAAACGGTGGAAGCGATGCTGCAAGATGTGCAGTTTCCACTCCAGCTTGTGGTTGCCCTGCTGGTTGTCAAACTGATCCTGACGGCGGTGAGTTTTGGCAGCGGTTTTGTGGGCGGAGTATTTGCGCCAGCGCTGTTTTTGGGGGCGTCCTTAGGGTCAATCTACAGCAAAGTGTTAGCCTTGTCCTTGCCGATGCTGCACGAATACATGGCATCTCCGCCTGCTTACGCGATGGTGGGCATGGCGGCTGTGTTAGCAGGAAGCGTGCGTGCTCCTTTAACCGCGATTTTGCTGCTATTTGAATTAACCCACGATTATCGAATTGTTCTGCCGCTAATGGCTGCCGTGGGGTTGAGCATTTGGCTGGTTGAGTATCTGCATCCACAGGTCGTCATCGACAACACCACGAAGCCGGAACCTGCTGAAACCGACCCGGAAGAACCTGCTGCTCCAGCCATTACCGTGGCAGAGGCCATGCAAACTGCACCGTTCAAACTTGCAGGGGAAGTGCTGTTATTAGCCGCGGCTCAACAGCTAATGGCTCGACGAGTTCACGGGGCGCTGGTGGTTGAGGCAGACGAGCAGTTGGTTGGCATTCTGACGCTGCAAGATATTAATCGGTCGATGCTGCGGGCAAAAACAGAAGCAGAGGTGCAAGCGCAGTTAAGCTTACCAATTCGGACACTTTGCACAACAAAGCTGGTTTACGCCTATCCCGAAGAACCCCTCAGCGAAGCAATTAGCCGCATGACCACTCGCGGACTTCAGCAACTTCCGGTTGTACTGCGCGATCAGCCGCAACAAGTGGTAGGCTTGCTCAGCCAATCAGACATTGTTTTAGCAGAAGATATTGCTAGAAGCCGCGAGATTTTGCAGCGTCACTACCCCGGCAAGCTGGAGCCGGCTTTAGTGGCTGAGCTAGAGAGCGTTGGCTTAGAGAGGATTGACCTAGAAGATGTTCAGTCTATTAAAATCCCCTTGAGCCAATTTGGAATTCAGTCGCTGGAATCTAAAGCTTCGGAATTTCAAGAGCAGCCTATTGAAGAGCAGCCTGTTGAAGTATCGACTGTTAGAAAAACGGCAGAATAGTTCGCAATGCTTTGCGGAGTCGTAGTAACCCAATAATGCGGCGAACATCAGGAGGCACAATCCCAATATTTCTCGATTCTGCTTCAAGCTGTGCCTCAAGTTCAGCATATTCAGCGGCCGTCAGCGGCTCACCGTCCATGGGCGACCGCGCCTCTAAAATAATTTCTGTTCGCAGGCGCTCTTCTGGCTGATCTTCCGGCGGCGGCAAAGCAAAAGCAGGAGCTAGTCCAGTCACCATGCTGCCCCATACCATTGCGATCAGGCAAGCCTGCTTAAACGTGATCATCAGCTTCAAGCAACTTTGTACAGGTATTATACGTTGGTTTGAGGCAGAAGAAGGCAAAAGACAGAAGGCAGAAGGGGGAGTAGCAACTTTGAACTGTCGATGGACTACAATCGTGCTGTTCGAGGTCGGGAAGCTCGGCTCTGGCGGGCTTTGAGTGATCCTTTTGGATTTTGGATTTGCGTTCGCGCAGCGTTGCTCTAGCAACTTTTGGATTGGGGAAGCTTCACGCAGCCATGGTTTCAGTCTGCGAACTGCCGCGTCTTCTGTTTAAATCGGCATGAGATTAAATCGGTATAAGATATTCCGGCAACAGAATCCCCAACATTGGGATCGGGTTTCGACTGCGCTCAACCCACTTCTTCCTTGGGTGATAAGCGTCCCTGAGAGATAAGCGCCCTTGAGAGATAAGCGTCCCTGAGTGCTGAACGTCCCTGAGTGCTGAGCGCAGTCGAAGCACGGTATTGCCTGAACAACGATTGTCAGGTTAACAGCAGGTTGAAAGTTGACACAAATAGGAAACCAGATTTATCACGGCAGACCAGTAAACGACTTCTGCCCTCTGCCTTCGGC
>JAAUQT010000210.1 GCA_012033495.1 Cyanobacteria bacterium RM1_2_2 | reverse complement strand
AGACCTTCTTGCATTGACTAAGTACCTCTGGTTTGAAAGCTGGCAACATCTCTTGGATTTCATGCTCTCTGACTCCCCACCTGCTCAAACTGCTGATTCTTCTTAGTTTCTGAATTTAGAATTGCTGGTTCTCGAGCAAGAAAAACGCTTGGTTTCTAGACTACTCTATTTCCGATGAAGTCTAATATTTTGACTCGTGGATATTTAGAGAATGTGAACTGCGATCTGTTTCCTGGCAAGTCTGCGAGTAGTTGCCCTATCCTTGAGAGGTGGGAACTCTAGAACCATCTCCTTACCTCTAGTTGGCATATAGTATGGGGCTTTTTAATCGCTTGGCTGAACTAGGCAAAAAACAGGGTGGGCAACCCCAAAGCGCTGCAACTGTTCCGACACCCGGACAGCCTATCGTCACTCCTCAGTCCGGTGGAATTCAACCCCAAGTCCCTAAAACGCTAGCTGAATTGGAACAGGAACTTGAGCAAAAACTAGCATCTCAGGTGGTTCAGGTTCATCCTCATCGTTCTGCTAAACCCGCATCTCGTAACCGCAAGATGCTCACGAAACTGGTTTGGATGGGGCTTTTAGCAGGAATCCCGATTGGAGTGCTTTGGTTCGTCAACTTACCCTATCCCTCGATTCGTCGTCCCGTCGCTCGCGTCGCCCCAATCCTGCTGCTGCCCAGCTACATGAGCATTGACGAAAACTATCGGGATGCCATCGCCTTGGTAGAACAAGCTGATCAGTTAGTCAACCAAGCCACCAGCCATGCCGATATTGAATTGGGCGAACAAAAGGTGATTCAGGCACAGAAAAGCCTGGATGCGCTTCCGATCCGTTTTTTATACGATTCTCCTGAATATCGTGCTTGGTGGTATCGCTGGCGGTTCAGTCCGTCTCAGTTTGATAGTGCCCGTGCCCGCATGGGTGAGTTAGAAGCTAAAGTCTTTCAGGAGAAGAATGCTCGCGTTTTGTTGGTTGAAGCAGAGCAAGGCTTAGAACAGGCAAAACAGCAATATCAACTAGCAAAAACTCCTCCTGATAAACAGTTGGCGATTAATGGGTGGCGCAATGCTCTTGATCAACTTGAGCAAATTCCGGCTGCTACCTTTGCCGGGCGAACGGCTCAGCAGCAATTGATCGCAGCGCAACGAGAGTTTCAAGAAGCTGTAGGATTAGCGGCAGGAAATGAGCAAATTGCGTCTTTGATTGAAGCAGCAAGAGGATTTGCTTGGCAAGCCGCCAAACATGGGCAAAATCCACCTCATCCGGTTGAAGAATGGCAGCAAATCGCAACATTTTGGCAGGACGCAATTGTTCGCCTGGAAAAAATCCCTTCGGATGATGTAGCTGGCTATGCAGAGGCGCAGCGCTTGCTGGTCGAATATCGGTCTGCTCTATCGCAGGTGAAAATTCGTGAACAAGCTGAGGCAGAATCCGTGCAAGCTTTGAGGGCAGCGCAAGAGCAAATCGCATCCCTACAAGTTTCTATTCCAGACAACCCGAAGGATTTGAACCGCAATTACACAAATTACACAATTGGCAAGTTGCAAGGAATTATTACTCAACTGAAGCGCGTTGAAAATGGCACGACTGCTTATCTAGAGGCGCAGCAGTTGCTTGTGTTTGCCCAAAACAAGTTGAATCAACTTCAGCCGTGAGAGGAAATGAAAATTCCAAGGGATTTGTTTGAGTCTGTCTAGAATTTTGTGTCAATCTAGCTTGCGAATTCCATCCCTGCCTACCCGCGCATCAATGGCGGGCATAGATTTTGCGCGAAGAAAAGAGGGTATCAAGATTATAGAGTCTGGTTCAGAAAACAGAGAAACTGTAGTAATTGCTATTCATCCAAGAAAACTTTTAATGATGCCAACAATTTTCTGTGATTCCTCTGGAGCAGACTCAAACGCACTTTTAATTAGATAATTTGCTACAACCTTCTCATCACGAGCCAATAATTTTGCTGCTTCGTAAAACTCATCATGCTTGCCAGCCCTAGATGCTGAATCTAACATGTCATCAACTTCTGCTTTTGACATTTGAAGTTCTCGCCTAAATCTTTCATAAAAAGGTTGTCTACTGCTATGTGCTACAATCCACAACTCAGGCCATTTGTCACCTGGTAGAAAATGTAATCGTTTCTCTACCCAGTCCCTAGACTCTTGTTGCTCCATAGTGTTTTCAAAAGCTTTTAGAAACTGGCTAATTTGCTCAGTTCTTTTCGATAACTTGTCACCATCAAGAAACACAAGAACTTCTACCGCACCATCTTTTTATGCCTGGCTTCCTTATATCTCGCGGCAAGATGTTTCATAACTGCTGCGGCTGAACCAATAGGTAAAACTTTTGTGCGTAAGCGAAGCTCTTTATCTAAAACTGTTTCTAATATTAATTTTGCTGCTTCATCTTCTACCAGAATATCTAACTCAACGTTTGAACGACCTGAAAGCTTACCAGTTGCGTAAGCTGGGGAAATTCCAGGGATAACATCAGTCTTAGTACCAGTGCGTTCGAGAAAGATCCTACCTTCTGGGGGCAAACATTCTAGAATGCGAGAAGAATGAGTCGTACAAATAATTTGAAATTTACGCTTCTTACAAATTTCTTTTAGTTCTTTGATTAAATTTTCCTGGGCTTTTTCATGAAGACCTAGCTCTATTTCATCCATCAATATGAGTGAACCATCTGGGCACTCATTAATGATTGCAAATAGCTCAAATAAGGAGTGTTCTCCTGCTCCCATATTAAAACCAGAATAGACCCTTTGGTCTTTTTTAGCTACAATAGGCAGGCGATATTTTGAGTGCCGTTTATAACTGAAACTGGCATAGTCAGTGCCAAGAATTCTGCCTACAGCTTCACGAACATTATCTTCCCAACCATGAGCGATCCCCAGCTTAAATCTACCTCGATAGCTCTTGGAAACACTTCTTTCGGAGTGTGGGACAATTCGTTCGATACCAAGAAATACCACTGTACGTCTAATCCTAAAATCATAGTTATTCCAGCGATTCCTAGACTTTTTGATACGCCATTGCCAACCTGTCCCAGGTTCAGCATCCTTCCATTTGTTGTGAAGAATTTCGTACCCAACATATATGTTGCCCAGTGCTGCTTCTTCTTTCGTCTGGACAAAGAAATCTGAAAAAGTGTAGTAAGACTGTTTTCTCCCAGGTAATTTAAAGCCATCAGAATTATTGTGAAATGCACATGCTGACAGCGCAAGAACTGTAGTTTTGCAAGAACCATTGCGACCAGCTATGGCTGTAATCGGATAGCGAAAATTGATAACGACTTTTCTAAGTCCTCTTATCTGTCCTGACCTAATATCTATCGTGCGTAAAGTCGCACACGAATTGTCCCTCGGAAACCATTTAAGGTTCTCTTCATCTAATCTTGAAAGTTATATGCCATCTGAAAACTGTCGCAGGTTACGCTGCAATATAGATTGACACCGTTATCAACTCCTACTCAGCAATTATAGTTGCCTACTATAGGTTGCGCCCACTCTACCGTTGTTTACATAATCGATGGCTTCCGGAGCACTCAAATCAGACAGGCTAATCTATCAATGTCCCGCCATGCTGTGGCTGATGGTCGAGAAGTCGGCGGATTCGATCGAGCTTTCGTAGGCGAATTTGCCGCCGCTGATTACGATCAGGCGATCGCTCAGCTTCAGCAGTTCGTCTAAATCTTCGCTGACCAACAGCACTGCTACGCCTCGATTTCGCGCTTCGACGATTTGTCCGTGGATGAATTCAACCGCATTGAAGTCTAAGCCAAAGCAGGGATTGGCGGCAATTAGTAAGTTAATCTGTTCTGCCGAAAGCTCCCGCGCTAGCACTGCCCGCTGCACGTTGCCGCCGGAAAGATTGCTAATTGGCGTTTCGGGTGTGGGTGTTTTGACGGAAAACTGTTGAATTAAGCCATGCGCCATTTGCCGAATTGCGCTCAAAATTAGCATAAAGCCCTTTGCTTGCGGTGGGCGGTCAAACGTGCGGATTGCCATATTTTCCGCCACGCTCATGTGCGGCACACAGGCATTTTTCAAAGGTTCTTCGGGTAGAGCAAACACCTTATGCTTAAACATTTCGCCGCGAGATGCGGTATATACTTCGCCATTCACCCGCACTTCCCCGGATGTGGGCGAGCGTTGTCCCGATAGCACTTCCACCAGTTCTTTTTGTCCGTTCCCAGAAATGCCTGCAATCCCGACAATTTCGCCCCGATGCACCGTCAGATTGATGCCGCTGACTGCTTCTAAGCCGTTGTCTTTGCTGGCGGTCAGGTCTTTCACCTGCAACACCGGCACCGCATCAGGATATGCCACCTTCGAGACGGGCTGGGCTTCGCGGCGTTCACCCATCATCATTTCTGCCATGTCCGTCACGCTGAGATCCGCGACGCTGCCATGTCCGGCAAACTTACCTTTTCGCAGCACTGTGACTTCATCTGCAAAGGCTGTCACCTCGCGGAATTTGTGCGTAATGATCAGCACACTCAGCTTTCCAGCAGTGACTTCCTGTCGAATTAGCCCCAACACTTCATCGGCTTCGTCGGGCGTGAGTACCGAAGTTGGCTCATCCAGAATCAGGATTTTGCTTTTCAAATAAAGCTGTTTCAAGATCTCTAGCTTTTGTTTCTGTCCGGCGGCCAACTGCGCCACCAAGGCATCCAGCGGCACTCGAAAAGGAGCCTGCTCCATAAACGCCTCAAGCTGCTCATACTCGGTTTCCAATTCAGCACCGCCGGACTAGCGAGCCGCGACAGCACCAAATTTTCCGCCACCGACATTGCAGGAACTGAGGTGAAATGCTGATATACCATGCCGACGCCGTAGCGCTGGGCATCGCGGGGACTGTCGATCGTGCAAGCCTGTTTGTTGATCAACACCTCGCCGCGAGTCGGACGATAGAACCCCATGATGCACTTCACCAGCGTGCTTTTTCCGGCTCCATTTTCACCCAGCAGGGCATGAAAGGTTCCGGGCTTCAGCGCCATAGAAACCTGATCGAGTGCCACCAAACTGCCGAACTGTTTGGTCATGTTGACAACTTCAAGTTCAGGCGGAGCATCGATTTGGGTATTGAGCGGAGCCGAGATGGTAGTTGTCATGGGATAAATGAATGGATGGATGGGTGGATGGATGGGTAGGGGCGGGTTTTGAAAGAGATTTGGGGCGATTACAAAAAGATTATCTGCTAAACCCGCCCGGACGGATCGGTGGTTGTGGGTGAAATTGTTAGGAAGAGATATTTTTTAAGCCCCAGAGAAACCATCACAACGCTTCGATTGCCCCCAAAACGGCTTGTGAGTCGGCGACGGCTCCGAAAACACCGCCTTGCATTGTCACCATTTTGAGCGCGGCGAGGTGGTTGCCGTAATCGGTCGCTCCGGTGCAGTCGGAAAGGATCAGGCATTCATAGCCGCGATCGTTGGCATCGCGTAGGGTAGTGTGAACGCAAACGTCGGTGGTGATGCCCGTGAGAATGATGTTTTGAATGCCTCTGCCTTTGAGTAAAAGATCGAGATCGGTGGCATAGAAGGAACCTTTGCCGGGTTTGTCGATGATCGGTTCTCCGGGTAGGGGAGCGAGTTCGGGGATGATTTCCCAGCCCGGTTCGCCGCGTACCAGAATTTTACCGCAGGGGCCGGGGTCGCCAATCCCAGCGCCAATTTGCCGCGATCGCCAGCGTTTGTTTTCGGGCAAATCTGACAAATCGGGGCGGTGTCCTTCGCGGGTATGCAAAATGTGAAAACCTTTGGCTCGCATGGCGGCGAGTAGGGTTTGCAGAGGCGCGATGGGGGCACGAGTCAGGGAGAGATCGTAGCCCATTTTGTCTACGTAGCCGCCTTTGCCGCAAAAGTCGGTTTGCATGTCGATGATGATCAGCGCCGTATTCGCCGGACGCAGATCGCCATTGTAGGGATAGGGGTAGGGGTTAGCTGGAATGTAAAGTCCCATGATTCCTTCCTAGTTCATCGCGTCCATGACTTTGAGTTCTTCGCCTTCGTAGATGCGGCTGGGAGCCGGAAACCCACAGGATGTGCCGTCTTTGTAGATTACTTCATCTTCCCACGGCAGGCGATAGTTCCCGTTCACCAGATCTTTCATGTAGGTATAGGGACAGTCTTGCGCGCCACCCTTCACCGCAACGTAGCCGCGATGTCCAAATTGATAGATATTGTTTTCTACACTCCAATGTTTACGGGCTTCTCGTACCAGATCGGGGCGCAGTTCGGCAGTGATGATCTCATCAGGACGGTGGCTACCCATGACCAGCGGCGTGCCGTCGAAGTTGACAAACATCCCTTTGCCCATCGAATCGAACGTGCCGTCGCTGCCGCACATACAAACCGAAGCGGTGTAAATCAGGTTGCAAAAGGCGTTTGCCTGATTGGTGATTTGCCAGGAATGCCGGATCGGGGCGGTGTAGCCTGCCGTGCGGATCATAATTTCGGCTCCCTTATAGGCACATTCTCGCGCCATTTCGGGGAACATGCCGTCATGACAAATGATCAGCGCTAAGGTGCTGCCGTTGGGGCCCTCGCAGACCGGAATGCCGAGATTCCCAGGCTCCCACGGCTCTACGGGAACCCAAGGATGCAGCTTACGGTAATAGAGTTTCAGTTCGCCTTGGTCGTCGATGATGATGCCGCTGTTGTAGGGGTTGCCGTGCGGGTTGGCTTCCATCATCGAGAAGCAGCCCCAAATCTGGTGGTCGCGGCAGGCTTGCTGAAAGGCTTGCACTTCGGGCCCATCTAACCGACACATAATCGCCGGATTTGTATCCATCGAGAGTCCGTGCAGCGCATATTCCGGGAACACCACCAGATCCATCGTCGGCATGTTGCGCCGAGCTTTGCCCACCAGATCACAAATGCGCTGGGTTTGTTGGGTAAGATCATCTGGCGTCACGACGGTGGGAAGCTGTAATTGCACCAGTCCGAGAACAACGCCGTTAGGAGATTTGTTGAGTCCGCCAAGTCCGCTCATGGTTTTGATGGGGGAATAGGGAAGGTGGGGAGTAGAGGAGTGGAGAAATTAAGTATCAGTTCCGAGTGCACCGGGAGCGCCTGTGAGAGTACGCTTGGGAGAACAAGTAAGGATCATGATTAGTAATGTCAGAATATACGGTGCGGCATTGAATAGGTAATAGCCTTCTTTGATGCCGACAGATTGCAGGGCAGGGCCGAGAGCCTGTGCGCCGCCAAACAGCAGCGATGCCCAGAGACACTGAATCGGGTTCCAGCGGGCAAAAATCACCAGCGCCACCGCCATTAAGCCTTGACCGCTTGAAATCCGCTCTGTCCACAGTCCGGGATAGTAGAGTGACAGAGATGCGCCGCCAATTCCGGCTAGAAAACTGCCTGCCATGACGCTGAGCATCCGGACTCTAAAAATCGAAACGCCCATTGCCCGTGCTGCATCGGGACTGTCACCCACGGCGCGAATAAACAAACCCCAGCGGGTCGATTTGAAAAACCAGTGCATCAGCGGCGCGATAATCACCCCTAACACAAACAGCGGGCTAATTTGCAGAGCCGCCTGCAACGCCGGGACGGTACTCCATCCGCCCAGATCGATTGTGGGCAACTGGGGGGCTTTTGGCTGAATAAAAGGCTTGCCGAAGAAAAAAGCAATGCCGCTGCCAAAAATAATCATCGCAATGCCGACGGCAACATCGTTAACGCGAAACTGCTGCGATAACCAGCCGTGAATGATGCCCAACGCCGCGCCTGCCAAGCCGGCCGCCAACACGCCAAGCCAGGGCGATCCGGTTAGGTAGGAGACACCGTAGGCCGTCATTGCGCCCGTCAGCAAAGTGCCTTCTAAGCCCAGGTTGATTTTGCCGCTTTTTTCGGTCAGGCATTCGCCCAAACTGACAAACAGAAACGGAGTGCCGCCTCGCATCGTGCCTGCGGCGATCGCTAACGGAACGCCCAACCATCCCAGGGCTGTGGTTGCTTCAGTTGCCATTTTTTATCCTCACTGCTCCTCGCTATAAAAACCCACATCAGCCTAAAACCACTGGCTCTTGACCCGGACTTGATGGCGGACTGGAGGGAGTTGCCATCAGCGGTTTTTCCTTAAAGAACGGAATCCTGCCGTATAGAGAATCGCTGTAGAGCACCACTAAAAACACCAGCCCTTGGAACACCAAAACCGTCGCATCGGGGAGATCGTGCGCCCGCTGCAAAATGCCGCCGCTGGCCAAAATGCCGCCCACCAGCAGGGAAATCAGAATTGCCGCCAAAGGATTATGCCGAGCCGCAAACGCCACCAAAATGCCGCCATAGCCGTAGCCCACATTCAGCGATTCATTGGCCGACCCTTGCACCGCCGCCACTTCCACCATGCCCGCCAGCCCCGCACAGGAACCCGCCAAAAAACAGACCATTAGCGTTAGTTTGCCGACTGGTAAGCCAGCAATCCGGGCTGCTCGAATGTTGCCGCCTGCCGTCCGCGCCGCGAAACCGAAGGTGGTGCGCTGAATCAGAAAGTAAGCAATCACGCAGGCAATCACGCCATATAGTAGCCCCCAATGCACCCGCGTACCGGGAAGATTGCCCAGCATGATGGCTTCCGGCAGCGGATAGGTCGAAGGTTTGTTCAGCGAACTGGGATCGCGCATTGGGCCGCCCACCAGATGGTTCAACAGCGCAATCGCAATGTAGTTCAACAGCAAACTGCTGATTGTTTCGTTGACGGCGCGATAGTGCTTTAAGGCTCCGGCTGCCATGATCCACAGTCCGCCTGCCACGAGTCCGGCAATCGCCATTCCCACCTGAGCGAAGAACGGCGGCAGGGCAGTGCCAATTGCCAACCCAATCGAAACGGCGGCAATCCCTCCGATCACCAGTGCCCCTTCGTTGCCGATGATCACCAGTCCGAGGCGGGCAGGCAACGCGGTACAAAGAGCCGTCAGCATCAGAGGAGCCGCCCGAATCAGCGTGTTTTGGAAGGTGCGCCAGTTGCCAAATGCTGCCTTCCAGATCGAGCCATACACCGCCAACGGATTTGCCCTACCGCAGCGCAAAAAATTCCAAACAGGATTAACCCAACCAAAATGGCTCCAAACGACAGACAGACAGACTCTAGAGTTCTACGCCAGCTACTCATAATTGCGAGGAAGGGGGAAGGATGATTGATCGGTTGGGGGGAGGGGCAGGTTTTGCAAGGAGGCTTGGGTGAAAACAAATTTCTTGTCTGCTCAACCTGCCCGTACAGGGATGGAGTTGGGACAGGCTTGGGTGAAAACAAATTTCCTATCTGCTAAACCTGCCCCGTACAGGGATAG